>RECO01000220.1 GCA_007694015.1 Geminicoccaceae bacterium
TGCTGCCCGACGAGAACAGCCTCGACATCCTGCCGCAGATCAAGAGCCGCCGGCCCGAGCTGCCGATCATCGTCATGAGTGCGCAGAACACGCTCCTGACCGCGGTGCGGGCGACCGAACGCGGGGCCTTCGAGTATCTGCCGAAGCCGTTCGACATCGCGACGCTCCTGGCGGCGGTGCAGCGGGCGCTGAGCTCGACCCAGACGCGGCGCGATCCCACCCGGGTGCGGCTGGAGGGCGAGGAGAACCTGCCGATCATCGGCCGCTCGCCGGCGATGCAGGAGATCTACCGCATCCTCGCCCGCCTCGTCGGCACCGATCTCACGGTGCTGGTTTCGGGCGAGAGCGGTACCGGCAAGGAGCTGGTGGCGCGGGCGTTGCACGATTACGGCCGCCGCCGGCACGGGCCGTTCGTCGCCCTCAACATGGCGGCGATCCCGAAGGAGCTGATCGAGAGCGAGTTGTTCGGTCACGAGAAGGGCGCCTTTACCGGGGCGGCGACGCGCAAGGCCGGGCGCTTCGAACAGGCCGAGGGCGGCACGCTGTTCCTCGACGAGATCGGCGACATGCCGCTCGAAGCGCAGACCCGGCTCCTGCGCGTGCTGCAGCAGGGCGAATTCATGCCGGTGGGGGCGCGCGAGCCGGTCAAGGCCGACGTGCGGATCCTCGCGGCCAGTCACCGCGAACTGCGGGCACTCGTGGCGCAGGGGCTCTTCCGCGAGGATTTGTTCTACCGGCTGAACGTCGTCCCGATCCGGCTGCCGTCCTTGCGCGAACGGGCGGAGGACGTCCCGGCACTGGTCGAGCACTTCCTGGCCGGTGCGCACGGCGATGGGCTGCCGCTCAAGTCGTTCGATCCCGAGGCGATCCAGCTCCTGAAGCAGCACGAATGGCCGGGCAACGTGCGCGAGCTCGAGAACCTCGTCCGCCGCATGGTGGTGCTCTACACCGAGGACGTGATCGGCCCCGAGCTGGTGGCGCTCGAGCTCAAGGAGGCCAAGCGCCCCGACGGCAGCGGCTCGGGCAAGGCGCTCGACGACAGCTTGGCGGCCACCGTCACCCGGCACGTCGAGCGGCTGTTCGCCTCGGTCGGCGACGTCGACGACGTGAGCGAGCTCTACGAACAGGTGCTGCACGAGGTCGAGCGGCCGCTGATCGCCGAGACCTTGGCCGTCACCCGCGGCAATCAGCTGCGGGCGGCACAAATCCTCGGCTTGAACCGCAACACGCTTCGCAAGAAAATCCGCGACCTCGATATCGATGTGATTCGCAGCCCGCGCTGACGGCGGGCCGCGGCTTGATGGGAGACGGGGTGAGCGGCAGGAGACGGGTTCGGGCCGTGGGCGGCGCCTTCAGGGACGCTTGGCGTTGGGTCGAGGGCCAGAGCATCGCCGTGCGCATGGTCCTCCTGGTCGCGGTGCTGGTCAGCCTCGGCGGGGGGGTGACCTGGCTCGCGATCGCGGCCAATCGCGAGGGCGGTCCGGGACCACGCCTCGTGCTTTGGCTGTTGAACGTCAATCTGGCGCTCTTGCTGTTCGTCGCCTTCATGGTGGCGCGCCGCTCGCGGGCGTTGTGGCGGGCGCGACGGGCCGCCACGGGGCGCAGCCTGCAGGGCCGCATGATGGTGATGTTCGGCCTGATCGCCGTCACCCCGGCCTTGTTGGTCTCGGTGTTCTCCCTCGTCTTCTTCAATTTCGGCCTCGATACCTGGTTCAACGACCGGGTGCAGCGCGCCCTCACCAACTCGCTCAACGTCGCCCGCGCCTATCTGAACGAGCACAAGGAAAACATCCGCGCCGACGCGCTGGCCATGGCGGGCGACCTCTCGACCGAAATGCCGTTCCTGGTCGCCAACGAGGCACGCCTCGGCCGGCTGCTCGACGCCCAGGCCGCCTTGCGCTCGCTGACCGAGGCGGTGGTGTTCACCGGCGACGGCGAGGAACTGGCCCGAAGCGGCCTCACCTTCGGTATCGACGTGCGCGAACTCAGCAGCCGTGACGTCGCCGACGCGGCGAGCGGCAACGTCGTCATTCTGACCGGCGGCAACGACGATCGGGTGCGCGCCCTGGTCCGGGTCGCCGGCTTTCTCGATGCCTATCTGATCGTCGGCCGGTTCGTCGATGCGAGCGTCTTGGGCTACGTCGCCGAGACCGAGCGCGTCGTCGGCGACTACCAGGCGATCGCCCGCGGCCGCCAGGACATCCGCCTCACCTTCACCTTGATCTTCACCACCATCGCGCTGTTGCTGTTGCTGACGGCGATTTGGGCGGCGGCGACCTTCGCCGACCGGATCGCGACACCGATCAGCCGCCTGGCACTCGCGGCCGACCGCATCCGCGACGGCGATCTGCAGGTGCGCGTCGACGAAGGGCCGAAGGACGAGGAAATCGGCACGCTGGCGCGGGCCTTCAACCGCATGACCTCGCAGCTCGCAGCGCAACGTCACGCCCTGGTTGCGGCCAACCAGGAACTGGACGAGCGCCGCCGCTTTACGGAAACGGTCCTGGGCGGGGTGAGTGCGGGCGTCATCGGCCTCAGTCCGGAGGGCTGGATCATTCTGCCCAACCGGTCGGCGGCGGCGTTTTTGGGGGTTGGCGTCGACGCGATGATCGGTGCCCGCCTCGCCGACGTGTTCCCCGAAGCCGAGGGCATGGTGGCGCACGCGGCCGAGCGGCCGGACACGCCCGTGCGCGAGCAGCTCGACGTCGTGCGCGAAGGCCGGGTGCACACCGTCTTGATGCGGATCGAGGCCCAGATCAGCGACGGCCGGATCCACGGCTATGTCTTGACCTTCGACGACATCTCGGCGCTGATGCAGGCGCAGCGGCAAGCGGCCTGGGCCGACGTCGCCCGCCGCGTGGCCCACGAAATCAAGAACCCGCTCACCCCGATCCAGCTTTCGGCCGAACGCCTGGGCCGGAAATATGCGGGCCTTGCCGGCGACAACCGGGCGCATTTCGAGCGTTGCGTCACCACCATCTCGGATCAGGTCGAGATCATTCGCCGCTTGATCGACGAGTTCTCGACCTTCGCCCGGATGCCGACGCCCGAGCTGAAGGAGGAGGCGGTGGTCGACATCGTCAAGCGCACGGTCGAGTTGCAGCGGGCGGGCTATCCCGACATCCGCTTCGAGGTCGAAGCGCCGCCGGGCGACGTGCGGCTCACCTGCGACGGCCGCAAGCTGGCCCAGGCGCTCACCAACATCCTCCAGAACGCGGCGCAGGCGATCCAGGAATCGGGGCAGGGGAGCGGGACCATCCTCACCGCCATCGACCGCGACGGGCCCGAACTCGCCATCACCGTGATGGACGACGGCCCCGGTTGGCCCGACAAGGACCTGCAACGGCTGACCGAGCCCTATGTCACGTCGCGGCGACACGGCACCGGGCTCGGCCTTGCCATCGTCAAGCGGATCATGGAGGAGCATGGCGGGCGGCTCCTCTTGACCTCGGGGACGGGTGGCGGGGCCGTCGTGACGCTTGCCTTTCCCGCCGGAGCCCTGGATAGCGTGGCCGCATGAGTGCCGAGATCCTGATCGTCGACGACGAAGCCGCCATCCGCGAGGTGGTCGCGGACATTCTGGAGGACGAAGGCTACGGCGTGCTGCGCGCCGCCGAGAGCCGCGAGGCCCTGGCGCTGGTCGACCGCCGGCCGCCCGATCTGGTGCTGCTCGACGTCTGGCTCGAGGGCAGCGAACTCGACGGTATCGAGGTGCTGGATGCGATCCGCGCCCGCGAGCCGGAGCTGCCCGTCCTGATCATCAGCGGCCACGGCACCATCGAGACGGCGGTGCAGGCGATCCGCAAGGGCGCTTACGACTTCCTCGAAAAGCCGTTCAAGTCGGACCGCCTCTTGGTCGCGATCGAGCGGGCCCTCGAGGCCGCCCGGCTGCGCCGCGAGATCGCCGAGTTGCGCCTGCGCGCCGGCGCCGACGACCAGCTGATCGGCCGCTCGTCCGCGATCAACCAGGTGCGCCAGGCGATCGAGCGCGTGGCGCCGACCAACAGCCGGGTGCTGATCACCGGCCCCGCCGGGGTCGGCAAGGAGATCGTCGCGCGCTCCTTGCACGCGAGCTCCAGGCGGGCGCAGGGCCCCTTCATGGTGATCAACGCCGCCTCCTTGGCCCCCGAACGGGTGGCCGAGGAGCTGTTCGGGCTCGAGGAAGCGGGCCCGAGCGGCGGCCGCGTCGTCCAGGTCGGCATGCTGGAGCGGGCGCACACCGGCACCTTGTTGATCGACGAAGTGTCGGACATGCCGCTGGAGACGCAGGGCAAGCTTTTGCGCGTGCTGCAGGAGCAGCGCTTTCAGCGGGTCGGCGGCCGCCAGGAGGTGGCGGTCGACGTCCGCATCCTGGCCGCCACCCACGCCCAGCTCGAAGACGCCATCGCCGCCGGGCGCTTTCGCGAGGATCTCTACTACCGGCTCAACGTGGTGCCGGTGCATGTGCCCTCGCTGCACCAGCGGCGCGACGACATCCCCTTGTTCGTCGACCACTTCGTCCAGGTGCTGAGCCGGGCCGCCGGTTTGCATCTGCGCAGCTTCACGGCAGCGGCGATCACCACGCTGCAGGCGGCCGACTGGCCCGGCAACGTGCGCGAATTGAAGAACGCGGTCGAGCGCATCTTGATCATGGCGCCGGGCGATCCGCGCCAGCCGATCGACGTCGAGCACCTGCCGCACGAGATCGTCCACGGCGCCAATGCCGCGCTCGACATCCATTCCGCCGACTACGTCACCTTGCCCCTGCGCGAGGCGCGCGAGCGCTTCGAGCGTGCGTATTTGAGCGCGCAGTTGGAGCGCTTCGGCGGCAACGTGTCGCGCACGGCCGCCTTCGTCGGCATGGAGCGCTCGGCCCTGCACCGCAAGCTCCGCTCGTTGGAGCTGCAGGGGGACGGCGAGCGATGAAGATCGTCGTGTGCGGCGCGGGCCTCGTGGGCATGAACATCGCCCAATATCTGGTCCGCGCCGGCCACGACGTCACCGTGATCGACCAGCGCCAGGACCTCGCCCGCAAGCTCGGCGAGAATTTGGACATCAAGGCCGTCGCCGGCCACGCCTCGCACCCGGATGTGCTGGAGCGGGCCGGTGCCGCCGACGCCGACATGCTGATCGCCGTCACCTATGCCGACGAGGTCAACATGCTCGCCTGCCAGGTGGCGCACACCCTGTTCGAGGTGCCGACCAAGATCGCCCGTATCCGCCAGCAGGCCTATCTGGAGCCGCGCTGGAACGATCTCTTCCGCACCAACCACATCCCGATCGACGTCATCATCTCGCCCGAACTCGAAGTGGCGCGGGCGATCGCCCGGCGACTGGCGGTGCCGGGGGCGTTGGAGGTGGTCCCGTTCGCGGACGATCTGGCACGGCTGATCGCCGTCCGCTGTCACCACGACTGCCCGATGCTCGACACACCCTTGAAGCAATTGGGCTTCTTGTTTCCCGACCTCAAGCTGACGACGATCGGCATCGTCCGCGACGGGCGGTTCTTCGTGCCGACCGGCGACGACCAGATGCTGGAGGGCGACGAGGTCTTCTTCGTCGTCGCCACCGCCCAGATCGAGCGGGCGATGAGTGCCATGGGCTACGAGGTGCCGGCACCCGAGCGCTGCGTCATCGCCGGTGGCGGCAATGTCGGCTGGGCCTTGGCGGGCCTGCTGCACGACCGCCATCCACGCGGCAACATCAAGATCATCGAGTGGAACGCCGAGCGCGCCGCCGACCTCGCGGTCAGAGGCCCGCAGTTCAACATCCTCTTGGGCGACGCGCGCGAGAACGACGTCCTGAGCGAGGCCAATATCGGTGCGGCCGACGCCATGATCGGGGTGACCAACGACGACGAGGTCAACATCATGGCCGCCCTTTTGGCCAAGCGTCTGGGTTGCCCTTTGGCCTTCACCCTGATCAATCACGGCAACTACGCCCCGCTCCTCGGGCCACTTGGCATCGATGTTGCTATCAATCCCCGCGAGACGACCGTGTCGAGCGTGCTGCAACACGTCCGTCGCGGCCGGATCCGGGCGGTGCGCTCGATCGTCGACGGTGCGGCCGAGGTGTTCGAGGCGGAGGCGTTGGAAACCTCACCCCTGGTTGGCATTCCCTTGCGGGATGCCCACCTGCCGGGCGGGGTGATCGTCGCGGCCGTGGTCCGCGGCCGCGAGGTGATCACACCGCGCGGCGAGACGGTGGTGCACTCGGGCGATCGCGTCGTCGTGGCGGCGCGCTCGCAGGTGGTGCGGCGGGTGGAAAAACTGTTCGCCGTGCGCCTGGATTACTTTTGACGACGAGGAAGGGGACGACATGGCGCGCATCGCCTACGTGAATGGCCGCTACGTGCCGCAGAGCCAAGCGGCCGTGCACATCGAAGACCGTGGCAACCAGTTCGCGGACGGCGTCTACGAGGTGATGAAGGTCGTCGATGGCCGCCCGTCGGACGGTGATCGCCACCTCGCCCGCCTCGCCCGCTCGCTCGCCAGCCTGCGCATCGAAGCGCCCATGTCCGAGGCCGCGCTGCAGCAGATCGTCATGGAGACGGTGCGCCGCAACCGGCTCCGCGACGCCACCGTCTACATCCAGATCAGCCGTGGCTCGGCGCCCCGCGACCACGCCTTTCCCAAGGCCTCGGTGCCAACCGTGATCGTCACCGCGAAGCGCATGAAACGGCCCGATCCCAAGGCCTATGCCGAGGGCGTCGGGGTGGTCGTGCAGCCCGACATCCGCTGGCTCAAATGCGAGGTCAAATCGGTCAGCCTGCTGCCCAACGTGCTCGCCCGGCAGGCAGCGCGCGAGGCCGGTGCCTACGAAGCGTTCTTGACCCGCGACGGCGACGTGGTGACCGAGTGCAGCGCCAGCAATTGCTACATCGTCGACGCCGAAGGCGTGCTGCGTACGCACCCGCTCTCGCCGTTGATCCTCGGCGGCGTCACCCGCTCGGTGGTGCTGGAACTCGCCGCCGCCGAGGGCATCCCGGTCGACGAGCGCCCCTTCACCCTGGCCGAACTCGAAGACGCCCGCGAGGCCATCCTCACCAGCACCAGTTCGTGGGTGATGCCGGTGGTCCGGGTCGGCGACCAGGTGATCGGCGACGGCACGCCAGGCCCCGTGACGCGGCGCCTCCAGGCCGCCTATCATCGCCACGTCTTCGGCAATCGCGGGCCCGCCGTCGCCACGGTTGCCGATGCCATGCCGGTGGTATAATGTCCGCGCTGCTCGTGTGTGTTTGCTGTTGCGCGCTGTCTTGAAGCAAGAATACCGCAACCGAAGGGTACGATTATGGCAGCCGAGAAATCGCCCAATCTGCAAGACGTGTTCTTGAACCACGTCCGCAAAAACAAGATCGCCGTGACGATCTTCCTGATCAACGGCGTTAAGCTGCAGGGCGTGATCAGTTCATTCGACAATTTCTGCCTGCTGTTGCGGCGGGATGGGCACGTGCAGCTCGTCTACAAGCACGCGGTCTCCACCGTGATGCCGTCGGGGCCGATCCGCCTCTACGACCCGGGCCAGGACGGGCCGGTGCCGGCACCAGCGGCACCTGCCGGTAGCGAGGGCTGAGCCACGGCCTCCGGTCCACCCGCCAGCGCCACCGGCCGCGCCCTCGTCGTTCGGCCGGAACTCGACCTGCGGCTCGATGACGCCCTCGGCGAGGAGCGGCTCGAGGAGGCGGTGCGCCTAACCCGCGGCCTCGGCGTCGAGATCGTCGAGGCGGCGCGCTTTCCTTTGCGCGACCCCAGGCCGGCCACGCTGGTCGGCGGCGGCCGGCTGAGTTGGCTGCACGACCTGGTCGAGGCCCATGCCGTCGAGGTGGTGGTGGTCGACGCTGCCCTCTCGCCCATCCAGCAGCGCAACCTGGAGCGGGCGGTCGAGGCCAAGGTGATCGACCGCACCGGCTTGATCCTCGAGATCTTCGGCGCCCGCGCCCAGACCGCCGAGGGCCGCCTGCAGGTCGAACTCGCCGCCTTGACCTACCAGCGCTCGCGCCTCGTGCGGTCCTGGACGCATCTGGAGCGGCAGCGCGGCGGGGCCGGCTTCATGGGCGGCCCGGGCGAGCGGCAGATCGAGCTCGACCGGCGGCGGATCGACGACCGCATCGTGCAGATCAAGCGCCAGCTCGAAGAGGTGCGGCGCACGCGGGGTTTGCAGCGAACGGCACGCGGCCGCATCCCGCTGCCGGCGGTGGCGCTGGTCGGCTACACCAACGCCGGCAAGTCGACCTGGTTCAACCGCCTGACCCAGGCGCGCGTCTACGCGGCCGACCAGCTGTTTGCCACCCTCGATCCCACCATCCGTGCCGTCCGCCTGCCCACCGGCGAGCGGGTGGCCTTGAGCGACACCGTGGGCTTCATCTCCGACCTCCCGACGCAGTTGGTCGCGGCCTTCCGCGCCACCCTGGAGGAGGTGCTGGCGGCCGAGGTGATCGTGCACGTGCGCGACATCGCAAGCCCGGCGAGCGAGGCGCAAGCCCACGACGTCGAGACCGTCCTCCGCGAACTCGGCGTCGACGAAACCGAGCAGGCGCGCCGCGTCATCGAACTCTGGAACAAGGTGGACCGGCTCGACGATGAGGCCAAAACCCTCGTCACCGCCGAGGCCGCGCGTCGTGGCGCCATTCTGGGCTCGGCCATGACCGGTGCGGGCGAAGCCGCACTTCTGGCGGCCGTGGCAACGAAGCTCGGCGCCAGCCGCGCCCGCGCCCTGCTCAGCCTGCCCGTCGAGGCCGGGGAAGCCCTCGCCCGCGTCTATCAGCTGGCCGCCGTGGTGGCGCGGCGGGACGGCGACGCGCGGGTCGAACTGGACCTCGACGTGGCACCCGAAAACGTCGAGCGGCTGCGCGCCCTGGCCCGCGAGCACGACCTCGACCTGGATTTCCCGCCCGAGGACCGTGCGCCGGCCTGACCGGCCTCAGCCCTCGACCACGCCCGCCGTCTCCACCACGGCATGAAACAGCACGTTGGCCCCGGCCGCCGCCCACTCCTTGGTGATGGCCTCGGCTTCGTTGTGCGAGAGCCCGTCGACGCAGGGGCACATCACCATCGCCGTCGGCGCGATCTGGGTGATCCAGCAGGCGTCGTGGCCAGCACCCGAGACGATGTCGCGGTGCGTGTAGCCGAGCTTTTCGGCGGCGGCACGGATCGCACCTGCGCAGTCGGCATCGAACGTCACCGGGTCGAACGCCCCGACCGGCTCGAACGCGATCTCGAGCCCCAATTCCCGCGCGATCTTGGTCGCCTCCAGGTGCAGGGCCGCCACCATCGCCTCCAGGATCGAGAGGTCGGGATGGCGGAAATCGACCGCCAGCACCGCCTTGCCGGGGATGATGTTGATCGAGTTGGGATAGACGTTCGAGAGCCCCACCGCACCGACGCCATGGGGCGGGTAGCGCCAGGCGATGTCGTGCACCCGCTCGGTGATGCGCGCCGCACCCAGGCCGGCGTTCAAGCGGCGCGGCATCGGCGTCGAGCCCGTGTGGCTCTCCCGGCCGGTGAGGGTGATCTGGGTCCAGCGCAGGCCCTGGCCATGGGTCACGACACCGATGTCGATCCCCTCGGCCTCCAAAATCGGCCCCTGTTCGATGTGCAGCTCGAAAAAGGCCTTCAACGGGCGCTGGCCGACGGGCTCCGTGCCCTTGTAGCCGATCCGTTCCAGCTCGTCGCCGAACCGCTTGCCGGCCGCATCGGTGCGGTCATAGGCCCAGTCGCGGCTGTAGCGCCCGGCGAACACCGCCGAGGCCAGCATCGACGGCGCGTAACGCGAGCCCTCCTCGTTGGTCCAGTTGACCACCTCGATCGGATGCCGCGTCCGAATCCCCAAATCGTTCAGCGTGCGCACCAGCTCCAAGCCGCCCAGCACGCCCAACACACCGTCATACTTGCCCCCGGTCGGCTGGGTATCGAGGTGCGAGCCCACCATCACCGGCGGCAGGCTCGAATCGACCCCCGCACGCCGGGCGAACATGGTCCCCATCTCGTCGACCACCACCGTCATCCCCGCCGCCTCGCACCAGCGCCGGAACAGGTCGCGGCCCGCCTTGTCGGCGTCGGTCAAGGTCTGGCGGTTGTTGCCGCCCGCAACGCCGGGGCCAATCCTGGCCATCTCGGCCAGGCTGTCCCACAGACGATCCGGGTCGAGGCGCAGATTAGCGGTCAAGGTCATCGGGCTGCGTATCCTGTTGGGGTGACGAGCGGTTGGTAGTCTGAGTGGGAAGCCAAGGGAAGGGAAGCCAAGGGAAGCGGGAGGTAAGGGAAGGGGGAGGTAAGGGAAGGGCAGGTAAGGGTCGGGGGGGGGGGGGGGGGGGGCGCCCCCCCCCCCCCCCCCCCCCCC
>RECO01000159.1 GCA_007694015.1 Geminicoccaceae bacterium
CCGGTGGTCGAGGCGAACGAGCCGGACGACGACACGTGAAGCGAGCAAGGAAAGGGAAGGAAAGGGAAGGCAAGGCAAGGCAAGGCAAGCAAAGGGGGCTTTTGGCCCCCTTTGGAACCCCCAAGCCACAGCGATGGGCGACAGGGCAAGCCCTGTCGCCCATCGCTGTGGCTACTTTCCAACTGCCAGCGGCAACGCCGCTGGCCGGGGGTCCTAGGGGGCCAAAAGCCCCCTAGCCCTTGCCTTTTACGCCTCGCCCTTGATGCGGGCGTTTTCATAGCGTTTGCGGTTGCTTTCGTTGGGCGGGTAGAGGCCGGGCAGGGCGGCGCCGGCTTCGACCTCCTTGCCGATCCAGGCTTCGAGGCGTTCCTGTTCGAGGCCGGCGGCGACGACTTCGCCCACGAGGTCTTGGGGAATGCAGACGGCGCCGTCCTGGTCGCAGACGATGACGTCGCCCGGAAAGACGGCGACGCCGCCACAGCCGATGGGCTGTTCCCAGGCGACGAAGGTGAGGCCCGCGACGGAGGGCGGTGCGGCGGTGCCAGAAGCCCAAACGGGCAGGCCGCTTTTCTCGACGCCTTCGAGGTCGCGGACGACGCCGTCGGTGACCAAGGCGGCCACGCCGCGCTTGGCCATGCGTGCGCAGAGGATGTCGCCGAAGATGCCGGCGTCGGTGACGCCCATGGCATCGACCACGGCGATGCAGCCTTCGGGCATGGCCTCGATGGCGGCACGCGTGGAGGTGGGCGACGACCAGCTCTCGGGCGTGGCGAGGTCTTCGCGCGCCGGCACGAAGCGCAGCGTGAAGGCAGGCCCGGCGATGCGCTGCCCCTCGCCCACCAGCGGCATCGGTCCGCGCAGCCACACGTTGCGGAGCCCCTTCTTCAACAGCACGGTGGTGAGCGTCGCGGTCGAAATGCGCGTCAGATTGTTCGCGAGTTCGGGGTTCATGGCTGGGCCTTCGGGTGGGTCAAATGGAAAGGTGCGAGCGTGACGCCCGCGAGTTCGAGCCGGCGGCGGATCGTCCGCGCCATGGTCAAGGCCTCGGGACCGTCGCCGTGCACGCAGATGGTTTCGGGCCGGACCTTGAGCTTCTGGCCGTGGATCGAGGTGATGGCCCCTTCCTCCAGCATGCGGAGCACGCGGTCGGCCGCCTGATCGGGGTCGTGGAGGACGGCGCCGGGGAGGTTGCGGGCGACCAGCGTGCCGTCGTCGTTGTAGGCACGGTCGGCATAGACCTCGCGCACGTGCGGCTGGCCGAGATCGGCTGCGGCCCGCTCCAAGGCGGTCGCGGCCATGGCGACCACGATGAGGTCGGGATCGCTCGCCCGCACCGCACCGACGAATTGGCTCGCCAGCTCGTCGGACTCGCTCGCCATGTTGCCGAGCGCGCCGTGGCTCTTGACGTGGGTGACGAAACCGCCGTGGGCGCGGGCGATCGCCTGCAGTGCGCCCAATTGGTAGCGCACCATGGTGGCCAGTTCCTTGGCGGTCAGGCCGAGCACGCGGCGGCGGCCGAAGCCCTGTTTGTCGTCGAATCCCGGATGGGCGCCGATGCCGACACCGTTGGCGAGTGCGCGCTCGACCGTCTGGTCCATCACCACCGGATCGCCCGCATGAAAGCCGCAGGCGATGTTGGCGCTGGTCACGATCTCCAAAAGCGCCTCGTCGGCGCCCATCGACCACGGGCCGAAGCTCTCGCCGAGATCGGCATTCAGGTCCACGGTGAGCGTCATTGGTCGTCCATGTCCCCACTGATGACGCCGTCGATCAAGTTGACGGACAGAAGATAGGCCACGTCGTCGAGCGAGCGCAGCACCGGCCGCACCGCGGCGGCCAACCCGCCGAGCTCATGACGGTAGCGCTTCAAGGCCTCGACCGCCATGGCCTCGCTCACCGGCTGGAAGCGAAAGCGGGCACCTGCGGGCAGCTGGGCCAAGGCCGGCAAATCGGCGGTGATGACGGTGGCGAGCCGCGGATAGCCGCCCGTGGGCTGACGGTCCGCGAGCAGCACGATCGGCTTGCCGTCGCCCGGAATCTGCACGTCGCCCAGGACGACCGCGTCCGAGATGAGCGTCAGGCTGCGTTCGGTCACGAACGGCGCGCCCTGGAAGTCGAGCTTCATGCCCATGCGGTCGCGCGCGGGCGTCACGGTGAAGGTGGTGGCGGTGAAGCGCTCGCGTTCGGCCGGGGCGAACTCGCCCGCCTGCACGCCCCAGAGCACCCGCACCACCTTCGGATGCTCCTCCCAAGGGCTATCGAACGTCAGGCCGACCTTGCCCGCCGCGTCGGGGCCGGCGACGAGCCGGTCGCCCGCCCGCAGGAGCCGCCCCTGATGCCCGCCGAACACCGCGCGCAGATGCGTCGAGCGCGAGCCCAGCACCCTTGGCACCTCGATCCCGCCGCCGAGGTGGAGATAGCCATAGACACCGCTGTCCGGCTCACAGCCACCGAGGGCCAGCACCTGGCCGGGCTCGATCACGAAGCTCGTGTTCCAGCGCACGGGCCGGCCGTCGAGCGACGCCTTGAACGCCGCCCCCGTCAACGCCACCCGCACCGCACCGCCGAAGGCCTCGTACTGGCCGCCCATCCCGACCAGTTCGACCGCAGCGAGGTCGGGCGCTTGCCCCAGGATGGCCGCACCGGCGACCAGGGCGCGCGGGTCGACGGCACCGCCCTCGGCCACGCCCTGCCGCTGATAACCGGGGCGGCCCAAGTCCTGCACCGAGGCGGCGAGCCCGGCCTGGCGAACGATCAGCCCCCGTGCCGTCACGCGATCGGCTCCACGCGCGCCACCGCCTCGCCCGCATGGGCGCGGGCCAGGAGCGTTGCCGCCTCTTCGGCACCGATCGCCTCGAATACCAACTCGTCCCCCGCCTGCAGCAAAAACGGCCGTTCGCGCTCCAAATCGAAGGCGAGAAAGGGGCTCTTACCGATCACCCACCAGCCGGTCGGCACGGTGGTCGAGGTCAACACCGTCTGCCGCACCGCGACCGCAATCGAGCCAGGCGGCACCGCCGCCCGCACCTGGTTGCGCCGTGGCAGCGCCCACGCCTCGCCCAACATGCCCGTGTAGACGAAGCCCGGCGCAAAACCGAGCATCCGCACCCGCTGCGCCGCCCGGCCATGGTCGGCGATCACCTCGGCCTCGCTCATGCCGAGCCTTGCCGCCACCTCGGCCAAATCGGGCCCGTCCTCGCCGCCATAATGCACCGGCACGAACCAACGCTTACGGCCCGCGGGCGGCTCCGAGGCCAACCAGTCGCGCTCGGTCAGCCACGCCTGCAGCCGTTCGGCCAGCCGCTCCGGCGCCAACACCAGCGGATCGAACCGCACCAGCACCGACCGGATCGTGGGCGCCGTCTCGACGATACCTGCCAAGCCGGCAGCGCGGACATGGGCATCGAACGCGATCACGGCATTGTTGACGGCATCGTCCGTGCGCTCGCCGAAGTCGACGAGCCAAGCGGTATCGCCTGCCAGATGCAGCTTGGGGGGCTCGGAAATCATGCACCGGAAGGCGCCCCGTCTCGCCCGCCATGTCAAGCACGGAACGTGCTGAGCAGCCATGAGGGGAAGGCAAAAGAGAAAGGGGGGACTTGATGGTCCCCCCTTGAACCCCCCAGGCAACGGCGTTGCCGTTGCCACTTTTCAAGTGGCAGCGGCAGAGCCGCTGCTCGGGGGTCCTAGGGGGCCAAAAGCCCCCTAGCCTCTTCCCTGACGTTCTTCGCGCCGGCTCAGCGCTCCAGGCACATGGCGATGCCCATGCCGCCGCCGATGCAAAGGGTGGTGAGCCCCTTCTTGGCGTCGCGCTTCTGCATTTCGTGGAGCAGGGTGACGAGCACGCGGGTGCCGGACGCGCCGACCGGGTGGCCGAGCGCGATGGCGCCGCCGTTGACGTTCACCTTGTTGGTGTCCCAGCCGAGGTCCTTGTTGACCGAAATGGCCTGCGCCGCGAAGGCCTCGTTGGCTTCGATCAGGTCGAGATCCTGTTGGTTCCAGCCGGCCTTTTCCAGCGCCTTGCGCGACGCGGGGATCGGGCCGGTGCCCATGATCTCCGGCGGCACGCCGGCCTGCGCCCAGGACTTGATGTGGGCGAGCGGCTTGAGGCCGCGCTTCGCCGCCTCTTCGGCCGTCATGAGGACGACGAACGCGGCACCATCGTTGATGCCGGAGGCGTTGCCGGCAGTGACCGTGCCGTCCTTCTTGAACGCCGGCGGGATCTTGGCGAGCTGCTCTTTCGACACGCCCATGCGGGGGAACTCGTCGGTGTCGAAGGTGATGTCGCCCTTGCGGTTCTTGATCACGAACGGAACGATTTCGTCCTTGAACTTGCCGGCCTTGATCGCCGCCTCGGCCTTGTTCTGCGAGTTGGCGGCAAAGCCGTCCTGCTCGTCCTTGGTGATCTGCCACTTCTCAGCGATGTTCTCGGCGGTGCCGCCCATGTGATAGCCGCAGAACGGGTCCATCAGGGCGTCCTTGAGCATCGTGTCGACGAACTTCAAGTCACCCATTTTCTGCCCGGCTCGGAGATGCGCGGCATGCGGCGCCATGCTCATGCTCTCGATGCCGCCGGCAATGACGATGGAGCTGTCGCCTTCCTTGATCGCCTGGCTGCCCATCGCCACCGTCTTGAGGCCGGAACCGCAGAGCATGTTGATCCCGTAGGCCGGCACCTCGACCGGCATACCGGCACCGAGTGCCGCTTGGCGCGCCGGGTTCGGACCCTGCGCCGCATTGAGGATCTGACCGACCATGATCTCGGAAACTTCGCCCGGCTCGACACCCGACCGCTCCAACACGGCCTTGATCACGGCGCTACCCAGTTGGTGCGCCGGAACCATGCCCAGCGTCCCGTTGAACGAACCGATGGCGGTGCGTGCGGCTGCGACGATGACGACGTCGGTCATGCCCTTCTCCCAGATCGTGGTGATGCCCCGAATGGCGTTGCGCTAGGCGCTTAAAGAGGAGTGCTCCCCGTGCCAATTGGCTATTTGGTCCGAGCACCTTTGCGCCTCTCGGTTGCGCAGGCCGGGCAGAAGCGGCAAGAGAAGGCCGCGATCACGGCGCGTCCGCTGGCTTGCTGCACCGCTCAAACCCGGGTGATTCGGCCCAACAGCGCCGACCTGACGGCGCCGGTCGCGGAAGGCACGTTGGCCGGGATGCCGTGGAGCCGGCAGGCGGCCAGAAGGGCGAAGCCGATGGCCTCCTTGGCATCGACGGGCAGGCCGTGGGCGTCGCTGGTCTCGAGCACGACACCATTGCCGAGTCGGCGGGCGAGTTCGGCCATGAGGGTGAGATTGCGGACCCCGCCGCCGCTCGCGATCAGGCGGCGGGTGCCGGGTGCGTGGGCGCGAATGCCCCGGGCGATGGCTTCGGCGGTGAAGGCCGTGGCGGTGGCCAGCCGGTCGCACCAGTCCTGCCGGCTGGTCGGCGGATCGGCCCCGAGCCAATGGTCGACGAAGGCTGGGCCGAATTGCTCGCGGCCGCAGGACTTGGGCGGTGGTGCTGCCAAAAAGGGGTCACTTAGGAGGTCGTCGAGCCCGCGATCGTCGACGACGCCCGCAGCCGCCCCAGCGCCATCGCGGTCGCAAGTGTCGGCAAAACCACGCCGCGCCAGCTCGTCGATGATCATGTTGCCGGGTCCGACGTCGAAGCCCTGCACCTCCCCCACGGCCGGCAGCAGCGTGACGTTGGCGATGCCGCCGATGTTGAGGGCGACGCGGTCTTCGTCGGCACGGTGCAGGAGGGCGCGGTCGACGAAGGGGATCAAGGGGGCGCCGGCGCCGCCGACGGCGATGTCGCCCTGGCGGAAGTGGCTCACCACCGGACAAGCGAGGCGCGCGGCCAAAAAGCTGGGCTCGCCCAACTGCCAACTGACGGCACCGCTCTCGTGGTAGACGGTCTGACCGTGGCTGCCGACGAGGTCGGGCGTGAAGCCGTGGCCCGTCGCCACGGCACGCGCCGCCTCGGCGAACCAGCGGCCGAGTGCTTCGTCGAGCCGGGCGAGCCCCGCCAGATCGAGCCGATCGAGGTCGTCGAGTTGGGCGCGCAAGCCCACCGGCAGGGCCACCGCCGCGAAGGCGACCAGCCGGCAGGCGAGCTTCGGAGCGACCGTCACCTCGCAGAGCGCCACGTCGAGCGCATCCATCGAGGTGCCGGTCATCAAGCCGACGACGCGCACCACTCCCGGTCCCCGGCGCTCCTCAGAGCGTGCCGGGGAAGTTGCCACCGTCGATCAACAGGTTCTGGCCGGTGATGTAGCCCGCCTGAGCCGAGCAGATGAACGCGCAGTACTCACCGAACTCGAAGGGCGTGCCGTAGCGCTTGGCCGGGTTGGTGAGCTTGCGCGCCTCCCAAACCTTCTCGAACGACTGGCCGGTCTTTTTGGCGGTCGCTTCGGTGGTGCCACGCAGGCGGGCCGTCTCGAACGGGCCGGGCAAGAGGCCGTTGATGGTGACGTTGTGCTCGACGGTCTTTCTGGCGATGCCCGCAACGAAGCCGGTAAGGCCGGCGCGCGCACCGTTGGAAAGCCCCAAGACGTCGATCGGCGCCTTCACCGCACTCGAGGTGATGTTGACGATGCGACCGAACTTGCGCGCGATCATGCCGTCGACCGTCGCCTTGATCAGCTCGATCGGGGTCAGCATGTTGGCATCGACCGCCTTGATCCAGTCGTCGCGGGTCCAGTCGCGGAAGTCACCGGGCGGCGGGCCACCGGCGTTGTTGATCAGGATGTCGGGCGCCGGGCAGGCGGCAAGCGCCGCTTCGCGCCCCACTTCGGTGGTGATGTCGCCGGCGACGGTGATGACCTCCAACCCGCTGTCCCGTTCGATCTCGGCCTTGGCGGCTTCGAGCTTGGCGGGGGTGCGGCCGGTGATGACGACGTGCACGCCGTTCATGGCGAGGGACCAGGCGCACGCCTTGCCCAAGCCTTCGCTGGCCGCACACACCAAAGCCTTCCTACCGGCGATGCCTAAGTCCATGGGGTCGTTTCCTCTCGTTCGTGGTGGTCGTGAAGGGCGTGGCCCAGCCGTTGCAGCGCGTCGCGCGCCAGCGCCGTGGTGATGGGGCGCCTTCTCTCAAGGGCCAGCGCGTCGAGCAAGCCCACGAGGCGGCGCGCGGCCACGAAGGACCGCTCCATGCGCGCCACCAGATAGTGGACGACCTGGGGTCCTACGCGCAATTGCCGGTCGGCGAGTTGTTTGACCAGCACCGCCGCCAGGAGGGCGTCATCGATCGGGTCGATGGCGACCGTCGGCGCGGCCAGCAACCGCGAGCGCAGATCGGGGAGCCGCGGTCGCCACACCGCCACCGGAAAGGCCGAGGTCAGCACGAGCCCCCGCCCTTCGGCGCGCGCCAGATTGACCAGGTGGAACAAAAACGTCTCGTCGCTGCAGCGTTCGCCGTCGTCGACCACCCAAGAAGCCGCCTCGGCCCAAGCCGCCGGCGGCTCTGCCAGGCCCGCGGCCTCGAGCCATAGGGCAGAGCGGCGTTCGGCCCAGATGCGGGCGAGGTGGGTCTTGCCGGAGCCGGGGGGACCGGTCAGCACCAAGACGGGATCCTGACCTTCGGGCCAGCGCGCCAGGAGCGCATGGGCCACGCGGTTGCACGGGGCGACCAGAAAATCCTCGGCCCGCATCCGATCGGTGATCGGCAAGGCCAGCGGCAACTGTTCGGGGGCTCGGTGGTGCGGCTGTGGAAAGAGATCGTCCACCGCGGCCTCGGCGCGGCTCAACGTTCGCCCCTCACCTGCAGCACGCGCTGCAAGTAGATGCCGAGCGAGACGAGCGACGTGGTCAAGACGACCGCCCCCAACAGCGTGACCGCCGCCTCCGGCAGCCAGCCGGCCGCCACGGCGACGGCGACGAGCAAGAGGGTGAAGGCGGCGGCGGTATGGATCTTGCCGATCATCAAGGGCGCCAGGGGCTCGTTCGGGGCGCCCGACACGAGGGCACCCGCCGCCACCAGGACTTCGCGGCCGACCAGGACGGCCACCACCCAGGGCGGCAGCGCGCTGGTCCACCAAAGGGTGCCGAGGACGGTGGCGATGAGCAGCCGGTCGGCCGCACTGTCGAGCCAGGAGCCGAGGGTGGTGGCGCCGAAGCGGCGCGCCAGCCAGCCGTCCAGGGCATCGGAGAGGGCGGCGAACAGAATCAAGCCGAAGGCGATGCCAGCCTCGCCGACCAGCACGAAGTAGCCCGCTGGCGGGATGGCCAGGATGCGCAGGATGGTGACGATGTTGGCGTAGGGTCGAGCACTCACGGTCGCGGTCATAATGGCGGTATGGGCTCCGGTGCTGCGGCGCCGCGCATCAGCCGCCAACCCGCAGCCGCTTCGTCCTCCAGGCGCCAACCGAACCGGGCGAGGCTCGACTGCAGCTGGTCGACACCGCCCGCCACCTCCAACTCCAACACGGCCTCGCGCCGCGTCAGGCTGCGCACGGCGGTGGACTCGACCTCGGCCAAACCCTCGATCTCGGCGCGCAGCCGGGCCCAGCTCATCAGATCCTCGATCGGGGCGATCACCGTCAGGGTCTGGCGTGGGCCCGCCGGCACGGTGGCGCGGTCGCGCACACGCTGTTCCAGGCTCGCCTGCATCTCGCTGACGGCACGGTCCAGGCTGACCTCGAGCGGCTCGTCGGCGCTCAGCCGGACGACCGACCGAAACGCCGGCTCCGACGGCCCGCCATAGCGCCGCGCCTCCAAGATCAGCGGTTCGTCGGCGGCGCCGCTGCCCTGCAACCGCGCCAGCACGACTTCACTCACGCCGTAGCGGGCGGCCAACCGCTGCATCGCCGCCACGTCGGCGCGGGCCGCCTGGTCGGCATCCAACAGGCTCAAATCCTGGAGGTCGCCCAAGGGCACGACGAAGCGGGCCAGGGAATCGTCGCTGATCGTGCGGTCGATCGCGGCCTTCCACGCATTGTCGCGCTCCCAGAGCCGGAGCCCGCTACCCGTCTCCCAGAGCGGCACCAGCAAGGCGGGCGGGCCGGCATCGCGCACGAAGCCCAACCCCTCGCCGCGCAGGAGAGTTTCGACCGCGGTCTGGTTGTAGGTCACGGCGATGGTGGCGGCGTAGGTGCCGGGGCCGACCGTCTCCTCCAGCACCTCGAAACTGGCGACGAAGTCGTCGATGTTGCGGCCCTGCAGGCTCGGCATGGCCTGGCCGCGCTCGCCGGTGAGCCGCTGCAACAACCGCTCCAAACCTTCGCGCTGACCCCGATCGATGGCGATGAGCTGGGCTTGCACCGCATCGCTGGCGGTGGCGTTCACCCGGATGTCCGAGACCCGAAAGCCGGATTCCTGCGCCAGGACGACGCCCGTGGCCGCAACCCAGACGATCAAGCCGAACAGCCAGCGGGGCGAGGGGCAGAGCCGATGCAGGAGAAAGATTGCGCTCACGGGCTCGAAACCTATGGTGCTCGGCGACTGCGTCCAGCCGCTCTCTTATCGAGCCCATCCCGATGACACAAGCGCCGCCCCCGACCAACACCCCCGACGCCTACCGCGAGGCGGGGGTCGACATCGCCCTGGGCAACGCCTTCGTCGCCGCGATCGGCCCCGCCGTCGCCCGCACCCACCGGCCCGGTGTGATGGGCGCGATCGGCGGTTTCGGCGGCGTGTTCGACCTCTCGGTCCTGGCCATGACCGACCCGCTGCTGGTCGCCGCCACCGATGGCGTGGGCACCAAATTGCTGCTCGCGGAGGCGGTCGGGGTGCATCGCGGTCTCGGCATCGATCTGGTTGCCATGTCGGTCAACGACATTGCGGTGCAAGGCGCCCAACCCCTCTTTTTCCTCGACTATTTCGCCACCGGCCGGCTGGAACCCGAGGTTGCCGCCGAGGTCGTGAACGGCGTCGCCGATGCCTGTGCGGAGAGCGGCTGCGCGCTGCTCGGCGGCGAGACGGCCGAGATGCCGGGGGTCTATCCGCCCGGCCGCTTCGACCTCGCGGGCTTTGCCGTCGGTGCGGTCGAACGCAGCCGGCTCCTGCCCAGGCTCGACCAGGTGCGCGAAGGCGACGTCGTCCTGGCGGTCGCCAGTTCCGGTCTGCACAGCAACGGCTTTTCGCTGGTGCGCCGGATCGTCGAGACGAGCGGTGCCGACCTCCAAGGGCCGGCTCCCTTCGCTCCCGCCACGCGCCTCGCCGACGCGCTCTTGACCCCGACCCGCCTCTACGTCCGCGCCTGCCGCGTGCTGGCGGGTGCGGGTGCGAGCGCCCTCGCCCACGTCACGGGCGGCGGTCTGTTGGAAAACCTGCCGCGGGTGATGCCCCAAGGGACGGCAGCCCGCCTCGACCTCGACAGCTACACCCTGCCGCCCCTCTTCGCCTGGCTCGCCGCAGCCGGTGCGCTCGACCGCACCTCGCTCGCGCGCACCTTCAACTGCGGCATCGGCCTGCTCGCGGTGGTCCCAGCCGAACGCACGGCCGCGGCCCTCGAAGCCCTTTACGACGCGGGCGAGACGGCTTGGCAGGTGGGCGAGATCGTGGCCGGCAACGGCGCACCGGAGGTCGAACTCCAGGGCGGGCACGGGTGGCCCCAAGCGTGAGGCCCGCCCGCGTCGCCGTGCTCGCCTCCGGCAGCGGCTCGAACCTGCAAGCGCTGCTCGATGCCGCGGTGGGCGAAGCCCCCTTCCGCATCACCCAGGTCGTGGTCAACCGCGCGGATGCCTTTGCGCGGGTGCGGGCGGAACGTGCCGGCGTGGCGGCCACGCTGGTCGATCACACCCGCTTCGCTGGTCGGGAACCGTTCGAGGCGGCCATCGACGAGGTGCTCCGGGCCGCCGGCATCGAGTGGGTCTGCCTCGCTGGCTTCATGCGCGTCTTGACGCCCGGCTTCGTCGAGCGCTGGCGGGATCGGATGCTGAACGTGCACCCGTCGCTCCTGCCCGCGTTCACGGGCCTCCACACGCACCGCCGGGTGCTGGCGGCGGGCCTCAAGATCACCGGCTGCACCGTGCACGTGGTACGGCCTGCGCTCGACGACGGCCCCGTCGTCGTGCAGGCGGCCGTGCCGGTGGTGGACGGCGACGACGAAGCGAGCCTCGCCGCGCGCGTCTTGACGATGGAGCACCGGGCATATCCCCTGGCGCTCCGCCTCCTCACCTCGGGTGCGGCGGTGGTCGACGGCGAGCGGGTACGCCTGACCCGCCCCGTCGCCAGCGCCCCGTCCGGCCTCCTCTGGCCGGACGGCGCTGGTCGCTGATCAGCCGACGATTTCGATACCGGAGAAGAAGAACGCGATCTCCTGCGCCGCCGTCTCCGGCGCATCCGAGCCGTGCACCGAATTGGCTTCGATGTTGAGGGCGAAGTCCTTGCGGATGGTGCCGGCAGCCGCCTTCGCCGGGTCGGTGGCGCCCATCACCTCGCGGTTCTTGGCGATGGCGTTCTCGCCTTCGAGCACCTGCACGACCACCGGACCCTTGGTCATGAAGGCGACCAGCTCGCCGTAGAACGGGCGCTCCTTGTGCACGGCGTAGAACGCCTCGGCCTGCGCCTTGGTCAGGTGCAGCCGCTTCTGCGCGACGATCCGGAGGCCCGCCGCCTCGAAGCGGGCGTTGATCTGCCCCGTCAAGTTGCGCTCGGTCGCGTCCGGCTTGATGATCGAAAGGGTGCGTTCGTTGGCCACGCTGGTCTCCAGGGATGTGGGGGGACAAGTCGCGGCGGCTTATAGCGAAGCCCTCGCCAGGCTGGAAGGCCGCGCCGCGCACCGCCCGTTGACGGCCGCGCCGCAAGCCCTAAAGGCATGAAAACGACGTCGCGCGGCGCACCCGCCCCGGGTTGCGCGCGAAAACGGGATCACCAACATGCGTGCCATGGGCGCGGTCTTGCTTGCCTCGGGCCTCTCTGTGGCGGCGCCGAGCGCTTGGGCGCAGGAGCGTGTTGCCGTGGCCGATCCCTGGAGCTTTCGCGTCCTCGGCGGCTATGCGCACCAGTTCGAGACCAACATCGACGGCGGCGGCGACCTCACCGTCGATCGAGCCCTGGTCAACGTGGGAGCCAGCTACGCCTTCGATCGGCGCACCAGTGCGGGCGTCACCCTTGCCTATCGCTTCGACAGCTTCGATTTCGGGGGCAACGCGGGCTTTGCTGCCTTGCGCCCCTGGTCGGACGTCCACGAACTGCAACTCTCCGCACCGCTGCGCCGGCCGTTGGGCGAGCGGGTCGACGCGTTCGTGACACCCCAGATCGCCTGGAGTGCCGAAACGCGTGCTGGCTTCGGTGACGCCTTCACGGGCGGTGCCATCGGCGGTGCGGCCTATCGGATCAACGACGACCTCGCGCTCGGCGCCGGTGTGGGCATCTTCAGCGAGATCGAGGACGATGCCAGCATCTTTCCGATCCTGATCATCGACTGGCGCCTTTCGCCCACACTGTCGCTCACCACCACGCCGTCGACCGGGCTGACCCGCGGCCCGACCTTGAACGCCAACTGGCGCCCGATCGAAGCGTGGACCTTCACGCTCGGCGGCGGCTACGAAAACTACCGCTTCCGCCTCGACCGCGACGACGGCGTCGGCCAGGAGAAAGCCTTTCCCGTCTATGCAGCCGCGAGCTTCGAGCCGCAGCCGGGTTTCGTCGGCAGTCTGGTGGCCGGTATGGCGCTCGGCGGCCAAGTCCGCTTCGAAGATCGCGACGGGCGCCTGATCGCGAAGGAAGATTACGACCCCGCCCCCTTCCTCGGCGTCAGCCTGCGCGCGCGCTTTTGAGCGGTTCAGTCGAAGCGCTGCATCCGCTCCATCCAGCGCCGTTCACCGCTCAGGCAGTCGTAGCCGCTTGGGCTGAATTGGGCCGGGACGATGCGCGGCGGCGGCGTCCAGCCGGCGATCTCCAAAATCAGCTTGCGCTGGATGGCTTCGCCGAAGTGCTCGATGTCCTGGATCGGGACCGAGAAGGCGCCGAAGCCGCCGATGACGCATTCCTCGTAATAGACGTCGAGATCGTCGACGTTGTACCAGGCGGCGGGCGGTGGATCGATCAGCATGGGCAGGCCGTTGATGGTGATGCCCTGGGCGAGCACCCGCTCGCGGGCGGCCAGTACCGGCTCGCCCTGGTTGTTCGGCCCATCGCCGGAGACGTCGATCACCCGGCGAAACCCCTGAAAGCCGTTGTCTTCGAACAGCTCCAGCGAGACCTGTAGGGCGTAGGAGATCGAGGTCCGCCGTGCGCGGTTCAGCGGCGCGGCGCGGATGGCGGCGGCAAAGCGCCTCGCATCGTCCGCCGAGGCGATGCGCTGCCAGGGCACGGTGACGAAGTGGCTGCCAACCCCGGCCCACTCCATGAAGACGACGGCGATGGCCCCGTTGAAGCCCGATTTGATCGCCTCGATCACCTCGGGCGATTCGATGGCATCGGCGTAACCTTGGCGCTGGATGGTCAACTCGCCGAGGTCCATCGACAGCGACACATCGGCGGCGAGCACCAATTCCAGGTCGACCGGTTCGTCGGCAAGGGCCGGCGGGGCGAAGGCGACGAGCGCAAGCATGGCGAGCAGGCGACGGCAACCGCGAGGATCCATGGCACAGCCTCCGTCAACATGACGTCCAGCTGATCAACCTGTCATCCCCACTCACCCCGGACAAGGTGGCGGCGGCGTCAGCCGTCGCTTGGGGGGTGCCGGGGGGACCATCAAGTCCCCCCGTTTCTTGCTTACCCCTTACCTACCCCTTCGCGCCCCTTGCCTTGCGCTTCGCGCCCTTTGCCTGCCTCTTCGCGCGCCTTGATCCACCCGCCTTCGGGTCGTTGCTGCCAGTAGACCAGCTTGGCGCCGCGCTCGCGCCAGCTGATCCAGCGCTCCCGCGCCGCCGCCACCGCCGCTGCGTCTTGACCGTCGAACAGGTCGACCACCCGCTCGAAGGGCGCATCCGCGTCGGGCAGGAGGCCGTCGACGGTGACCAGCACCGTCGCCCCATTTGGATTGGCCACGTTCGGGGCGAGGTAGATCGGCTGTTTGGCAGCGAAGCCCGTGGCCGCCGTGCCGTGGGGGAGAAAGCTGTCGGGGCGAAAGGCCCAGAGCCAGCGATCGAGGTGGTCGAGGTGCTCGCTGTCCCGCGCCACCAGCACGAGGCGCAAGCCTTGGCTGGTGGCCTTTTCCAGGAGCGGCGGCAGCGCCTCGTCGAGGCTCGAGCGGGTGAGGTGGTAAAAGCCAACCTCGGCGATGTTGGTGGGTTGCCTCACCCCTCGAACGCGTCCTGGACCAGCCGGTCGACCAGGCGCACGCCCCAGCCGGTGCCGCCCCTGCCGCCGACCGGATGCTCGCTTTCGGTGAAGCTGGTGGCCGCCAGGTCGACGTGCGCCCAGGGGCCGTCGCCGACGAAGGCTTCGAGGAACGCAGCCCCGATCGAGGCCCCGGCCTGCCCCGGCTTGCCGATGTTCTTGAGGTCGGCGATCGGGCTTTCCAGCTGCTTGGTGTAGCCCTTGCCCAAGGGCATCCGCCAGAGCGTCTCGCCCGTGGCCTCACCGGCATCGAGCAGCTTGGCGGCGAGGTCGTCGTCGTTGGCGAAGAGGCCTGCGTGCTCGTAGCCGAGCGCCACGATGATGGCGCCGGTGAGCGTGGCGAAGTCGATCATCGCCTGGGGCTTTTGGGTCGCCTTCACGTGCGCCAGCACGTCGGCCAGGACGAGGCGCCCCTCGGCGTCCGTGTTCAACACCTCGATGGTCTTGCCGGCGAGCGAGGTCACGACGTCGCCCGGCCGCTGCGCGGTGCTGGAGGGCATGTTCTCGACCAGGCCGATGGCGCCCACGACGTTGGCCTTGGCCTGGCGGCGGGCGAGCGCGTGCAGGGCGCCGACCACCGTCGCCGCCCCCGCCATGTCGCACTTCATGGTTTCCATGCTCTTGGGCGGCTTCAAGGAGAGGCCGCCGCTATCGAACACCACACCCTTGCCGACCAGCGCCAAGGGGGCGCGGTCGTCACCAGCGCCTCGCCAATGCATCAAGACGGTGTAGGGCGGCATTCGGCTGCCCTGGGCCACCCCGAGCAGTGCGCCCATGCCCAGTTCGGCCATGGCGGCCCGATCCAACACCGTCACCTCGACGCCGAGCGACGTCAGCTCCTTGGCGGCAGCGACAAAGGCGTCGGTGTCGAGGCTGTTGGCCGGCCGGTTGACCAGATCGCGGGCGAGGTGGGTGCCGGCGACGACGGCTTCACGCGCCGGCCAAGCTGCGGCAAGCGCCACCGCGTGCGGTGTCGCCACGTTCAACGCAGCCAGCTTCTTGGCGCCGTTCGTCTTCGCGGGCTTGAATTGATCGAACCGGTAGCTGCGCAATGCCGTGCCCTCGACCAGGCCCAGGGTCACGGCGTCGCCGGCGGCTTCGACCAGCAGCGTCAACCGCTCCAGCTTGCGGGCGAGCGCCGCCGTGGCGAGCCCAGCGCCGAGTTCGACCGCGTCCTTTACCGGCAGTACCTCCGGGGTCGGCACGGCCCACAGCAACACCCGGTCCCAGCCGGCCGCGGCAGGCACGACGACGTCGACGATCTGCCCTCGATCGAGCGGCAGGCCGGCCAACTCCAGGGCGCGGCGCAGGAGGCCGCCACTGGCTTCGTCGATCGCGCGGGCGGTGGCGCCCATGCCGCCATCGACACCGACCACGACGGCCAGGGCACCCGCACCACGGGCCTCGGGGGTGACGAACCGGATCTCCATGAAGGCTCTACCTCGACGTAAAGGAGCGTGTGCAACGCTCGCGCTAGGCCCTAGAAGTTGCGTGGGTTTTAGGCCAGTATCAAGATCCCATGAAGCTGTTGACCCGCTACCTGTTCCGTCAGCTCCTGGCCCCCACCCTGCTCGCCTTGGTGGCGTTTGCGGGTGCGGTTTGGGTATCGCAGGCGCTGCGCTTCGTCGACCTCATCGTCAACCAGGGCCTCTCGGTCCTGGCCTTTCTCTATCTAACCGGCCTGCTCGTTCCCTCGCTGGTTTTGGTGGTCTTGCCCTTTGCCGCCTTCATCGGCGCGCTCGCGGGCTACCAGAAACTGCGCGCCGAAAGCGAGCTCAGCGTCTGCCGCGCCGCCGGGCTCTCGGATTGGCAGTTGGCCAAGGGGGCGATGGTGCTCGGCAGCCTGTTCATGGTGGTGAGCCTCGTCGTCAGTCTCTACGTCATGCCGTCGGCCTATCGTCATTTTCGCACCTTGCAACACGACCTCAGCCGCGACGTCTCCGCGGTGGCGATCCAAACCGGGGTCTTCACCTCCCTTACCTCGGGCTTGACCGTGCACGTCAGCGAACGGCTCCCGTCGGGGGAGCTCGGCGGCATCCTCGTCCACGACACGCGGCGCCCGCACGGGGCCGTGACCCTCCTCGCCGATCGGGGCGATCTGGTGCGCGGCGCCACGGGTCCGTTGCTGGTGCTGCGGGAAGGCAGCTATCAGGAGCGTGCCCGCGACGGCAGCCTGTCGGTGGTCTATTTCGACGACACCACCGTCGACCTCACGGCCGGCCTCGAAGACGATTTCGATCGCGCGCTCAAGACGCGGGAGATGTTCCTCGGCGAGCTCTTCGCCACGGCCGCGGTGGCCGAGAACCAACGCCAGCGGCGGCTGATGCTGGTCGAAGCGCACGAGCGCTTGAGTTGGCCCTTGGTGTCGTTGGCGCTGCCCTTGCTGGCGGCTGCAACCGTGCTCGGAAACCGGGCGGTGCGCGACGGCGGTTGGCGGGTGTCGCTGCTCGCCACGGCCATGGCGATCGGTGTGGTCGCGCTCACCCTCACCACCAACAACGTCGCCAAGAACGACCTCGCCCTCCTGCCGGCCCTCTACGCCGTGCCCTTGGTGGCCATCGCGCTCGCCGTCTTCACACTGCTGCGCGGCGGGCTGGTGCAACCTGTCCCCCGGCCGAGAGCCGCCGCGTGAGTGGCCCGAGCCTCGCCCTGGAACGCCGCTCCACGGCCGTGCTGCCGTGGACGCTCGGCCGTTACGTGGCGCGGGTCACCTTGTGGAACGTGCTGGTCGTGGCCTTCGCGTTCACCGTCTTGGCCTTGATGATCGACCTCATCGAGCAGTTGCGGCGCACGGCCGGACGCGACGTCTCGTTCCTGGATGCCTTGGAACTCGCGGCGTACCACGTCCCGGCGCTGTTGGGGCGGATGTGGCCCTTCGCCGTTCTGTTCGGCGCGATGCTGGCCTTTTGGCGGCTCAATCGCGGCAACGAGTTGGTGGTGGTCCGCGCCGCCGGCGTCTCCGCTTGGCAATTTCTCCTGCCGGCGTGTCTGGCGGTTGCCGCCCTCGGCGTGGTGGTCGTGACGGTCTTGCATCCGATCACCGCCGCCCTGACGGCGCGCTACGAACAGCTCGAAGCCACCGTGTTCGGCCGCGACACCGATCTCTTGGTGGTCTCGCCACAGGGCATCTGGCTGCGGCAGAGCACCCCCGACGGCAAGGTGATCTTCAACGCCGCGCGCATGCAACCCGACGACCCGTTGCGCCTGGAGCGCGTCGTCGTGTTCGACTACGACGCCGACGGCCGCTACCGAGCGCGGATCGATGCCGCGCGCGCCACGTTGGGCGCCGGGCACTGGCAACTCGATGATGCCATCCGCTCCGATGCGGCCGGTCTGGAGCGTCCAGTGGGGACGGTCCGACTTGCCACCGAACTCGCGGCCGACAGCGTGCGCCAGGGCCTGCGCGACCCGGACACCCTCTCCTTTTGGGACCTGCCAGGCTACATCCGCGTCCTCGGTGAGCTCGGCTTTCCGGCCCGCGCCCATCTCGTCTATTTTCAATCGCTCCTGACCACGCCGCTGTTCTTCGCCGCCATGCTGATCACCGGCGTGAGCGTCACCTTGCGCTTTCAGCGCCGCGGCGGGATGGGCGCTCTGGTCGTCTTGGGCCTGGTTGGCGGCTTTGCCTTTTTCGTCCTGGTCGACGTCGTGCACGCGCTCGGGGCCGCCGGGCAATTGCCGACCTGGTTCGCCGCGCTCGCGCCGAGCGCGGTCGCGCTCATGATCGGCAGTGCCGTGCTGTTCCAGTTGGAGGACGGTTGATGCGGGCGTCGACCACCTGCCTCGTCGGCGCCGCGATCTGGCTGTTCGCTTCCTCCGCGGTGGCGCAGTTGCTGCAGCCGCCGACGGGTGCGGCGGAGGGCGACGACGAAGTCCTGCTGGAGGCCGAAAGCCTCGCCTACGACCAGGCGACCGACCGCGCCATCGCCCGCGGCCGGGTGTTCTTCGCCCGCGGTGCGAGCACGCTCTTCGCCGACGAGGTGATCTACGACCGGGCGGCGCGCACCGTCGAGGCGCGCGGCAACGTCGTCCTGGTCGACACGCAAGGCGACAGCTACTTCGCCGAGCGCATGGTGCTGGAGGACGACCTCGCCCGCGGCTTTGCCGAGAGTATCGGTGCCCGCTTGGTGGACTCGTCGATGCTCGCCGCTCGCCGCGCCGACCGTGAGGGGGCCACCACCCGGCTCACCGACGTGGCGTACACGCCGTGCGAAGTCTGCGAGGAGCGCGGCCCGACGTGGCAGCTGCGCGCCAGCACCGTGGTCCACGATGCCGACGAACGGATGGTCACCTACCAGAACGCCTGGCTCGAAGTGCGCGGCGTGCCGGTGTTCTACACCCCCTATTTTGCCCATCCCGATGGCACCGAGGGACGCAAATCCGGGCTCTTGACCCCCACCTTCGGCTTCGACAGCGAGTTGGGTGCCACCTTGGAGACGCCCTATTACTGGGTCCTCGCACCGAACCGCGACGTCACCATTCGACCCACCTTCACCACCGAGGAACGCGCCGTCCTCGCATTCGATCTGCGCGACCTGCAAAGCTTCGGCCGCACCGATCTGACCCTGAGCGGCACCTATGCCAGCATCGGCCTCGGCAACGACAATCGCGAAGACCGCTTTCGCGGCCATGTCGAGGGCACCGGCCGCTATCGGCTCGGCACCGATTGGCGGGGCGACCTCGATCTGAGCCTCGCCACCGACCAGACCTATCTTCGCCGCTACGGTATCAGTGGCGCCAACGTCCTGACCAACCGGGCCAGCGCCTACCGCATCGAGAACGATCGCTTCGTCGACGTCGCCGTGCTCGGCTTTCAAAACCTCCGCGCCGACCGCGACCAGGGCCAAGTCCCCTACGCGCTGCCGCAGCTGCGCAGCGAGTTCACCGGCCGCTTCGACGGCTTCGGCGCGAATTGGCGCGTCACGCCCGACGTCTTGACCCTGTACCGCCCGGACGGCCGCGATACCCGCCGCGCCTCGCTCCAGGGCGAAGTCGATGCGAGCCGCATCTCGCCCCTGGGCGACGTGTTCACCGCCCGTGCCAGCCTGCGCGGCGACGTCTATTCGGTCACCGGCGACGTCGAGACCGGGGTCGACGACGGCACCACGCGGCAAACCGCGCGGGCCATGCCACGCGCGAGCCTGGAATGGCGCCGCCCCTACAGCCGTGCCGCGACCGACGCCGACGGCCTCACCTACACGATCGAACCCGCGGCAACGGCCCAATGGGCGCCAACCGGGTTCGCCTCATCGCGCATCCCGAACGAAGACAGCCTCGATACCGAGTTCGACGAGACCAACCTCTTTGCCACCAACCGCTTCACCGGCCTCGACCAGTGGGACGAGGGCAGCCGGATCACCTACGGCGTGCGCACGGCGGCGAGTGCCCCCGACCGCGAAATCTGGTCGGTGTTCTTGGGCCAGAGCTACCGGATCAGCGAAACCGACGTGTTCGACAACGTGAGCGGCCTCGAGGACCAGCTGTCCGACTTCGTCGGCCGGGTCGGCCTCAGCCCGCACCCCTGGGTCGACCTCGACTACCGCTTTCGCGTCGCCGCCGGCTTCGGCGATCTGTCCAAGAGCGACCTGAAAGTCGTCGGCGGGCCGCCCCGCTTTCGCCTCGGCGTCGCTCATCTGCTGCTCGACGAGGAACGCGGCGGCCTCGGCCGACGCGAGGAATTGCGCGGTGCGGCGAGCTTCCAGCTGACGGATCACTGGTCGTTCATCGCCAACACTCGGCTGGACCTGGACGACAACAGCCGAATCCTCGATAGTTACGGGCTGAGCTACGTCGATGACTGCCTCGTGTTCGTACTCGGCGTCGAGCAGAATTTCACCCGCGACCGCGACGCCCGCTCGTCGACCACCGTCGCTTTTCGCGTCAGCTTCCGCAATCTGGGCGGGTTCGACTACGGCCTGGCCCTGCCGGGCAGTGCCAACTAACGAGAGGACGCTCCGATCGTGCGCTTGAGGTGGCCCCGAACACCGTTTCGCCTATTGCTCGTCCTTGCCGCATGGCTCGCCGTGGCCCCGTTGCCGGCGGCAGCGCAGGCGATCGTCGCCGTGGTCAACGACGACGTGGTGACCGATCTCCAGGTCGAGCAACGCGTCCTGCTTGCGCTTTTCGCCAGCAACCAACGACCGACCGCCGAGGCCGCCGAACGGCTCTGGCAGCCGGTCCTGCGCACCCTGATCGACGAACGCCTGCAGGTGCAGGAAGCTCGCCGCCTCGGCATCGAGGTCACCAGTGCCGATATCGACGCCGCCGTTCGCGACGTCGCCCAGCGCAACAACGTCAGCGTCGAAGTCATGCTGGCAGACCTCGCCCGCGGCGGCGTCAAGGAGGAAACCTTCCGCGACCAGCTCCGCGCCCAGCTCGCCTGGGTGCAGGTGGCGCGCCGCCAACTCCTGCGCCGCGCCATCGTCACCGACGTCCAGATCGACCAAACCCTGGAACGGCTGACCGCGGGTGGCGCCCAATACCGCCTCGCCGAAGTGTTTTTGCCGATCGACAGCGAAGCCAATGCGCCGCGGGTCCTGCAGGACGCCGAACGGCTGCGCGAGGCGGTGCGCCGCGGCGCCGACTTTGCCGGTCTCGCCCAGCAGTTCTCGGCCTCGCCCAGCGCCGAGCGCGGCGGTGACCTCGGCTGGATCCCCGCCGAAAACCTGCCGCCCGAACTTTTGAACATCATCGCGGGCCTGGCCGACGGCGAAGTCAGCGCGCCGTTGCGGACACCCGACGGCGTCTACCTCTTCCGCCGCCTCAGCCAGCGCACCGCCGGCGAACGCATCGAGGCCGATGCCGCCATGCGCGAACAGGTGGTCCAGCGCCTCCGGGAAGACGCCATGGAGCGCTTGGCCGCCCGCTACCTCCGGAATCTCCGCCAGGAAGCCTTCATCGACCTCAGGCTTTGAGCGCCCCCCTCACCGCCGGCCTGCCGAGCCTCAAAGCCACCATCGAGGCCACCGGCCTGCGCGCCGACAAAAGCCTCGGCCAGCACTTCTTGACCGACCCCGCCATCCTTGGGCGCATCGCCGAAGCGGCGGGGCCGCTGCACGATCTGACCGTCCTCGAAGTCGGCCCGGGCCCGGGCGGGCTGACGCGCGCCCTGCTCGACGCCGGCGCGCAACGGGTCGTCGCCATCGAGCGCGACCCGCGCTGCGTCGCGGCCCTCCAACCCCTGGTTGATGCCGCCGGCGGCCGCCTCCTGGTCCTCGCCGGCGACGCCCTCGCCCTCGACCATCGCCGCGTGGTCAGCGGCCCCTGCACGATCGCGGCCAACCTGCCCTACAACATCGGCACCGAACTGATCGTCCGCTGGCTCAGAGTACCGGCCGACATCCAACGCCTCGTCGTGCTGGTGCAAAAGGAAGTCGGCCAACGCCTGCAAGCCCAACCGGGCACCAGCGCCTATGGCCGCCTCGCCGTGCTCGCGCAATGGGCGAGCCGGGTCGAAGGCCTGTTCGACCTGCCGCCCGGCGCCTTTCAACCACCGCCCAAGGTCCACTCGCGCTTGATGCGCCTCACCCCCTACCCCAGCCCGCCGATCCCGGCCCGGCTGCACAGCCTCGAGCGCATCACCGCCGCCGCCTTCGGCCAACGCCGCAAAATGCTCAAAACCAGCCTCAAAGCTGCCCATCCCGACAGCCTCGCCCTCTGCACGCTGGCCGACATCGACCCCACCCGCCGCGCCGAAACCCTCGACCTCCAAGCCTTCGCCACCCTCGCCAACGCCCTCGACCAGCTGACGTCGCAGGGTCCCGACCAGAGGTGAAACGGCGCTGGCAGCAGCTGTCATGGGCCTGAGCCCTATGCTCGGCCTTGCGCCCATGCAGGTGATGCGGCGCCGCCAGCGCTCGGTCCGGTCTTGCAAGGACCTCCATCCTGGATCGTTGGTCGACGAATCGATGTCCGAGGCACCAGTTACCAGCTCAGGCGGTGAACGCCGGTCAGGCCTGTGCCAATTAACCCAACATCGTCATGGCGGCCGTTCACGCCCGGCCAAGGGACGAGGGGCAACGTTCGAGTTCGAGGGGGACACGTGATGGGCAAGGACGCTCGGGCGCCACGAGGAGGCACGACGGAGCCGGGCTCGCCAGGGGAGGTGTTTCGGGCGTTCTTGAAGCTGGGGCTCACCTCGTTCGGCGGCCCGGTGGCGCACATCGGTTATTTCCGCGACGAGTTCGTCCAGCGCCGCCGCTGGTTCGACGAGCGCGCCTATGGCGACCTCGTCGCACTCTGCCAGTTCCTGCCGGGGCCGGCGTCCAGCCAGGTCGGCATGGCCATCGGCCTCTCGCGGGCGGGCTTCGCCGGTGCTGCCGCCGCCTGGACCGCCTTCACCCTGCCGTCGGCGCTGCTGCTCGTGCTCTTCGCCTTCGGTGTCGCCGCCACGGGCGACATCGCCGAGGCTGGCTGGCTCCGCGGCCTCAAGATCGTCGCCGTTGCGGTGGTGGCCCAGGCCGTGCTGGGGATGGCGCGGAGCCTCTGCCCGGACCGCGAGCGCGCGACCTTCGCCGTCGTCGCTGCGGCCATCGTCCTGTTCCAGCCAACCGCGTTCGGCCAGGTCGGGGCCATCGTGCTCGGCGGCCTCGCCGGCCTCCTCCTGCTGGGCCGCGACGGCGGCGACGGTCGCGCATACTTCGCCGTGCCGGTCAGCCACGGCACCGCAAACCTGGCCCTTGCCGCCTTCTTCCTTCTCCTGATCGGCCTGCCCTTCCTCGCCGCCGCCTCCGGCTCGATGACGCTGGCGCTGATCGACGGCTTCTACCGCGCCGGCTCCTTGGTGTTCGGCGGCGGCCACGTCGTGCTGCCGCTGCTTCAGGCCGAGGTGGTCACCCCCGGCTGGGTCGACCGCGACGACTTCGTCGCCGGTTATGGCGCAGCGCAGGCGGTGCCGGGGCCGCTCTTCACCTTCGCCGCCTATCTGGGCGCGGTGATGCAGGTGCCGCCGACCGGCGTCGCGGGAGCGGTGATCGCGCTGCTCGCGATCTTCCTGCCCTCGTTCCTCCTGGTGGTCGGCACCCTGCCCCATTGGGACGCGCTGCGCGCCCGGCCGCAGGCGCAGTCGGTGTTGAAGGGCGTCAACGCCGCGGTGGTCGGCATCCTGCTCGCCGCGCTTTACGATCCAGTCTGGACCACGGGCATCCACGTCCCCGCCGACTTCGCCCTGGCGACGGCGGCCTTCCTCCTCCTGACGATGTGGCAAACCCCGCCCTGGCTGGTGGTAATCCTGACTTCCGCCGGCGGTGCGGCCCTCACCGCCACCGGCTGGTAATCGGAAATCGCAACACGGCTCGTCGAGGTCGGCTCGGACGTCGGCGGCGCGCCCGACCGCAGCATCCGCAGGATCGGTTCATGGCACCAATGGCCGGCCTCGGGCCGCGAGCGGCTTGACCACCATCAAGGCGGGCGATGCGCCCAACCGGCAGGATCGGGTCGGATCATCGCGGCTGAGGAGAGACGACATGCGGACGCGCAAGGCGCAAAGGTTGGTGCTGGTGGTGGGCGCACTCGGGCTCCTGGGCGCTGCAACCGGCCTCGTCCTCGCCTCGCTCGGTCAAAACGTCGCCTTCTTCAGTTCGCCCACCGCCATCCTCACCGGCGAGACCAAACCGGGCACCCGGCTGCGGCTGGGCGGGATCGTCCTCGAAGGCACCGTCGTCCATCAGGACGTGCAGGTGCGCTTTGCGATCACCGACTACGCCCACGACATCCCGGTCCTCTACACGGGCATTCTCCCCGACCTCTTCCGCGAAGGCCAAGGCGTTGTTGCCATCGGCCAGGTCGACGCCGACGGCATCTTCCAAGCCGACGAAATCCTGGCCCGCCACGACGAAGGCTACATGCCGCCCGAGGTGAGCCAGGCGCTCAAGGACGCCGAACACTGGCTCCCTGAGCTCTAGCGCGTTTCCCGGTTAGGTAGCGCACGGGCCATCCCTCACCCCCGCCCGGCCACCCATGGCATCGTACACTCGTGGGTGGCCGGCCACCCCAAGCTGCAAAACAGCTTGGGGACCCCGGCGGGCGGGGGTGCGGGATGGTCAAGCCTTTCGGGAAACGCTCTAGTGCACAGGCGCATTCGGAGCGTTCCGCTCCGGATGCGCCGTTGATGCACTAACTCCATGGAATCGTGCAGCTTTGGCGCAGTCGGACGTGATTCGTCCGACTGCGCCGCTGCACTAGCTGCGTCGGCCCGTGGCCAAAGTGGCGGCGTTGCACTACCTCTGGCGTGCCGAACGAGGAGGTACGCGATGGAGAAGATCACCAAGAGCGACGCCGAGTGGCGCGAGCAGTTGAGCCCCGAGGAATACCACGTCGCCCGCGAGCACGGCACGGAGCGGGCCTTTTCCGGCCGTTACTGGAGCACCAAGGCGAAGGGCACCTATGTCTGCGTCGGCTGCGGCCTGCCGCTCTTCTCGTCCGAAACCAAGTTCGACAGCGGCACCGGTTGGCCCAGCTTCTGGGCGCCGATCGATCCCGCTCACATCGCCGACAAGGAAGACCGCAGCTGGTTCATGCGCCGGACCGAAAACCTCTGCGCGCGTTGCGACAGCCACCTCGGCCACGTCTTCCCCGACGGCCCCGCACCGACGGGGCTCCGCTACTGCATGAACTCGGCCGCGCTCAAATTCGTGCCTGACGACACGAAGGCGGAATAGTCGAGCGGCAACGGCCGACGCGCCTGTGCAGCCGTTTGGCGTTAGCGCGTTTTCCGAAAGGCTTGACCATCCCGCACCCCCGCCCGGCCACTTATGGAATCGTCCACTCGTGGGTGGCCAGCCACCCCAAGCTGCAAAGCAGCTTGGGGACCCCGGCGGGCGGGGGTGCGGGATGGGCGAAGCGCAACCTAAACGGCACACGCGTTGGCGCCGTTGCCGTGCCCTGAGCCGCGAGTTACCTTCCGAGCGAAGGAGAGCGACGATGGCCATGGAATTCCTCCGCAAATTGCGGGATCGCAAGCGGCGGGTCGCAGCGCTGGAGCAGGCGAGCGAAGCGTTGCAACGCATCCCGCCCGAAGATCGCATCGTCGTGCTCGACAAGGATGGCCGCATCGCGCTCGTGCGCTCGCGGCAGGACGTCAACGCCGCACTGCGGCGGGCAACCGCCGCGCGCAATGCCTCCTAGCCAGCGCCCGTCCACGCCGCTCGACGTCGTCCGCCATTTCATTGCCGATGCCGACGCCCGCGGCGAGGACCAGGTCGTCGCCTACATCGCCATCGGCAAGTTCGCCCATGATCTCGACCGATGGGCGCAGGAATTCGCCCAGCGCAAGGGGCAAGAACCCACCGACACCGAATTGGCCGAATGCGTCCAGGGCACGCCGATCCATCGCTACGACGAGATGCTCGCCTTCGCCCAAACCACCTTCGCCCAAGCCGCCTACGAGTTCCTGGAGCCCACGATCGACGAGCAACGCCAGCAGGGCGACGAGCAGCGGCTGGCACGCACCGCCCAAGCCGCCGAAGCCTTCCTCCGCTACCACGACAGCGATCGCTTCGACCGGCTGTTCCGCGACCTGGAGCGCATCGTCGCCGCCGACACGGCCGCCAAGGAACCGCTCAACCGCCTGTGGGACTTCGGCGGCCACGTGCTGCGGGGCGTGCTGGTCACGCTCGTCATCACCCTCCTGCTCTACGTCACCCTCATCCTGCTCGGCGCCGAAATCGGCCCCCGCGAGCTGATCCAGCGCATCTTCAGCCCCGAGGGCGGCTGACGAATTGCCAGCTTCGCCGACGGATTGATCGCCTCCCGCCGTCTGCCTACAACCAGGCCTAGAACGACGAACGGGGAGGCTAACCAAAATGTCGTCATCGTCGCTCGACGCCCTCGTCGAGGCCTATCGTCACGGCCAGCTCGACCGCCGCAGCTTCATCCGCAGCGCCACCGCCACCGGCGTCACCCTCGGCGTGGCGACGAGCCTCGCCACGCTGCACGGCAACACCGCCCATGCCAGCGCCACGACCGCCGTCGACGCCATCGCTCCAGCCTATGATTTCATCGTCGTCGGCTCGGGCTCGGCCGGAGCCGCCCTCGCCCACCGCCTCGCCACCACCAGCGACGCCCGCGTCCTGGTCTTGGAGGCCGGCGGTCCGGACGACATCCCCGAAATCCACGACCCGCGGCAATGGGGTGCGGCCCTCGGCACGGCGGCGACCAAGTGGTTTCAAACCACGCCCCAGCCGCACACCCTGGACCGCATCCACAACTGGCCCCGCGGCCACGTGCTCGGCGGCACCAGTGCCCTCAACGCCATGGTCTTCGCCCGCGGCCACCGCAGCGACTTCGACCACTGGGCCTATGAGGGTAATGCCGGCTGGGACTACGCAAGCGTGCTGCCCCACTTCAAGGCCTTCGAAGACTACGAGGGCGGGGCGAGCGAGCTCAGGGGCAGCGGTGGCCCCCTGCACGTCTCCAAGCCGCAGCCGGGCAAGCGCCATCCGGGCGCCGAGGCGTTCATGGCCGCCGCCGCGGACATGGGCTTTCCCGAAACGCCGTCGATCAACGGCCCGGTGATGGAGGGCCCGGCCTGGGTCGACCTGACCATCAAGGACCAAAGGCGGCAGTCGACCGCCGTCGCCTTCCTCAAGCCGGCGATGGCCAGGCCCAACCTCACCGTCCTGACCGACGCGCCGGTGACCTCCTTGACCTTCGACGGCAGCCGCTGCACCGGTGTCAACTATCTGCACGGCGGTGATCTCCGCAGCGTCCGCGCCGAGCAGGAAGTCATCCTCGCCGCCGGCGCCATCGACAGCCCGCGCTTGTTGCTGCTCTCGGGTATCGGCCCCGCCGACGAACTCGGGCCCCTCGGCATCACCCCGGTCGTCGACCTCGCGGGCGTCGGCCGCAACATGCAGGACCACGTCCTCGGCGGTGGTCCCAACTACGTCGCCCCGCATGCCCTGCCCGTCTCCGAGTACAACCACTCCGAGGTCTATATGTGGTGGCGCTCGGATGCGCGGCTGATCGCCCCGGACGTCATCGTCCTCTACGTCAGCGTGCCCTTTGCGACCGACGCGTTCGAGCTCGCCGGCGGCGAGCACGGCTGGTGCATGCTCTCGGGCCTCGCCCGTCCCTCCAGCCGCGGCTCCTTGCGTCTCGCCTCGGCCGACTTCGCCGACCCGCCGATCGTCGACCCCAACTACCTTGCCACCGAGCAGGACCGCCGCGCCTTCGCCTACGCCACGGAACTCGCCCGCGAACTCGCCCTGCACCCGGCCTATGCCGACCAGCGTGCCCGTGAAGTCCTGCCCGGCGCCGACGTCCAGGTGGGCACGCCCGCCTGGGACGAATTCGTCAAGAAATCCGCCCACACCTACTTCCACCCGACCTCCACCTGCCGGATGGGCATCGACCAGATGGCGGTGGTGGACCCGTCCTTGCGCGTCTACGGTATCGAAGGTCTGCGCGTCGCCGATGCCTCGGTCATGCCATCCATCACCACCAGCAACACCAACGCCCCCAGCATCATGATCGGCTGGAAGGCGGCGGAACTGATCCGCGAACGGCGCTAGCGGGTTTTCTGAAATGCTTGACCATCCCGCACCCCCGCCCGGACGCCCACGAGTGTACCCTTGCATGGGCGGCCGGGAGCGGGTGCGGGATGGGCGAAGCTCAACCCAAACCGAATACGCGCTAGCGGAACGGGCCTGCGTTCCGTGACGCCCCAGGAAGGGAGCCACGTTCTTGTCCACCGACCGCCTGCGCTGGCCGCTGGAGCGCCACCACGGCGCGCCGTCCCGTGATTTTCGGGGCTATGGCCCCGATCTCCCGAACATGGCCTGGCCGGGTGGGGCGCGGGTCGCCGTCTCGTTCGTGGTCAACGTCGAGGAGGGGGCGGAACTCAGCCTCGGCGACGGCGACGAGGCCAACGAGCACGTGTTCGAGATCGTCGAGCGCATCGAGGGTGCGGTCGATCTCTGCATGGAGAGCCACTTCGAATACGGCACCCGCGCCGGCTATTGGCGCATCATGGACGTCTTGGAGCGGCACGGGGCAACGGCCACCATGAACGCCTCGGCGCGCGCCGTCGCCCGCTCGCCCTGGCTCGCCCGCGATGCCAAGGAACGCGGCCACGAGGTCGCGGCGCACGGCTATCGCTGGGAGCGCCATGCCTGGTTCGACGAGGCCCAGGAGCGCGCCTTGATCCGGCGGACGGTCGAGGCGATCCGGGACGCCTGCGGCGAGCGCCCGATCGGCTGGCACACCCGCTCCTCGGCCTCGCCGCACACCCGCCGCCTGCTGCTGGAGGAAGGCGGCTTCCTCTACGACAGCGATGCCTACAACGACGACGTGCCGTTCGTGGTCGAGGTCGCGGGCACGCCGCACCTGGTGCTGCCCTACGCGTTCGACACCAACGACATGCGGTTCTTCGCCCAAGGCGGCTTCACCTTCGCCGACGACTTCACCCGCTATTGCAGCGACGCCTTCGACTGGCTGTGGGACGAGGGTGCCAAGGTCCCGAAGATGATGACCATCGGCCTGCACTTGCGGATCATCGGCCGGCCGGGCCGGATTGCCGGTCTCGACCGGCTCTTGGCGCACATGCGGGCCAAGGGTGGGGTGTGGTTCGCGAGCCGCTGCGAAATCGCCCACCACGCCCGCACCCGCCTCGGCCTGGCGCCCGCATGACCCCAGCCACGGCGTTGGCCGCGGCACTCCAGCGCGGCACCACCTCCGCCGTCGCCGCGGTCGAAGCCTCGCTCGCCCGCATCGAGCAGCTGGAGCCGACCCTTCAGGCCTTCGTCACCGTGGCCGGCGAGCAAGCCCTCGAGCGCGCACACGCGCTCGACCGCCATCACGGCCAGCACGGACCGGTCGGCCCGCTGCACGGCATGCCCGTCGCCATCAAGGACCTGACGGCGACGGCGGGCATTCGCACCACCCAGGGCTCCAGGCGTTTCGCGGGCGCGGTGCCGACCGAGAACGCCGCCTGCGTGCAGCGCCTGCTCGACGCCGGCGCCATCGTCATCGGCAAGACCAACACGCCCGAATTCGGCTTCGGTGCCGTCTGCACCAACGCCTTGCGGGGGCCGACGGTCAACCCGTGGAACCCCACCCTCACCTCCGGCGGCTCCAGCGGCGGTTCGGCCGTGGCGGTGACGACGGCCATGGTGCCGCTCGCCCACGGCACCGACTTCGGCGGCTCGGTGCGCACGCCGGCCTCGTTCTGCGGCTGTGTCGGCCTCAGACCGACGCCGGGGCGGATCGCCGACCCGGAGCGCGCCCTGGCGTGGAACGGCCTTGCGACCCACGGCGTGCTCGCGAGGTCCGTCGACGACGCCGCCTTGATGCTGGCGGTCATGGCGGGCCCGCACCCGGACGATCCGACTTCGCTGGGCCTGGCACCGATCAGCCCGAGCGGCACCGAACCGCGCCACGTTCGGGTCGCCTACAGTGCGGCGCTCGGCGAAGCCTTCCGCATCGACGCCGAGGTCCATGCGTGCTTTCGAGAGGCCGTCGACGGGGTGGCTGCCGCCTTCGACCAGGTCGAAGAGGCTGCCCCCGACGTTCGGGGCGGCGAGGCCGCCTTCAAGACCTTGCGCGCCGCCCTCGGCTGGCATGGCAACCGGGCGCTTCTGGCCGCCGGCACGGACGACTTGAGCCCCTCCTTCATCTGGAACGTCGAAGCCGGCCGCGACGTCGGCATCGAGGCATTCTTGGCGGCCGAACAGACCCGCAGCCGCGTCTTCCGCCAGTTCCAGGCCTTCTTCCAGCGCTTCGACCTCTTGGTCCTACCGTCGGCGAGCGTGCTGCCCTTCCCCAACGCGCAAGGCGAGGTGGACACGGTCGGGGGCGTCGCTTGCGCCACCATCATCGACTACCTCGCACCGACCTTTCTCATCTCGCTCGTGGGCTTGCCGGCGTTGAGCCTGCCCGCGCTGGTGACCGCGGACGGCCGGCCCTTCGGCCTGCAATTGGTGGCCCCGCCCTTCGCCGAAGGCAGGCTGCTTCAGGCTGCCCGCTGGCTCGAGCGTCAGGCCGGGTTTTGCCACCGCCCACCGCCCGAACTCCGCAGCGGCGATCAAGGGTGAAGGGTGCTGCCATCGACGGTGAAGAGACGGCCGAAGTGATGCAGCGGGGCCATGTCGACTTGAGCGCGGGCCAGGGTGGCCCAGAGGGTGAAGGCGACCGAATCGAGGATGGTGATGCCGAGTTCGGCCTCCAGGGCCCGAGCGATCATGGGGCCGCGCATGTTGGTGCAGACGATGGCGATGGCCTCGGGACGCGCCTTGGCCACCTCCCGGCAAAGTTCGGCGATGCGCGCTTCGGAGACCTCGGCAAAGGCGAAATTGTCGCTGGTCTCCAGGTGCCGCTCGGCCACGACCTCGACGCCGATCGCCGCGTAATTGGCGATGATGCGCTGCTGCACGGACCCGACATAAGGGGTCACGAGGGCGAGCCGGCGCACGCTCATGGCCGCGAGCAACGCGTTCAGACCCAGGATGGCGCTGGTGGTGGCCACACGCGTCTGCGCCTCCAGCGCGCGGGTGAGGGCCACGTCCTTGTCGAAGCCGAGCCAACTCGACGAGGTGCCGTTCCAGGCCATGACGTCGACCTTGGCGTCGACCAGGAGGTCGGCTGCCGCCTGCATCGGCGCCAGGTCGAACTGTTGGTTGGCCACAGCGTCGAGCGAGATGGTCAGCACCCGCAACCGCGAGAAATGCGCCGTGACCTCGGGGAAAAGCGGGGCCAGCAGGGCTTGGGTGTAGGGCTCGACGACGGTGTTGGACGACGGCGTGAGCATGCCGATGCGGGTCGGGGACAAAGCAGGAGCCTCGATGGTGGAGCGAAGCGCGTATACAGACCGGAGATGGAAGGGGACGCAAGGCTCTCGCACCTTGCCCATCTGGCGGGCATCGTGCTCAATGGCTATGCGGACTGCGCAGCCTTGGCTTCCAACGCGCAAGCGTTGCGAGGGTGGCACGGCCGTTGCAAACGAACGGCACCAACGAAGACGATGACTGGGTGAGGACGATGATCGGCAACGGTGAGACCAGCAGCGTGCGGAGGCTTGGCCCGTGCGCTTGATCGACCTTTCCCGCGAAATCCGCCACCGCGGCCCCACCCTGCCCAACCATCCCCCGGTCACCATCGTCCCCTACTGGACGCACGACGATGCGCGCGAAGCGGAGGGCGTTGCCTTCACCATCGCCACCCTATTCATGACGCTCGGCGACCACAGCGGCACGCACATCGACGCGCCCCGTCACTTCGACGCCTCGCCGGATGCCTTGTCCATCGACCAGATGCCGTTGGAGCGCTTCTTCACCGAGGCGGTCTGCCTGGATCTCTCCCACAAACCCCTGCGCAGCGACATCGAGGTGGCCGACCTCGAGGAGGCCGAAGCAGCATCCGGCGTCACCATCCAGCCCGGCGACACCGTCCTTCTGCACATGGGCGTCGAGGCGCGGCTCGGCGAAGGTCCGGGCTATCTGACCGACTTTCCGGGCCTCACCAAGGCAAGCGCCGAGTGGCTGGGCCACAAGGGCGTCGGTATCTTCGGCGTCGAGGCGCTGAGCCCCGGCCGGCCCTTCAAGAACAATTTCGAAGTCCACATCGCCTGCCGCGATTTGGGTTTCACGCACATCGAGGGCCTCGTGAACCTCGACAAGCTCGTCGGCCAGGGGCGGTTTCGCTTCATCGGCTTTCCGTTGCGGATCAAGGGCGGCACCGGCAGCCCGATCCGCGCCGTCGCCTGGCTCGACGGCTGACCCGTCCCCACTTCGTTCCCACCCGCTTCATCCGAGGGAGATAGCCCATGCGCATCCATGCCACGGCGACGTTGGCCGCTGCGGCGGCGTTGTTCGCCACCACCACCGCCGGCGCCGAGACCATCCGCCTCAACGTTTCCGGGCTGGTGTCGACGCACATCCACCACACCGCCTTGGAGCGCGCCTTTTTCGAGGGCTTGGCCGAGCGCACTGGGCTCGACGTCCGGGTGAACTTCAACCCGCTCGACGTCATCGGCGTCACCATGGACGACACCATGCGCATGGCCGGTGACGGCACCTTCGACATCGTGCAGTCGACCATCGGCAGCGTCGCCCGCGACGACACCTTCCTGGAAGGCATGGACCTCATGGGGGTGTCGCCGACCTTGGCCGACCTGCGCGAGGCCGTGGACGCCTTCCGCCCGGCCCTTACCGCGCGCGCCGAAGAACGCTTGAACGTCAAGGTCCTGGCCGTCTGGCCGTTCGGCCAGCAGCACGTGTTCTGCAAGGAGCCGATTTCGAGCCTGACCGACCTCCGCGGCAAGCGGGTGCGCAGCTTCAGCCGCAGCATGTCGGCGGTGCTGGAATATGTCGGCGCCACGCCGGTTTCGATGCCGTTCGCCGAGGTCTACCCGGCGTTGCAGCGGGGTGTGGTCGAATGCGCGATCACCTCGATCACCTCGGCCAATAGCGGCAGCTGGCCCGAGATCACGACGCACGTCCTCGCCATCGCGCTCTCGAACGGCATCAACGCCCACTTCATGAATCTCGACAGCTGGAACGCGCTGTCGCCGGAGGCCCAAGAGGCCTTCACCGAGGCCTTCAAGGAGGCGGAGGACGCGTTCTGGGATCTCACCGAGAGCATGTACGACGACGCCATGCGCTGCAGCACCGGCCTCGAGCCCTGCGAACACTACAACCGCTTCAACATGACCCGGGTCGATCCGAGCGAGGCCGATCTGGCGCTGCTCGCCGAGGCCGTCGACAACGTGGTGCTCGACGTCTGGGCGAATGCCTGCCAGCCCCGCGCCGAATGCGTCGAGATCTGGAACGCGACCGTCGGTGCCGTCCGCGGCTTCGAGATGGCGGCGAACTAAGAAAGCGCTTCGGGGGGCTTTTGCCCCCCCCGCGCCCCCCAGGCAGCGGCAAGGCCGCTGCCACTTTTCGAAGTTGCCGTGGCGCCAGCCACGGCCGGGGGTTTCCAAGGGGGCATAAAGCCCCCTTGGCTTTCCCTCACCCTTCCCTTGGGGGGCATAAAGCCCCCTTGGCTTTCCCTCACCCTTCCCTTGGGGGGCATAAAGCCCCCTTGGCTTTCCCTCACCCTTCCCTTGGGGGGCATAAAGCCCCCTTGGCTTTCCCTCACCCTTTCCTTGGGTGGCCAAAAGCCCCCTTGGCTTCCTCCCTTACCTGTTGGAGTGGGTCTCATGCTCGATCGGGTTCACGCGTTTCTCGAAGGCACGACCCGGTTGGGGGCGATCCTGGCGGGCTATGCGCTGTTGGGGTTGGCGCTGGCCATTTGCGCCGAGATCGCGCTCCGGCGCTTGGCCAATTTCTCGTTGCAAGGCGTGGACGAGGTCGGCGGCTACGTGCTCGCCGGCATCTCGGGCTTTGCCTTTGCCTTCGGCTTGATGCAGCGCGCGCACACCCGGATCGACATCGTGTTGCGGCTGATGCCGGCCTGGGGTCAGGCGACCTTGAACCTCTTGGCGGCCGTGATCTTTGCCGGCATTGCCGTGTTCATGGCCGTGCGCGCCCATGCCACGCTGGACCGGAGCCTGCAGCTCGGAAGCCTCGCCTCCACCCCGTTGCAAACACCCTTGTGGATCCCCCAGACCATCTGGCTGGTCGGGCTCACCCTGTTCGCCGTGGTCGCCGTGTTCCTGGCTTTTCGCGCCGTCGTCGCCGTGTTCGAGGGCACGCGGGCGGTCAACGCCATCGCCGGGCCGCCGACGCTGCAGGAGGAAATCGACGCCGAGCGGAGTGACCGGCCATGATCGACGCTGCGGGCGCTCTCGGCGGCTTCGCCTTCCTCTTGATCCTGATGTTCCTAGGATTGCCGGTGGGCGTCGCCATCCTGGTCATCAGCATCGCCGGGGCCGCCATCTTCATCGGCTGGCGGCCGGTGATGGCCTACGGCACCCAGACCTGGTCCTATCTCAACAACTTCGTGCTCACCGCCGTGCCCTTGTTCATCCTGTTGGGTGAATTGCTGCTGCGCGCGGGCCTGACCGAGAAGATGTACACCTCGCTCTCGGACTGGGTGCGGGGCATGCCCGGACGGCTTTTGCACACCAACGTCTTTGCCTGCGGCCTGTTCTCGGCCGTTTCGGGCTCGTCGGTGGCGACCGCCGCCACCATCGGCACGGTGGCGCTGAAGGACTTCTCCAAGCGCGGCTACAACGACCGGCTGGTGCTCGGTACGATCGCGGCGGGTGCCACCCTCGGCATCCTGATCCCGCCGAGCATCAACCTGATCATCTACGGCGCGATGACCAACACCTCGATCGGCCGCCTGTTCATGGCCGGTGTGGTGCCGGGTTTGCTGCTGATCGGCGTGTTCGTGATCGCCATCATGCTGATCGCCGCCGCCCGGCCGAAGCTGATCGGCGGCGCCGACGCGGTCGATCCCTTGCCCGTGCGCTTGAAGCGGCTGCGCTATTTGCTGCCGCCGCTTGCCATCTTCGTCATGGTGATGGCGACGATCTATCTCGGCTGGGGCACCCCCACCGAAGCCGCTGCCGTCGGCGTCGGCATGGCGCTGGTGCTGGCCGCCGCCAATCGCCGTTTGAGCTTCCATTATCTGCACGAGGTGTTCGTCTCGACGGTGCGGCTGACGGCGATGATCCTGTTCATCCTGACCGCCGCACTCTTCATGAACTTCATCATCGGCTTCCTCGGCGTCCCACGCGCCATGACACAGCTGGTGAGCGATCTCGGCCTGACGGTGGCCCAGACCATCATGGTCTTGATCATCTTCTACTTCGTGCTCGGCCTCTTCATGGAGGCCTTGGCGATGATGGTGGCGACGGTGCCGGTCATCTTCCCCCTGATCATCTTTCTCGGCATCGACCCGATCTGGTTCGGCATCTTTCTCGTCTTGATGATGGAGGTGGCACTGATCACCCCGCCGATGGGGCTCAATCTCTACGTGGTGCAGGGCATTCGCGGGCGCGGCTCGATCAACGACGTGTTCATCGGCGTCATCCCGTTCATCTTCTGCATGTTCGTCGTCGTGGCGCTGATCATCGCCTTCCCCGGCATCGTCACCTGGCTGCCGAATTTGATGTTCTGAGCCCGTGTCCGAACCCAACGCCCTCGACGCGGCGGCCCAACACCAGGGGCTAGGCGCCTTCACCCAACTCGTGGACCGGCTGGGTGCCGGGCCGGTCATGGCGGTGAAGGACAACATCGACGTCAGGGGCCTTGTCACCGCCGCCGGCATCGGGGCCTGGCGCGACCGGGTCGCCACCGCCGATGCCGAGGTGGTCGCCCGCTGGCGCCGGGCCGGCGGCGAAATACTCGGCAAGACCAACATGCACGAGGGTGCCCTCGGCGTGACCACCGACAACGCCGCCTTCGGCCGCTGCCACAACCCGGCCGTGCCCGGTGCCGTGCCCGGCGGCTCCAGCGGCGGGTCGGCCGCGGCCGTCGCCGCCTGCATCGTCGACGTTGCCCTCGGCACCGACACCATGGGCTCGGTACGCATCCCGGCGAGCTATTGCGGTATCGTCGGCTTCAAGCCGGGCTTCGCCGTGCTCCCCACCACCGGCGTCGTCCCGCTGAGCTGGACCCTGGACCACGTCGGCCTCCTCGCCCGCGACGTGACGGCGGCCCGCGTCGCCTTCGCCCAGCTCGCTGGCCCGGCCCCAAGACGCAGCGAGACGCCGAGCCAGCGCCGCTTTCTGGTCCCCTCACAACTCGACGACCTGGAACTGGCCCCGAGCGTGCGCCAAGCCTTCGAGGCCGCCCTTCGGGCCTTGGCCGCCCAGGGCCACACGGTAACCCAGAGCCGCCTCGACGGCTGGCAAGCGGACGAACTGCGCCGCGACGCCCTCCTCGTTGCCGAGGTCGAAGGTGCGGTGCTCTTTCAAGACCTCATGGCGGAGCCTTCGAGCGACATCACCCCCGCCTTCCGCGCCCTGCTCGACTACGGCCGCCGCCTGCCCGCCCCGCGCTACGCCCTCGCTTTGCACCGCTGCCAGAGCTTCGGCCAACGCCTGCAACGGCAACTGCGCGACTACGACGCCTGCCTCCTCCCCACCACGCCTGCCCCGGCCTTCCCCCACGACACCAAGCCCCCCGCCGACGTCGCCACCCTGACGGTGCCCGCCAACGCCGCCGGCCTGCCCGCCCTCTCCCTCCCCCTCCCCGTCACCGGCCCACCCATCGGCCTCCAACTGATGACCGCCCCCGAACGCGACCACGAACTGTTGACGCTGGCAGGTGAGGTGGAAGCCGTGATCGGGCGAGAGGAAAAGAAGAAGGAAGCCAAGGGGGCTTTTGGCCCCCTTGGAAACCCCCGAGCCTGATCGATTGCGGGACGTGCGTCGCACGTCCCGCAATCGATCAGGCCAGTTGGAGACTGGGGGAAAGGGCTGCGACCAACGGCGCAAAAGGTATCCGGGAAAGATTTTTCAAGTCATGCATAGACAGGAGAAAATGCGTTCTTGGGTTCGTTCGGCAATTCGGGAGTTCGACGTTTATGCCGCGTCGCGCCGAGCCGCACCGGGCACTCTCCATCGATTCTGCTTGCCTTCCTAAATCAAGTCCGACGGCCGTGGCCGTCGGTCGGGGGGTGCAGGGGGCCAAGCCCCCTGCTTCCTGCCTTCCTCTACCCACCCTTGAACACCCGTAGCGGCTAAGCGCTGCGCGTCGTTGCGCGCCCGCGCTCGACCGCGGCGCGCACGCGGGCGTGGACGGCGAGGAGTTCGGCCAAGGGATCGCCGCCGGCCGGGGTGACATGTGCGTGCCTCGCCTCGAGCTGGGCGTCGTGCAGGGCAGAGCCGCGCTCGGCCACGGGCGCGCGGGCGACAACATTGAGGATGGGGGTCATCTTCATGGGCTTACCTCCTGGGCCGACGCGGGTGGCCGGGAGGTGAGCCGCCGAGGGAAGCTTGGCTTACCGGGGGCTCACCCGGACAGGCCGGGTCGGCATCGATTGATCGACACTGGCCTCCCGACGGAACGACGGATCGTTCGCCGGGAGCCGACTAGAGCAGCTTTCCATCGGTCTTTTCGAATGGTTGCACAGGGTTGCCCGGAGCTTGCCAGACGGGCGAGATATCGGCCGCAATGCCCTGATTGTCAATGCCCTAGAGCGTTTTCCGAAATGCTTGACCACCCCTCACCCCCGACCGACCACCCACGAGTGTACGATGCCATGGGTGGCCGGGCGGGGGTGCGGGATGGCCCGTGCGCTACCTAACCGGAAAACGCCCTAACGGGGCCAAACCCCAAGCTTTGCGGCCAAGACGTCGTACCGCGCTGTGGCCCAGCCGACCTTTCGCTGGCAGCCGGGCCCGATCTCGTCTACGCGCCTGCCATGACCTACCTCGAAGCGATCATCCTGGGCATCGTCCAGGGCGTGTTCATGTTCGTGCCCGTGAGTTCCACGGCGCATCTGGTGCTCACCCAGCATTGGCTGATCGCTCAGGGGTCGGCGCTGCCGCCGCCGGAAAGCCCGGCGATGATCCTGTTCGACCTCGTCGTCCATGTCGGCACCATGGTCTCGGTCGTCGTCGTCTTCCGCCAAAGCCTGCTCTACCTCGTCCGCAGCACCCTCGCCCAAGCCTGGACACTGGCCCGCGGCCATCCCGTCATCGGTCCCTCGCTCTGGCTGGTGCTGATGGGCGCTTTGACCGTGTTCGTCACCGGCGTGCTCGGCCTGATCTTCAAGCGCAGCATCGAGATCGCCTTCGCCGCCCCCGAGATCATCGTCGTCACGTTGACGATCACCGGCATCCTCTTGTGGCTCACCGACCGCCTCGGCCCCCGCACGGTCGGCCTGAAGGGCATCGGCCCCCGCATCGCCCTCATCGTCGGCGCCGCCCAAGCCCTCGCCCTCGTCCCTGGGATCAGCCGCTCCGGCATCACCATCATCGCCGGCCTCTTCGCCGGACTGAAGCGCCGCTGGGCCGCCGAATTCAGCTTCCTCGTCGCCATCCCCACCATCCTCGCCGCCACCGCCTTGCAAAGCCTGGAAGTGATGAACGCCGGCGGGCTCGACGGCGTCGGCCCCGGCCCCCTCCTGGTCGGCTTCCTCGTCTCCGCCGTCGTCGGCATCTACGCCTTGAAGCTCGTCCTCGCCCTCCTCTACCGCGCGCGCCTCAAGGTCTTCTCCTTCTACATCTGGACCTTCGCCGCCCTCATCGCCTTCGGCGTCCTCGACGTGGCGAAGTAACGCTCGAGGCAGGCAAGCAAGGAAGGCAAAAGAAGCAAGAAA
>RECO01000081.1 GCA_007694015.1 Geminicoccaceae bacterium
CGTGGGTGGTCGGGCGGGGGTGAGGGATGGTCAAGCATTTCGGGAAACGCTCTAGCTCGGAGCCAAAGCGCGCATCGATCGACACCGGCCTCCTACGGGCCAAGCAGTGGTAACGCCACCCATGGAAACCCGCGTATTGTTGTCGACCTATCAGGGCGAGCGTTACCTCGGCGCGCAGTTGGAGAGTATCTTTGCCCAGCAGGGGATCGACGTAACCCTCGCCGTACGCGACGATGGTTCGAGCGACCGCACGCTGGAGCTTCTGTCCGCGTCGGCCGCCGCGGAACCGCGCCTCGTGGCATTCGAGGCAGGCATCAATCGTGGTGTCATCGCCAGTTTCGAGATGCTCTTACGGCAACACGGGCGGTGCTGCACACATGTCGCATTCGCCGATCAAGACGACGTGTGGATGCCGCACAAACTTCACCGCGCGGCCAGCACGCTCGCCACCGTCGACCCGGCAACGCCAGCGCTTTACTGCAGCCGGCTCACCTACACCGACCGCAATCTGCGTCCCTTGGGGCATTCGGCGCTGCCGAGACGCCCCCTTGGGCTCGACAACGCGTTGGTCGAAAACGTCGCTACGGGCTGCACCATAGTCATGAACCGAGCCGCCGTCGATCTGTTGGTCGACAAGCCCTGGCCGGATACGGTCATCATGCACGACTGGTGGTGCTACCTCGTCGTGGGGGCTTGCGGACGCGTGCTATATGACCCCGACCCTAGCCTGTTTTACCGCCAACATGGTGCCAACGCGATCGGGATCGGCAGCACTGCCGTCCACCGGCTAGCCCGGCGGGTTCGAGGGCAACTGGCCCGGCCGCCCGGACGCTGCCGCCAACAAGCACGCGATCTGCTGCGGCTGCATGGCGAGCACATGCCACCTGAGGCGCGAGCGCGCGTCACGCGATTCGCCGAGGCGGCGGCGGGCCAAGGTTCGCTAGCGTACGTCCGCCGCGGCGATCGCGCATACCGTCAATCGCTACTGGACGACGCGGCGCTGTGCACGCTATTGCTGCTCGGGCGTATCTGATCTGCATCCATCGAGCCTTTCGGGTCGACACTGCCGCGGTTAGGCATGTGCTCTCGGGCGCCCTTCCTCGTAGGCCTACTCTCCAGACCCATGCAATCGATGCCCCTCAGCCAACACCTTTCTGGCGACATCCTCCGACGCCTCCGCGACCATGGGCATGTCATACACCTCGTGACCCGCCGCGACGTCGCCCAGCGCTATCGGGGTTCCGTGCTCGGCATCGGCTGGATGGTCGTGTCTCCGCTGCTGATGCTGGCGATCTTCACGTTCGTCTTCAGCGTTATTTTCCAGGTGAGATGGGGCCAGGAATTGGAGAGCACGCTGGCTTTCGGTATCGTCTTGTATTGTGGACTGATCGTTCACCAGTTCGTCGCCGAATGCCTCACCCGCGCCCCCGGGCTTCTCCTGGCCTTTCCGAGCTACATCAAGAACGTGGTCTTTCCCGTCGAGACACTTGGCTTCGTCATCGCCGGCAGCGCCGCCGTCGGTTTTCTGTTGAATTTTGGAGTTTTGGTCGCCGCGCACATTTTGTTGCTCGGCTGGCCCCCCGCCACCATTTTTTTGGCTCCTCTCGTGGTGTTGCCCATGATGATTTTTTCCATGTTCGTGATTTGGAGTTTGGCCGCGCTTGGTATCTATGTCCGCGATCTTAGCCAAATCACACAGTTTTTGACGATCATTCTCATGTTCATGTCACCCATCTTCTATCCTTTGGATGCTGTTCCCGACCAATTTCGTTGGGTTCTGGAGTTGAACCCGATGGCCTTCACAATCGAACAATTACGAGCCGTGGTCATATTCGGCGAAATACCCAATCTTGGCTGGACGCTTTTCGCAGTCTTCATCGCATGCGTCGCCGCGAGACTCGGGCTCGCGTTCTTCATGCGTCTGAGGGTTGGTTTTGCCGATGTCCTCTGATCCCACCGAGGTCGCCATCGCGGTCGACAACCTCTCGAAATACTATGAAGTCTACCAAATACCAGTGGATCGATTAAAACAAATAATATTCAAGAACCGTAAATACTATCAGGAATATTGGGCACTGCGCGATGTCAGCTTCACGGTGCACCGCGGCGAGACCGTAGGCATCATCGGCAGCAATGGCGCCGGCAAGTCAACGCTTTTGAAGATCATCACCGGCACACTGACGCCGTCGACTGGTACCGTGACCCGCAACGGAAGGATCGCGGCGCTGTTGGAGTTGGGCACGGGCTTCAATGCCGAATTCTCAGGCCGTGAGAACGTCGAGGTTGCCGCGTCGATCCTTGGGCTCGGGCGCGGGGACATCATCGCCCGCATGCCCGACATCATTGCCTTCGCCGGCTTGGGCGACTTCATCGACCAACCGGTCAAGACGTATTCGAGCGGGATGTATGCACGCCTCGCTTTTTCCGTCGCCGCGCACGTCGACGCCGACGTGCTCATCATCGACGAGATCTTGAGCGTGGGCGACGCTGCGTTCACGCAAAAATGCATGCGCTTTCTGCACCGCTTCAAGCAGCGCGGGACGGTACTTTTCGTGAGCCACGACACCGCGGCCGTGATCAATCTCTGCGATCGGGTCGCGTGGATACATGCCGGGCAGGTCAAAGCCATCGGCCCGACCAAGGAGATCACCGAGGACTATCTGGCGGCCATGCAAGCCGCGAACGACGTGGAGGGCACGTTCCAAATCGGTCGCGCCCGCCGCGACGCGCTTGCCCGCCGCAGTCACGGCGTCCGTGATCCGCGGCACGCGGTGTGGGAGGCCGCTGGGCGCGGGAACACCATCGAGCTCTTCGAGTTCGACCCGGAGGCCAACTGGTCCGGCCATCGCGGCGGCGTGATCACCAACGTGGCGTTGTTGGACAGCGACGGCCACACCCTGCAGGTGATGCAAGGGGGCACCGAAGTGGTGCTGCGCATCGAAGCCCAAGCCGAGACGGAAATCGTCAATCCCATTCTCGGTTTCTTGATCCGTGACCGTTTGGGCCAGGATCTGTTCGGCGACAACACGCTGCTCGCCACACGCGAGGCCCCGCTGGTTCTCGCACCAGGCGAGGTCATGCGCGCGGAATTTCGATTTCAGATGCCCTATTTGCCCACTCATCAACACTCGATCACGGCAGCCCTCGCCGCCGGCACCCTCAACGATCACGTCAATCACCATTGGATCGATGACGCGCTGTTTTTCCAGGTCGTCGCGGGTCATTTCAGCTACGGCCTGATCGGCCTGCCCATGCTCGGCGTCGCCGTGGAAAAGCTGGGCGTGACCAATCGCTGATGCAGGTCGCTTGCCTGCGCAACGCGACCGACTTAAACAATCGTGCACACCAAGTATCGGGACATGGATCATGTCGTTATGGTCGATCTTTCTCAACCATCAAGGCCGCCTGATCCACAAGTGGAAACACTACTTTCCCGCTTACGAATTTCACTTGAGCAAATTACGCAACGAGAGTTTTTTATTGGTCGAGATTGGCTGTGGAGAAGGCGGTTCGCTGCAGATGTGGAAGCAGTATTTTGGCCCCCACGTCACCATCGTCGGTCTCGACATACGACCGGAATGCGCGGATTTCGAAGAAGATCAAATCCACGTTCGGATCGGCGATCAGTCCGATGCGCGCTTCTTGCAGCGTGTGCTCGATGAATTCGGCCGCCCCAAGGTAATCATCGATGACGGCAGTCACCGCATGGATGACATTCAGGCATCGTTCGACTTCTTTTACGAACGGATGTGCGACGATGGGATCTATGTCGTGGAAGATCTGCACACCTGTTATTGGGAGGAATATGGCGGCAACGGTCAATCGCAGCACAACTTCATCGACTTCTGCAAAACGATGCTGGATCGCCTGCACGCCGAACATTCGCGCGGTCGCATCGCGAGCGATCCGATCGCCAGCAGTACCCTGAGCTTTCACCTTTACGACAGTTTAGCCGTTTTCGTGCGCGGCAATCACGGCAAAAAGTTCGCGCCGATACTCGGTGGATCGCGCCCGCACCTCACCCAATCGTGAAACGCCGCCATGGCCGCACGGCTCGCGACGTGGCGGCCAGCCTGAAGTCTTCGTGGGTCAGCGACAAGTTCGGATTGTAGAAGGGGTCATGCGCGAGAACGTCGCCCCATCTCTCCCGCATGACCGCCACTTCCCGTTGAAATCTTTCCGCTTTTTCCGGTGCGATGTCGGAACCGCGCGAGGCCGATTCGTGATGCAGCAAGGTCGCGAACGGCGTCCAGATGATCCGGTGGCCAGCAGCGCGCAACTTCAAGCACAAGTCGACGTCGTTGAACGCCACGGCCAGGCGGTCCGCATCGAGCCCGCCCACCTCCAGGTACCGCTCGCGTCGCAACACCATGCAGGCAGCAGTGACTGCAGACAGATCCTGGCTCAGCTGCAGGCGCCAGCCATGTCCGGGCGTCGTCTCGGCGAAGAGCTTGTGGGCGTGACCGGCAACCCCGCCCACGCCGAGGACGACACCACCATGTTGAACGCGCCGATCCGGGTAAAGCAACCGCGCACCCACCGCGCCTACGCCCGGCAGAGCAGCCAAAGCCACCATTTCCCGTAACCAACCAGCGTCGATGACTTCGATGTCGTTGTTGATCAGGCCGATCAACTCAGCGTCACACTGGGCGACCGCATAGTTGTGAATAGCGGAAAAGTTGAATGGGCCCCGGTAGCGGAGTACGCCCACCCGTGCATCGGCTTGGATGGCATCCAACCAAGCGAGCGTAGCCGGCTCGACGCTGTCGTTGTCGACGATCACGACCTCCAGCGCGGGATAATCGGTTGCGGCCAGGAGCCCGTCGACGCACGTCCGCAAGAGCGGCAACCGATCGCGCGTGGCCACGATCAGCGCCACCCGCGGCAGTGGCTCCGCCAGCGACCGCCGCACCCGATAGAACCCGATCGGCAGCAGTTCGGCGCGCGCCGCCTCGCCACGCCCCGCGAGATGTTCGTCGATGGCGCGCAGGCCCGCGGTTTGCGCCCGTTCGAGTGACCGATTGGAAAAGGACATCGACCCCCCGAACACCCGCCAGTGATACAGCACGAAAGGAAGATGGCGGATCCTCGAGGGCGTGGTGGCCGCGCTGACGCGCAACACCAAGTCGTGATCCTGGCTGCCCTCGAAGCCCTCCCGGAAGCCACCCACCTTGGTCAGGAGCGATCGACGATAGGCGCCGAGGTGGTTGACCATGTTTTGACCGAGGATCAACTCCGGGTTCCAGTCGGACTTGAAATAGGGGTCGTAGCGGCGGCCACAGTCGTCGATCTTGTCCTCGTCCGAATAGATCAGATCGGCATCGGGATGCGCCTCGAGTTCGGCTGCGACCATGTACAACGCATGCGGCGCCAGCAGGTCGTCGTGATCCATCAAAACCACGAACTCGCCTGTGGCCACGGCCAAGGCGCTGTTGCTGGCGGCGCTGATGTGCCCATTCTCTGGCCGATGCACCACCTTGATCCGCCCGTCGGCCGCCGCCCATTCGTCCAGCCGGCGCGCCACCTCCGGGTTGGGCGTCGCGTCGTCGGCAATGCACAGCTGCCAATGCGGGTAGAGCTGGCCAACCACGCTCGAGATCGCCTCTTCCAAGAAGGCGAGCGGCGGGTCGTAAACGGGCATAACCACCGACAACAGTGGCGGTGCCGCCATCGCCTCGATGTGGCGGCGAATCGCCGCCATATCGTCCTCGCTCAGGGTATCGTTCGCCGTAATCCAGGCTGCGTAGTCGAGCCGATCACGCGCGTGCCGCTGCAGCCCCGCCGCAAGATCGCCGAGCAGCGGCCATCGCCGCATGAGCCCGAGGCGCCGATGCGCCGGCAGCCTCCGCCAGACCGCTCGGCTGCGGGCTTCGACCGCTTCCAAGAGACGAGCGGTGAGGCTGGACAACGACCGCATCAACCGAACCTCGCCTTGCTCGCTCAGTTGCGGAACGGCGATGCAAAGCGTGCCGACGGGTCCGCTCGCAGATCAGCGATGGTCAGCTCCAGCCCCGCCGCAAGATCGAGGTTCGGCGCCCAAGCCAGATCGCGTCTCGCGGCCCCGATGTCGAGGACACTCACCGGCACGTCGTAGGGGCGTGCAGCACGGTGGACGTAATCGATGGCTCGTCCAAGCTGGCTTTCCAATGCGTGCACGAGATCCAAAAGAGAAACCCCGACCCCGCTACCCAGATTGTACACGGGCATGGAAGCCCCCTTCATGGCCGGGGCTGCCGCAAGACGGATGAGGCCTGCCGTTGCATCGGCGACGTGGATGTAGTCGCGAACCACCTTCCCGTCCCCCCAGATCTCGAGGGTCCGACCCGCCAAGGCTTGGCTGGCAAACGTGGTCGCCGCGCCAAAGCCGCGCTCTGGGTCCTGACCGCCCCCGTAGAGATTGCCGATGCGGGCGATCCAGACGTCGACGCCGTGCAACGCGTGATAGAGCTGGCAATAGTGCTCGGCGGTGGCTTTGGCGATGGCGTAGGCGGAGAGGGGCCACAATGGATGATCTTCGGGGGCGGGCACGATGCGAAGCCGGCCGTAGACCGAGCCGCCTGAGGAGCTGAACAGCAGCCGTCCGCCGCCGCGACGGCGCATGGCTTCGAGAATGCCCAAGGTCAGCGCGATGTTGCGGCCCAAGTCCCCCACGGGGTCCAACGCGGCGCTGCCCGGCACCGTAGCCCACGCATAGTGATGCACGACGTCGGCCGCCTGCAACAAGCGATCGAGCTCGCCCGAGCCGCCCTCGCTGAGTTCCCCCCGGCCCACCACCCGAACATGATCCCCGGCCCGCTCCAGCGCACGGGCGACGTGCCGGCCGAGAAACCCCGTTCCACCCAGGATGACGTGTCGGCTCAACGCGTGCTGCCCGCCACGTGCGTGGTCGCGTAAGTGAAGCCAGCCTTGTCGGCGACGAACGGAAGCAACCGCTCCAGCGCGTGCAGGATCGTACCGTCATAGGCGACGGGCTCATGCGGGTAGTCGTCCCAGCCCAGGTTCAAGTCCAACAAAGGCCGTAAGGCGCTCCGCCGCGCCCAAAACATCGTGCCCATCGGAAAGTCGAAATTGATCGGCAACGGCGCCTCGCACCCCACCCGTTCCGCCAACGTTTCGGCAATGGTGCGATTCGCGTCCCAGTCGTTCAAATGCGGCTCCTCCGCGAAGACCAGACCGAGTTTCGCATCCGCTTCGAAGCCTGCCACCACCGTATCGACCATGCGATGACGGCCACCGATGAGATGCTCCCACAGGAATCGCCGCCAGCGGTCGCCAAAGCAGGGATCGAACTGGGCACTCTTCTTACCGTGCACGTGGCCCACCACATCGTAGCCGTCGAAGGCCCCCTCGGCGAGTAGCGCCAAAAAGGGGCCAATGTCGCGGCCACGGTTGGGCATCAGCCGGCTGGACACGCCATCCCTCCCGACCGAGGCCAGCCGCTCACGCAGAATGCCGGCCTTGACGTCGGTGTCGGTCGTCAAGACGAGGTCCACGGCCGTCCGGTTGAAGCGCAGCCGCTCCAGCAGTTCGCCCACGAACTCCGGATAGTGGAAGTGGCCGTGCAACACCACCCGCAAGGCGCCAGCACCGGCCTGCGGTGCCGGCTCCAACACCGGGTGCAACCAGGGCCCTTGCGGCCGACCGGCGCGCAGGAAATGGTCGAGGGGATCTTCCTTGCCACGAGCCTCGAAATCCGGGCACGCCTCCGCATAGCGCAGCGGGTGAAAGCCCCGCATCGGCCGGCGCAACCGATTGCCGATCCCCGGTCGGTCGAGGGGACGAATGGCGTCGACCCCGGCGAGATAGAGGTCGATCACCGCATCCTCGACCTCCGCCGCGACGGGATGGCCGCTGAACAGCTCGGCGTCGAACACGCCAGCCTCCCGGATACGGCGTCGCGCCGCAACCTGCTCGCCCGGCACGACCAAAGAGCCGTGCTCGCCCAGCGCCACCAACGAGCCCACATAGCGCTCGGCATCGAAGCGCTCGGCGGCGAGTTCGCGCATCGCGACCGCTACCGTCTCCCGCCGTTCGGGCGACCGCGCCAGCTGGACGAGCCGCTCGCCCGCCGCCGCCGCGTCCAGATGCGGCACCACCAGATCGGCCGTGCGCGCATCGGCGGCCAAGAGCTCCGCCATCCCCGAAGCCGCAGCGAAGCCCACGACGGGCAGGCCGCGAACGGCCGCGTCGATGCAGATGTTCGGCAAGGGGTCCAAGCGCGAGGCGAGGAACAAGGCGCCGGCACGCCCGTAGATCGGCTCCAGGTCGCGGACCTCGTCGAGCAGGGTCACGTCATCGGCGAGCCCGGCGCGAAGGATCTGCTCGTCGATCTGCGCCCGATAGTCGGCAGCGTGCACCGAGCTGTGCCCCACCCAGAGGAAGTGGATCGGCTGATCCGGGGCGATGCTGCGGACGCGCGTGGCAGCCGCGACGAACAGGTCGACGCCTTTGCGAAAGATGACGCTGCCGAGGCCGATGACCAGGAACGCCTCCGCCGGCACCCGCGCCTCGAGCTTCGCCCGCGTCGCCCGGGCATCGTCGGCGTCGGCCGGCGCGGCCGGCAGCGTCACCTGGCCCTGCGGCAGGACGTGATAACCCCGCTGCGCCAGCACGGGATAGTCCGCCACCGACGCCGCTGCCACCAGTTCCGCCGGGAACACCACCTCCGACGCGCGGCGATAAAGGTCGTCCAGAACCCCGCGGGGCGGCAGGTTCACCGAAAACTCGTGCACCAAGGCCACCACCGGGACGCCATGGTCGACCAAGGGCGGCACCGCCGGGTGGGTCACCGCGCTGTTGGCGATCGCAAAGCGCGGCCGCCACGATTGCACGACACGCTCGATCACGCGCGGCAGCGCCACCTGATCGCCCGGCCGCACCAGCACCATCCCGCTCGCGGTCGCGGCGAAATCGTCCAACAAGGGACCGTCGTTCAGCAGCAGCGCCAGAACGGCATAACGCCCTTCCAACCGGCGCACGAGGTCGAGCGCCAGGATCGGCGCCCCCGTCCGCGACGCCTCGTGCACCACGACGACGAGGCGCGGCCGGGTCTCACCCTCGGCCGGTGCCGGCACCGACACGTTGACCGGCATCGCCCGCGCCGCCATGGCCGCCACGGCCCCCTGGGGCCTGCGGGCAAGGGCCAGTTTCGCGTTGCGGATCGGGGCCGTCACCCGCCACGAGGTGGAACCCAGCACCGCCGCCAGCTCTGCCTTCGCCTCGTTCGCCCGGCGCTCGGCGCTGGCACGGGCGGCGTCCAACCGCGCGTTGTCCGCCTGCACGCGCGCGAGCGCGTCGTGCGTGCGCTCGGCCTCCAAGACCGCCGCCGCGCGGGCGTGCTCCAGGGCGGCGATCACGCCTTGCGCCCGGTCGTGGGCGGCACGCTGGTCGGTCGCCTCGGCCAATGCCTGCCAGCGTGCACCCAGCGCCTCGAACCGCGCCCGCACCCGTGCCTGCTCGGCCTCGCCCAGCGCGCACAGCGCCAGCACCGCAGGCGGCGCCTCCGCCCCCACCGCCAGCACGCCGAGCCCGAAGCCGTGCAAAAAGCCGAAGCTCGGGTAGCGCTGCCGCAGCTCGTCCCACAACCGCCACACCCCGAAATCGCGCTCGCGCACCTCGGTGTCGTGGAACAGCACCACGCCCCGTGCCGACAGCTTCGGCCGCCAGGTTTCGAAGTCGTGCCGTACCGCCGCGTAGGTGTGCAGCCCGTCGATGTGCAACAGATCGATGCTGCCGTCGTCGAATTGCCCCACCGCCTCGTCGAAGGTGGCGCGCAACAGCCGCGAAAACCCGCCATAACGCGCGCCGTGCAGCGCCTTCAGCGCCGCGTGGACCGTCTCGTCATAAGCCCCGGCCTGCGCGTCGCCCTGCCAGGTGTCGATCGCCACGCACGCCGTCGCCAGCCCCAGCCGCTGCACCGCCTCGAGGAACGCCAGATAGGAGACGCCGTTGTGCGTGCCCAACTCCACGAGCGTGGCCGGCGGCGCGGCCGCCACCAAGGCTTGGGCGAAGGGGACGTGGCTCCACCACGCACTCGCCACGTCGACGCGAACGGGCGGCCAAAAGGCAGGATCGAGGGCAGGGTCGAGCAGCGGTGCGAGCCAGGGGGCGGGGGTCGGGGACAAGGGCGCTTCCGAGTTGATGAATGCCGCCTTTTGAGCCCGGCCGGCTGCTGAGGACAAGCGCAAAGGCAGGATCGGGGGGGGGGTGGGGCCCCCCCCCCCCCCCCCGCGGGGCGGGGGGGGGGGGGGGGGGGGGGG
>RECO01000223.1 GCA_007694015.1 Geminicoccaceae bacterium
CGTGCCGATGTTCGCGTGCGGCTTCGTACGGGAAAACTTCTCTTTGGCCATCGTCTCAACTCCAACAGCGGCGTCAGGCGTACTTCGCCTTGATTTCCTCGGCGACCATCTGCGGCACGGGCTCGTAGTGGTCGAAGAACATGGTGAATTGGGCACGCCCCTGGCTCAGCGAGCGAAGCGTGTTGACATAACCGAACATGGTCGCGAGCGGCACGAAGGCGCTGACGACTTGCGCGTTGCCGCGCGGCTCCATCCCGGTGATGTGGCCGCGCCGGCTGTTCAAGTCGCCGATGATGTCGCCCATGTACTCCTCGGGCGTCACCACCTCGACCTTCATGACCGGCTCCAGGAGCTGCGGGCCCGCCTTCGCCACGCCCTCACGGAACGCGGCCCGCGCGGCGATCTCGAAGGCCATCACGGAGCTGTCGACGTCGTGATAGGCGCCGTCGACCAACTCGCAGCGAACGTCGACCAGCGGGAAGCCCGCCAGCGTGCCGTTCGACATCGAGGTCTCGAGCCCCTTCTGCACGCCGGGGATGTACTCCTTCGGGACGGAGCCGCCGACGATCTTGCTCTCGAAGGCAAAACCGGAGCCCTTTTCGCCGGGCGTGAAGTTGAGCTTGATCCGCGCGAACTGGCCGGAGCCGCCGGTCTGCTTCTTGTGGGTGTAGTCGACCTGGGCGTCGCGGGTGATGGTCTCGCGATAGGCCACCTGTGGCTGCCCGACATTCGCGTCGACTTTGAACTCCCGCTTCATGCGGTCGACGATGATCTCGAGGTGGAGTTCGCCCATCCCCTTGATCACGGTCTGGCCGCTCTCGGGATCGCTCGCGACGCGGAACGACGGATCTTCCTGCGCCAGCTTGTTCAGGGCGATCGACATCTTCTCCTGGTCGGCCTTGGACTTCGGCTCCACGGCGATCTCGATCACCGGGTCGGGGAACTCCATCCGCTCCAGCACCACGGGCTTCGCCCCGTCGCACAGCGTGTCGCCCGTCGTCGTGTCCTTGAGGCCGACGAACGCAACGATGTCGCCCGCCCGCGCTTCCTTGATCTCCTCGCGCGAGTTCGCGTGCATCAACAGGATGCGGCCGACCCGCTCGCGCCGCCCCTTGACCGTGTTCTGCGCGTACGAGCCGCTTTCGACGATGCCCGAATAGATCCGGGCAAAGGTCAGCGTACCGACGAACGGATCGGTCATGATCTTGAACGCGAGTGCCGCGAAGGGCTCGTCGTCGCTGCTCTGACGCGTCACCTCGGTGTCGCTGTCGGGCAACAAGCCGCGCGTCGGCGGCACCTCCAGAGGCGAAGGCAGAAAGTCGACCACCGCATCGAGCAAGGGCTGCACGCCCTTGTTCTTGAACGCGGAGCCGCACAGCACCGGCACGAACTTGCCGCTGATTGCGCCCAAGCGAATGCAGCGCCGCAGCGTCTCGGCATCCGGCTCTTCGCCCTCGAGGAACTTCTCGAGCACCTCGTCGTCCATCTCCACCGCCGCCTCGATCATGCGCTGGCGATAGAGCTCGGCGTCGTCCTGGTGCGAAGCCGGAATGTCGACATAGCTGAACGAGGCGCCCAACGCTTCGCCGTCCCAGATCGCCGCCTGGTTGCGGATCAGGTCGACATTGCCGACATAGTCGGATTCCTCGCCGATCGGCAGGTTCAACACCAGCGGCACGGCACCCAGTCGATCCTCGATCATGGCGACGCAGCGATGGAAGTCGGCGCCGATGCGGTCCATCTTGTTGACGAAGCAGATCCGGGGAACGCCGTACTTGTCGGCTTGGCGCCACACCGTCTCCGACTGCGGCTCGACGCCGGCAACCGAATCGAACACGGCGACCGCACCGTCGAGCACGCGCAGGCTACGCTCCACCTCGATGGTGAAGTCGACGTGGCCGGGCGTGTCGATGATGTTGACGCGATGGTCGCGCCAGAAGGTCGTCGTCGCGGCCGAGGTAATGGTGATACCGCGCTCCTGCTCCTGCTCCATCCAGTCCATGGTCGCGGAGCCCTCGTGGACCTCGCCGATCTTGTAGGACTTGCCGGTGTAGTAGAGGATCCGCTCGGTCGTCGTCGTCTTGCCGGCGTCGATGTGCGCCATGATGCCGATATTACGGTAGCGCTCGAGCGGGATGTCGCGGGCCATGGGTTCGATCCGTTCCGACGATTACCAACGATAGTGCGAAAACGCGCGATTGGCCTCGGCCATGCGCAGGGTGTCTTCGCGCTTCTTGAACGCAGCACCGCGGCTGTTCGCGGCATCCATCAACTCACCGGCCAGACGATCGGTCATGGTCTTCTCCGACCGCTTCGATGCCGCCTGGATCATCCACCGGATGGCCAGCGCCTGGCGCCGCTCGGGGCGCACCTCGACCGGCACCTGGTAGGTGGCACCACCGACGCGGCGCGACCGCACCTCGAGCGCCGGTTTCACGTTTTCCAGCGCCTCGTGAAACATCTGCAGTGGATCGGCCTTCGACCGCGCCTGCATCTTGTCGAACGCACCGTAGACGATGCGCTCGGCCACCGACTTCTTGCCGTCTTCCATCAGGTTGTTGATGAACTTGGCGAGAATGGCGTCCTTGAATTTCGGGTCCGGGAGAACGTCGCGCTTTTCGGCGGCATGACGACGGGACATCGATCTACCTCACTCTACCCGATGGCTCACTTGGGCCGCTTCACGCCGTACTTCGAACGGCGCTGCTTGCGGCCATCGACGCCCTTGGTGTCCAGGGTGCCGCGGATGATGTGGTAACGCACGCCGGGCAGGTCCTTCACACGGCCGCCCCGGATCATCACCACCGAGTGCTCCTGGAGGTTGTGACCCTCGCCCGGAATGTAGCTGGTCACCTCGAACCCGTTGGTCAGCCGCACGCGGGCCACCTTGCGCAAAGCCGAGTTCGGCTTCTTCGGCGTGGTGGTGTAGACGCGGGTGCACACGCCGCGCTTTTGCGGGCACGCCTCCATCGCCGGAACTTTGTTCCGGGCGACCTGCTTCTCTCTCGGCTTCCGCACCAACTGGTTGATCGTCGGCATTGCTCGGACGCTACCCTTCACCAAAGCTGCAAGCACAGCGACGGCGGGCTCCAAAGCCGAACCCGCACCACGGCACTCACGTTTTTTCACACTGACACCAGCGCCGCGTCTGGCCCGAAAAGGGCCACCACCAGCGCCGCAATCGAAGCGTCCGGGGTGTCTACGCTCCGCTCGCCCAGGCGTCAAGGAGTTCTCGGAAAAACCCCGACGAAACTCCCCGTGCCCACCTCGCGGGCACGGGGAGCAAGCCCTCAGTCGTCGCCGAGGTCGGGCAGCCGCAAGGGCTCCACCTCGCTGTCCAACTCGAGCGGCGGCGCATAGCGCTCGTCGCTGCCGAGTTGCGCCTTGAGCCTTGGCAGGACGCCACCGGTACCGGCAGGGATGAGCCGGCCGACAATGACGTTCTCCTTGAGGCCGACGAGGCTGTCGGACTTGCCGGCGAAGGCCGCGTCCGTCAGCACCCGCGTCGTCTCCTGGAAGGACGCCGCCGAGATGAACGACTGGGTCTGCAGGCTGGCCTTGGTGATCCCCTGTAGCACCGGCTGCGCCGTCGCTGGGATCTTGTCCTGCCGCTTGGCGTGCGCGTTGACCTTCTCGAACTCCAGCCGGTCGACCTGCTCGCCGACCAGGAAGGTGGTCTCGCCGGGGGCCGTGATCTCGACCTTCTGCAACATCTGCCGCAGGACGACCTCGATGTGCTTGTCGTTGATCTTCACGCCCTGCAGTCGATAGACCTCCTGGATCTCGGCGCACATGTATTCGGCGAGTGCCGCTACCCCGAGCACGGTCAAGATGTCGTGCGGGACCGGGTTGCCGTCGACGATCGGATCGCCCGGCGAGACCAGATCGGCCTCCTGGACGACGATGTGGCGACCCTTGGGGATCAGGTACTCGATCGGCTCCTTGTGCTCGTCGTCCGGAATGATCCGCAGCCGGCGCTTGTTCTTGTAGTCCTTGGCGAACTCGATGCGGCCGGCGGTCTCCGCGATCACCGCCGGGTCCTTGGGCTTTCTGGCCTCGAACAACTCCGCCACCCGCGGCAGACCGCCGGTGATGTCGCGCGTCTTCGAGGCTTCCTTCGGCACGCGCGCCAGCACGTCGCCCGCCTTCACCACGGCCCCGGCTTCCAACGTCACCAAGGCACCGACCGCGAGGTAGTAGCGCGCCTCGTTGCCGTTGGCGAAGGTCAAGGGATCGCCCTGCTCGTTCAACAACAGGATCGACGGCCGCAGATTGCCCGACCGCGCCGTTTGCGGGGTGACCACCTCCTTCGACGACTTGCCGGTCGCCTCGTCGATGACCTCCTTGTAGGTGGTGCCCTCGACCATGTCCTGGAACGAGACCCGGCCGCCGAGTTCGGTCACGATCGGCAAGGTGTGCGGCTCCCACTCGGCGAGCCGCTGCCCCTTGGTCACCTTCGAGCCCGGCTCTGTCGCCAAGCGGCAACCGGCCGGCAGTTTGTGCCGCGCCTTTTCCCGGCCCATCTCGTCGTAGATGACGAGCTCGGTGTTCCGGCCCATCACCACCAGCTGGTCCTGGCTGTCGCGCGCGATCGACGGGCGGATCAGCTCGAAGGTGCCCTCCACCGTGCTCTCGATGCTGCTTTCCTCGGTCTGGGCCTGCGCCGCCCCGCCGATGTGGAAGGTGCGCATGGTGAGCTGCGTGCCCGGCTCGCCGATCGACTGCGCCGCGATGACGCCCACCGCTTCGCCCACGTTCACGGGCGTCCCCCGCGCGAGGTCGCGCCCGTAGCAGGCCGCGCACACACCGCCGACCGTGTCGCAGGTCAGCACCGAGCGCACCCTGACGGCGTCGACCTTGGCCTCCTCGATCGCGAGCGCATCGCGCTCCTCGATCAGGTGGTTCGCCGCCAGGAGGACCTCCCCGGTCGTCGGATCGAGCACGTCCTCCGCCGTGGTGCGGCCGAGCACCCGCTCCGACAGGCTCTCGACCACGTCACCGCCCGACATCGCCGCCGTCACCGTCAAGCCGGCGGTGGTGCCGCAGTCCAGCTCCTTGATGATGCAGTCCTGCGCCACGTCCACGAGCCGGCGGGTCAGGTAGCCCGAATTGGCCGTCTTCAAGGCGGTGTCGGCCAAGCCCTTGCGCGCACCATGCGTCGAGTTGAAGTACTCGAGCACGGTGAGCCCTTCCTTGAAGTTCGAGATGATCGGCGTCTCGATGATCTCGCCCGAAGGCTTGGCCATCAAACCGCGCATCCCGGCGAGCTGCTTCATCTGCGCCGGGCTGCCGCGCGCCGAGCTGTCCGACATCATGAAGATGGAGTTCGGCTGCTTCTTGCCCGCATCCGGGTCCATCTCGCCGCGGATCGCTGCCATCATCCGCTCGGCCACGCGGTCCGAACAGATCTGCCAGGCGTCCACCACCTTGTTGTACTTCTCGCCGCGGGTGATGAGCCCGTCGGCATATTGCTTCTCGTAGGCCTTGACCTGGTCGCGGGTGCCGTTGACGAGTTCCCACTTCTCGGTCGGGATGACCATGTCGTCCTTGCCGAACGAGATACCGGCGCGGCAGGCCTGCCCGAAGCCGATGGTCATCAGCCGGTCGGCGAAGATCACCGTCTCCTTCTGGCCGCAGTGGCGATAGACCTCGTCGATCAGGTTGGAGACGTCGCGCTTGCGCAACACCCGGTTGACCAGGGTGCTGAAGCTCACCGCGGCGTTCTTCGGCAGAATCTCGAAGATCTGCAGGCGACCGGGCGTGGTCTCGACGACGCGGCAGACTTCCTCGCCCGAGGGCTCGACGAGATTGACGCGGCACTTGATCTTCGCGTGCAGCCCGACGATGCCGTTGGCAAGGGCGTGGCCGACTTCGCCCGGATCGGCAAACACCATCCCTTCGCCCGGCTGGTCGTCGAGCGCCAGCGAGATGTAGTAGAGGCCCAAGACGATGTCCTGGGTCGGCACGATGATCGGCTTGCCGTTCGCCGGGCTCAGGATGTTGTTGGTCGACATCATGAGCACGCGGGCTTCGAGCTGTGCCTCCAGTGACAACGGCACGTGCACCGCCATCTGGTCGCCGTCGAAGTCGGCGTTGAACGCGGTGCAGACGAGGGGATGCAGCTGGATCGCCTTGCCCTCGATCAACACCGGCTCGAACGCCTGAATGCCGAGGCGGTGCAAGGTCGGCGCCCGATTCAACAAGACCGGATGCTCGCGGATGACCTGCTCCAGGATGTCCCAAACCTCGGGACGCTCCTTTTCGACCATCCGCTTGGCGGCCTTGATGGTCTGCGCTTTGCCGTAGAGTTCGAGCTTGGCGTAGACGAACGGCTTGAACAGCTCGAGCGCCATCTTCTTCGGCAGGCCGCACTGGTGCAGCTTCAGCTCCGGGCCGACGACGATCACCGAGCGGCCGGAATAGTCGACGCGCTTGCCCAGCAGGTTCTGGCGAAAGCGCCCCTGCTTGCCCTTCAGCATGTCGGAGAGCGACTTCAACGGGCGCTTGTTGGCGCCCGTGATCACCCGACCGCGGCGGCCATTGTCGAACAGCGCATCCACCGCCTCCTGCAACATGCGCTTCTCGTTGCGCACGATGATGTCGGGGGCGCGCAGCTCGATCAGCCGCTTCAGGCGGTTGTTGCGGTTGATCACCCGGCGGTACAGATCGTTCAGGTCGGATGTGGCGAAGCGGCCGCCGTCCAACGGCACGAGCGGCCGCAACTCCGGCGGCAGCACGGGGACGACCGACAGGATCATCCACTCCGGCCGGTTGCCGCTGTCGAGGAACGTCTCGATCATCTTGAGACGCTTGACGATCTTCTTGCGCTTCGCCTCGGACGTGGTCTCGCCCAGTTCGAGCCGCAGGTTCTCGCGCTCGACCGGCATGTCGAGGGCGAGCAGCATGTCGCGCACCGCCTCGGCACCGATGCCGTAGGTGAAGGTGTCCTCGCCGAACTCGTCCTTGTTGCGGTTGACCTGCTCCTCGTTGAGCAACTCGCCCTTCTTCAGGGTGGTCATGCCCGGGTCGATGACGACGAAGTTCTCGAAATACAACACACGCTCGAGGTCGCGCAGCGTCATGTCGAGCAGCACGCCGATGCGCGACGGCACCGACTTCAAGAACCAGATGTGCGCCACCGGTGCGGCCAGCTCGATATGGCCCATGCGCTCGCGCCGAACCTTCGACTGGATGACCTCGACACCGCACTTTTCGCAGACGATGCCCTTGTATTTCATCCGCTTGTACTTGCCGCACAAGCACTCGTAGTCCTTGATCGGCCCGAAGATCCGCGCACAGAACAAGCCGTCGCGCTCCGGCTTGAACGTCCGGTAGTTGATCGTCTCGGGCTTCTTCACCTCACCATAGGACCAGCGCCGGACCTGATCCGGGCTGGCGATGGAGATCTGGATGAGATCGAACTTCGCCGGACCGGTCTGAGGCGCGAAGAAGTTCACGAGGTCTTTCATCATCAGGTCGTGCTCCTCGCCACCGTTCAGCCGGCAGCGCTCAATTCGTCATCCAGGTCCGGCAGCCGCAAGGGCGGTGCGGACAAGCCTTCCCGCGCGCTGGCATCGCCGCCCTGCTCCAGATCGACGTTGAGGGCCAAGGCCTGCAACTCCTTGACCAACACGTTGAAGCTCTCGGGGATCCCGGCCTCGAAGGTGTCCTCGCCGCGGACGATGGCCTCGTAGATCTTGGTCCGCCCGGAAACGTCGTCGGATTTCACCGTCAACATCTCCTGCAAGGTGTAGGCGGCGCCATAGGCCTGCAGGGCCCAGCACTCCATCTCGCCGAAGCGCTGCCCGCCGAACTGCGCCTTGCCGCCCAAGGGCTGCTGCGTGACCAGCGAGTACGGGCCGACCGACCGGGCGTGGATCTTGTCGTCCACCAGATGGCCGAGCTTCAGCATGTAGATGTAGCCCACGGTCACCGGCCGATCGAACGTCTCGCCGGTGCGGCCGTCCATCAAGGAGACCTGGCCGGATGCCGGGCAGCCGGCCTTCTCCAACAGCCGGACGATGTCGGGCTCGTGCGCACCGTCGAACACAGGCGTGGCGATCGGCACGCCCGAGCGCAGATTGCCCGCCAGCTCGCGCAACTCGTTCGCCGAATAGCCCGCAACTTCCTCGCCGACCTCGTTGCCGTAGACGTCAGCGAGTTTCTCGCGCAGCGCCACCAGCTCGGCGTCGTTCGCAATCCCATCGACGATCTCGCCGATCTGGCGGCCGAGATTGGCGCAGGCCCAGCCCAGATGCGTCTCCAGAATCTGGCCGACGTTCATCCGCGACGGCACGCCCAAGGGGTTCAGCACCAGATCGACCGGCGTGCCGTCCTCCAAGAACGGCATGTCCTCGATCGGCGCGATCTTCGAAATCACGCCCTTGTTGCCGTGCCGGCCGGCCATCTTGTCGCCCGGCTGCAACTTGCGCTTGACGGCAACGAACACCTTGACGGTCTTGAGCACGCCGGGCGGCAACTCGTCGCCCCGCTGCAGCTTCTCGACCTTGTTGTCGAAGCGCTCCTGCAGGAGCTTCAAGCCGTCATCGAGCTGGCGCTTCAGGCCATCGACGCCGACCATCTTCTCGGCCACGTCGACGCCGATCTCCCACCAGTAGCGCCGCGCAATGCCGTCCAGCAGTTCGTCGGTGACGACGCTGCCCTTCTTCACGCCCTTCGGCCCGGAGGTGACCGACTCGCCGAGCAGGAGTTCGCGCAAGGACGAATAGACGTTGCGCTCCAGGATCTCGCGCTCGTCGTCGCGGTCCTTGGCCAAGCGTTCGATCTCGGCCCGCTCGATCGCCACGGCGCGTTCGTCCTTGTCGACGCCGCGGCGGTTGAAGACGCGGACCTCGACGATCGTGCCGGTCACGCCCGGCGGCACCTTGAGCGAGGTGTCGCGCACGTCCGCGGCCTTCTCGCCGAAGATGGCGCGCAGGAGCTTCTCCTCGGGCGTCATCGGCGTCTCGCCCTTGGGCGTGACCTTGCCGACCAGGATGTCGCCCGCCTTCACCTCGGCACCGATATAGACGATGCCCGCCTCGTCGAGGTTTCTCAGCGCCTCTTCGGACACGTTCGGGATGTCGCGGGTGATCGCCTCGGGCCCGAGCTTGGTGTCGCGCGCCATCACCTCGAACTCGTCGATGTGAATCGAGGTGAAGACGTCGTCGCGAACGATGCGCTCGGAGATGAGGATCGAGTCCTCGAAGTTGTAGCCGTTCCAGGGCATGAACGCGACCAGCGCGTTGCGGCCGAGACCCAGCTCACCCAGCTGGGTGGAGGGACCATCGGCGATGATGTCGCCGGCCCGCACCTGATCGCCCACATAGACCAGGGGACGCTGGGTGATGCAGGTGTTCTGGTTCGAGCGCTGGAACTTCCTGAGGCGATAGATGTCGACGACGCTGTCGGCCCGCGCCGTCTCGTCGGTCACGCGGATGACGATGCGCGAGCCGTCGACCTGGTCGACCACGCCCGAACGCTTCGCCGCCACGGCCGCACCGGAATCGCGCGCGACCACGGCCTCCATGCCGGTGCCGACGAACGGGGCTTCGCCCTGCAGGAGCGGCACCGCCTGGCGCTGCATGTTGGAGCCCATCAAGGCGCGGTTCGCGTCGTCGTTCTCGAGGAACGGGATGAGGGCGGCTGCCACCGACACCAGCTGCTTCGGCGACACGTCGATGAAGTCGATGTCCTCGGGTGCCACCAGGATGAAGTCGCCGCCGACGCGCACGCTGACGAGTTCGCTGGCGAACCGGCCCTCGGCCGTCAGTTCGGCATTGGCCTGGGCGATCTTGTAGCGCCCCTCCTCGATCGCCGAGAGATAGACCACCTCGTCGGTCACCTTACCCTCGATCACGCGCCGGTACGGGCTCTCGATGAAGCCGTACTGGTTGATCCGGGCATAGGTGGCGAGGCTGTTGATCAGGCCGATGTTCGGCCCTTCCGGCGTCTCGATCGGGCAGATGCGGCCGTAGTGGGTCGGGTGCACGTCGCGCACCTCGAAGCCCGCGCGCTCGCGCGTCAGACCGCCCGGGCCCAGCGCCGAGAGCCGGCGCTTGTGGGTGATCTCCGACAACGGGTTGGTCTGGTCCATGAACTGGGAGAGCTGCGAGCTGCCGAAGAACTCGCGCACGGCAGCTGCCACCGGCTTGGCGTTGACCAGGTCGTGCGGCATGGCGGCGTCGATGTCGACCGAGCTCATCCGCTCGCGCACCG
>RECO01000226.1 GCA_007694015.1 Geminicoccaceae bacterium
CCCGGGGATCACGGAGCCGTCGCCGAACCACTTGATGAACCCATCGAACGCGGCCGCCTCGGGCAACACCAGGTAGGTGAGACCGATTTCGGATCCCTCGGGCGAGAACGAGGCCTCGAGATTGCGCACGAGCGCAGCGCCACGACCGGTCAACTCGACGCTCTCGACGTCGGTCCATCTGCCTTGCATGAGAAGCCCCCCTTATTGATTAGGATGGCCATTCTGTCATGCTTCGCTCAGATTCTCAATCGGCCATAGGTTGCCGCACGAGAGAATATGCCGCAAACACCGGTCATCGCCGGTAACGCAGAAACAATCATGATCCGGCCCGACCGATTTCAACTTTAAATAGAACAATCATACAAGACACTCGGCGCTAACGTGATTTGCAGGACGCGGGTGTCGTGACGATCCGTGCTTGGAAGGTGGTGACGCGGGAGGACAAACCTCCCGCGCCCGCTGCTCAGTCGGGCATCAGCACCGCGTCGATGACGTGGATGATGCCGTTCGCGGCTTCGACGTCGGCCGTTATCACGGTGGCGCCGTTCACCGTGACCGCGTCACCGGTGCCATCGACCGTCAACATCTGGCCGTGCACGGTCTCCAACTCGACCACCGTGCCCGCCGCAGCCTCGCTCATCACCACGCCCGGTACCACGTGATAGGTCAAGACCGCCTGCAACTGGTCGCGGTTCACGGGGTCCAACAGCATGTCGACCGTCCCCTCCGGCAACGCCAAAAAGGCATCGTCGTTCGGCGCGAACACCGTGAACGGTCCCTCACCACGCAACGTGTCGACCAGCTCAGCCCGTTGCAACCCCGCAACCAAGGTCGTGAACGAACCCTCCGTCAACACGGTATCGACGAGGTCGGCCGCTTTGACGGCACTGCCGCCAACAGCGATGGCCATGGCCGCCACCGTGCCCAAAACAACGTTCCGCATGGTGCTTCTCCTCTCGCTGGTCGAACGCTCGAAGCACCAAACGCCCAAACCGCCGGAGGTTCCGGCCGGGCCGTTGCCCCTGCCCACCAATCCGCCTGCCCAACAACCGAAAGCGGGGGGCCGGTTCGGCTCCCCGCCTCCGTTGCAACGCCCCGTCTAGGTGGGGACAAGTCCTCAGTTCGGCAGGATCACCGCGTCGATGACGTGGATCACGCCGTTGGAGGCCTCGATGTCGGCCGTCACCACCGTGGCGCCCTCCACCGTCACCGCATCGCCGGTCCCGTCGACGATGACCGACTGACCCTGGACCGTCTCCAGTTCGACCGTCTGCCCGGCGGCATCGCTGCTCATCACCTGGCCGGGCACGACGTGGAAGGTGAGGACGGCGATCAGGTCGTCGCGGTTTTCCTCGAGCAACAGGTTCTCGACCGTGCCCTCCGGCAGCGCCGCAAAGGCCTCGTCGGTCGGCGCGAACACCGTGAACGGTCCCTCGCCGCGCAGCGTCTCGACCAAGCCCGCCGCCTCGACCGCCGCGACCAGCGTCGAAAAGTTGCCGGCCGCGATCGCCGTGTCCACGATGTCCGCCGCCTTGGCGCCCGACGCCGCCAACGCCAGCCCGAATGCCGCCACCGAACCCAACAAGATCTTCCGCATGACTTACGTCCTCCAAGTTTGCAGCGATTCTCGATCGCTCACGACCGAGGAGATGGAAAAACTTTTTCACCGTTCAATAGTATTTCGTCGATTTAATTAATATCATGACTTGAGCGTAGCCGCTGTGACTTGGGCACGTAATGTCCTAGGCCGATTGGGCGAGGCGTCCAGTCGCGCCAAAGCCATTGACCAACGGCCTCGCCGCAGGTCTTCTCCCGAGCGACGGTGCCCTTCGGGGCCGAACAGGGAAGCCGGTGCCGCTCGGGTTCGAGCCATGCCGGCGCTGCCCCCGCAACTGTAGGCGGCAAGCCCTCCGCCATGACGCCACTGGAGCTATGGGCTCCGGGAAGGCGGCAGAGGGCGGCGAGCCGCGAGCCAGGAGACCTGCCGTCACATCGGACCAACCCCCAAGGGCCGGGCGGGGTGCCCCGGCGCGGAGACCACCCATGCAGCGCATTCCCACCACCGTCGTCACCGGCTTTCTCGGCGCCGGCAAGACGAGCCTCATCCGCCACCTGGTCGCCCACAAAGGCGACAAGCGCATCGCCCTCCTCATCAACGAGTTCGGCGACTACGGCGTCGATCGCGAAATCGTCACCGGCTGCGGCCTCGAGGGCTGCGACGAGGGCGACGTCATCGAACTCGCCAATGGCTGCATCTGCTGCACCGTCGCGGACGACTTCCTGCCGTCGATGCAGAAGCTCCTCGCCCGTGACCCCGCACCCGACCACATCGTCATCGAAACCTCGGGCCTCGCCTTGCCCAAACCGCTGATCCAGGCCTTCGCCTGGCCCGACGTGCGCGCCCGGCTCACCGTCGACGGCGTGCTGGTGGTGGCCGACGCCCCCGCCATCGCCGCTGGCCGCTTCGCGGGCGACCCCGAGGCCGTCGCGGCCCAGCGCGAAGGCGACGCCGCGATCGACCACGAAACGCCCTTGGAAGAGCTGTTCGAGGAACAGCTCGGCTCCGCCGACATGGTCATCGTCAACAAGGCCGAAGACGTCGCCCCGTCCCTCCGCCCCGCCATCGAGGCCGCCATCCGCCGCCACCTCCGCCCCGGTGTGCCGCTCCTCTGGACCGCCCACGGCCGCATCGACCCGGCCGTCGCCCTTGGCCTCGGCATCGGCGCCGAGGACGACCTGGAGAGCCGCCACTCCCACCACGACGACGGCCGCGCCCACGACCACGACGACTTCACGAGCTTCGTCGTCGAGCTGCCGGAAATCCGCGATCCGGCCGCCCTCGAACGCCACCTCGCCCAGACCATCCGCGCCTTCGATCTGCTCCGCGTGAAGGGCTTCCTCGCCGTCGACGGCAAGCCGATGCGCCACGTCGTCCAAGCCGTCGGCGACCGCATCGAGCGCTACTACGACCGCCCCTGGCACGCCCACGAGGCCCGCGCGGGCAAGCTCGTCGTCATCACCGAACACAAACTCGCCTTCGATCCCGCCCCCATCGCCCAGGCCCTGCAGCGGGCCTGCGCATGACCGCCGCCCTCCTGGGCGAGCGCCTGCTCTCGCCCTGCGTCGGCACCTGCACCCTCGATGCGACGAGCGGCTGGTGCATCGGCTGCGGCCGGAGCGGCGACGAACTGCTCGGCTGGGGCACCCTGCCCGAAGCCCGGCGCGACGCGGTGTGGGACCAGCTCCCCGCCCGCCTCGACTGGCTGCAGCAGGGCTTTCACCTCCTGCCCTGGACCCCCACCGGCCTCGCCGACCGCCTCGCCCACCTCCTCGCCACCACGCCGGGCCAGTGGTGGTCGGGCACGACAGCAATTGCCGGCCCCGGCCAAGTGCAACGCCACCGCCGCCAGTTCACCCTCGTCACAGCGAAAGGCCGCCTCACCCTGCGCCTCCCCGCCGGTGCGCGCGCCTTCGTCTCGACCAAGGACGAACGCCCTCACCTCGTCGTCACCGTCCACCAGTCCCGCCCCGACACGGCACAAGCCGTCTGCCAGCTGGAGCCCGCGCAACTCACCTCGCCCCCATGTCTCGGCCACCTGCCCCGCGAGTACCGGCCGCTGTTCGGCTTCACGGCCGACGATGCGACCGGGCTTGCTGCAGGGTTAAGGGAAGGGGGGACTTGATGGTCCCCCCTTCGACCCCCCGGGGCCCCGGGAACGGCGGGGAGGAGGGAACGCCTTGCACCTCCTGAATGCAGCGGCGGTCGAGGCCGACAGTACCGAGCCGGTCGATCTCGGCCAGACGCCGGGCGAGTTGGTGGTGCTGTCGGCAGCCGAAACCGAACTCGCGGTGCTCGCGGCGGCGCAGCGCCGGCTGGGCGCAGGTGCGCCGAGCCTCAGGCTCGCCAACCTGTTGAAGCTGCAACACCCCTATTCGGTCGACCTCTACGTGGATGCCGTCGTCGCCAAGGCCCGCTACGTCGTCGTCCGCCTGCTCGGCGGCCGTGCCTATTGGCCCTACGGCGTCGAACGGCTGGCGGAGGTGGCACGATCCCAAGGCATCGCCATCGCCTTCCTCCCCGGCGACGACCGCGCCGACCCCGACCTCGCGGACTGGTCGACCGTCCCCGCCGACGAGCTGCGCCGGCTCTGGCTCTATCTGGTCCACGGCGGCCCCGACAACGCGTCGAGCCTCCTCGCCTACCTCGCCGAGCGCATCGGCCGGCCGAGCGGCGACTGGCGCGAGCCGGCACCGCTGGTAACAGCCGGCCTCCACCACGACAGCGCGACGGCCAGCGGCCCCAACGCCGCCATCGTGTTCTACCGAGCGCTGCTCCAAGCCGGCAACCTGGAGCCGATCGAGGCACTCACGCGCGGTCTCGAAGCCGAAGGCTTCGGCGTGCGCGCGCTCTTCGCCACCTCCCTCAAGGACGCCCAGGCCGCCGCCATCACCCAGGAACTGCTGGCCGAACACCCGATCGACGTGGTGGTGAACCTGACGGGCTTCGCCCTCGGCGGCGGGCGCACCCTGCTCGACGACGGCGAGCGCGTCGTCCTGCAAGCCACCCTCGCCTCGGGCTCCCGCACCGCCTGGGACGCGTCCAGCCGCGGTCTCACCGCCCGCGACCTCGCCATGCAGGTAGCCCTGACCGAGGTCGACGGCCGCGTCTTCAGCCGTGCGGTCGCCTTCCGCGAAGCCGGCGAGGTCGACCCGGGGGTCGAAGCGCCCCTGGCCCGCCACCTCCCCGACCCCGAACGCTGCCGCTTCGTGGCGAAGCTCGCCCGCGGCTGGAGCCGGCTGCGGCGCACCGCCCAGGCAGAGCGCAAGGTGGCGCTGATCCTTGCCAACTACCCGAACAAGGACGGCCGCCTCGCCAACGGCGTCGGCCTCGACACGCCGGAAAGTGCGGTCGTCGTCCTCGAAGCGCTGCAACGCGAGGGCTACGCGCTCGACGGCGTGCCGGCCAGTGCCGCCGAACTCATGGCCCGGCTGCGCGAAGGCCCGACCAATGCGCTCGAGGGCCGCAACCAGCGCACCGCCCGCATCACCCTCGACCTCGCGGATTACCGCACGGCCTTCGAAGCCCTCCCCGAAGCCTTCCGCCGCAGCGTCACCGAACGCTGGGGAGCGCCGGAAGCCGACCCGCACGTCGAGGGCGAGGCGTTCGTCCTGGCGCTTTTGCCCTTCGGGAACGCCGTCCTCGGCATCCAGCCGAGCCGCGGCTACCACATCGACCCCGAGGCCACCTACCACAGCCCCGACCTCGCCCCGCCGCACGGCTATCTCGCCTTCTACCTCTGGCTCAGGTCGGTCTGGGGTGCGCATGCCGTCGTCCACCTCGGCAAGCACGGCAATCTCGAATGGCTGCCCGGCAAGGCGCTGGCCCTGTCGGCGGCTTGCGCCCCGGAAGCCGTGCTCGGGCCCCTGCCCCAGCTCTACCCCTTCATCGTGAACGATCCGGGCGAAGGCAGCCAGGCCAAGCGCCGCACCAGTGCGGTGGTCGTCGACCACCTGACACCGCCCTTGGCCCGCGCCGAAGCCCACGGCGCCTATGCCGAGTTGGAACAACTGGTCGACGAATACTACCAAGCCTCGGGCCTCGACGCCCGCCGCGCGGAGCATCTGCGCCGCGAGATCGCCGCGACCACCGCCCGCCTGGGCCTCGACCAGGACTTGGGCCTCGACCTCACCGCCGACGACGAAACCCGCCTCTCGGCTCTCGACAACCATCTCTGCGAGCTGAAGGAACTCCAGATCCGCGACGGCCTGCACATCTTCGGCCGCTCACCGGAAGGTCCCTTGCGCAGCGAACTCCTGACCGCGCTGGTGCGCACCGACCGCGGCACCGGCACCGCCGAGCGCTCGCTGCTCATGGCCCTCGCCGCCGATCTGGGCCTGGAGCGGTTCGACGCCCTCACCCGCGAGCTGGCCACCCCCTATGACGGCCCCCGTCCCGAAGCCCTCGCCAGCCAAAGCAACGCCCCCTGGCGCACTGCGGGCGACACCGTCGAACGGCTGGAGCTGTTGGCCCACGCCCTGGTCGCGGGCGAGCTTGCCGGCCCGCCGGACTGGCCCGCCACCGCCGCCGTGCTCACCTCCCTCCATGACGACCTGGCCCCCGCCCTCGATCGCTCCGGTGCGGCCGAGATCGAGGGCCTTTTGCGCGGTCTCGACGGAAGGTTCGTCGCGCCCGGGCCGAGCGGTGCGCCCACCCGCGGCCGCCCCGACGTGCTGCCCACCGGCCGCAACTTCTACTCGGTCGACAGCCGGGCGGTGCCCACCCCCGCCGCCTGGCAGCTCGGCTGGCGCTCGGCCGAGGCGATCATCCAGCGCTACGTCCAAGACGAAGGCATGTGGCCGCGCACGGTCGCGCTCTCCGCCTGGGGCACGGCCAACATGCGCACCGGCGGCGACGACATCGCCCAGGCCTTGGCGCTGCTCGGCGTGCGCCCGCGCTGGGATGGCGCCAGCCACCGCGTCGTCGGCACCGAAATCATGCCGCTCACCGCCTTGGGCCGGCCCCGCGTCGACGTCACGCTGCGCATCTCGGGCTTCTTCCGCGACGCCTTCCCGGCGCAGGTGGCCTTGGTCGACCAGGCCGTCCAGGCGGTCGCCCGCCTCGACGAGCCACCCGACCAAAACCCCATCGCCGCCAAGGTCCAAGCCGAAGCCCAGGCCCTGGAGCGGGACGGCCTCACCGCCGAGGCCGCCTTTCGCCGCGCCAGCTTTCGCGTCTTCGGCGCCAAGCCCGGTGCTTATGGGGCGGGGCTCCAAGCACTGATCGACGAGGGCGGCTGGAGCGAGGATGCCGACCTCGCCCGTGCCTTCGTCGCCTGGGGCGGCTGGGCCTATGGCGGCGGTCGGGCCGAGGAAGGGGCGGCCGCCGCCGACGAGCTGACCACCCGCCTCGCGGGCGTCGAACTCGTCCTCCACAACCAGGACAACCGCGAGCACGACCTCCTCGACAGCGACGACTACTACCAGTTCGAAGGCGGCCTCACCGCCGCCGTGCGCACCCTCTCCGGCACCCAGCCGACCGTGTTCCACAACGACCACAGCCGCCCCGAACACCTCAAGGTGCGCCGGCTGGAGGAAGAACTCAGCCTGATCGTGCGCGGCCGCGCCACCAACCCGAAATGGCTCGAAGGCGTCATGCGCCACGGCTACAAAGGGGCGTTCGAAATCGCCGCCACGGTCGACTACCTCTTCGCCTTCGCCGCCACCACCCGCCTCGTCGGCGACCACCACTTCGACGCCCTCTGGGACGCCTATCTCGAGGACGACACCGTCCGCACCTTCCTCGAACACGCCAATCCGGCAGCCCTCGACGAAATCCGCGCCCGCTTCGAGGAGGCCCAGCGCCGCGGCCTCTGGCACCCCCGCCGCAACCTGTTCCATCCGTCACCGGCAAGCGGCTGACCGGCCCCGGCAAGGGCGGCGCACCTCCGGTCAGGCGAAGCGGATCTGCGCCTTCATCGCCACCGCACGGTTCGAGGCGAGCTCGAAGCCGCGCTCGGCTTGCGCCAAGGGCACCGTATGCGTCACCAAAGGCGACGGGTCGATCAGCCCCGCCTGCATCAGCCGGACGGCGATCGGAAACTCCTCGTGGAAGCGCAACGAGCCGCGCAAATCCAGCTCCTTGGCGGTCATCGCCTGCATCGGCAAGGTCATGTCACCGCCGAGGCCGAGCTGGACGACGACCGCACCCGGGCGCAGGGCCGGCACCGCCGCGGCCAGTGCCGCGGCTGCACCCGAGCACTCGAACAGCACGTCGAACATCCCCTTGTCGGCCGTCCAAGGCGCCAAGCCATCCGGCGCCGTTGCCATGTCGACGGTGTGATCGGCGCCGACCGCTCGCGCATGCACCAAGGGTGCTGCCGCGATGTCGGTCGCCACGATCTCCACCGCACCGGCGCGCCGGGCCGCGAGGATGGCGAGGCAGCCGATCGGCCCGGAGCCGGTGACCAGCACCCGCCGCCCGAGCAACTCGCCCGCCCGGCGCGCCGCGTGCAGGCAGACCGCGAGCGGCTCCGCCATGGCCGCCAGCGCCGGGGTGAGGCCGTCGGCCCGGACGCACTGCGCGGCATCGGCCACCAGTTCCTCGCGGAACGCCCCTTGGATGTGGGGGAACGGCATGGCCGAGCCGTAAAAGCGCATGTTCAGGCAGTGGTTCGGCATGCCGGCGAGGCAAAAGCGGCAGCCGCCGCAGGGCCTTGACGGGCTGATGGCGACGAGGTCGCCTTCGCGAAGGCCCTCGACCCCAGGGCCCGGCTCCACCACATAGCCCGCCACCTCGTGGCCCAGGATCATCGGCTCGCGCAGGCGCACAGCCCCGAAACCGCCATGGTGGTAGTAGTGCAGGTCCGAGCCGCAAATGCCGCCGACGGCCAAGCGGATGCGGACCTCGCCCGGCCCCGGCCGGCCGACCGGGACGGGTTCGATGCGGAGGTCGTGGGCGGCGTGGATGACGATGGCGCGCATGGTCCCTCTCAGACGACCGGGGTGAGCAAGGGACGCCCGGCGAAGTGGGCGGCGAGGTTGTCGAACGTCAATTGGCCCATCGCCTTGCGCGTGGCTTCGGTGGCCGAGCCCTGATGCGGCTGCAACAACAGGTTCGGGCAGTCGAGGAGACGCGGATCGACGTTGGGCTCGTTCTCGAACACATCGAGCGCCGCCCCGCCGAGCCGGCCGCTCTGCAGCGCCCGGATCAACGCCCCTTCATCGACATTGGCGCCGCGCGAGACGTTGACGATCAGCCCGTCCGGCCCGACCGCCTCGATCACCTCGGCCCCGACGATCCGCCGGGTGGCGGCGGTCGCCTGGAGCGTGACGAACAGGACGTCCGAGCGGCGGGCGAGTTCGACCGGATCGGCGACGTAGGCCCAAGCCGGCTCGGCGTCCGCCTTCGGGCTGCGGCTGGTGTAGGCGACCTCCATGTCGAACGCGCCGAGCCGGCGAGCCACCGCCCGACCGATGCGGCCGAGCCCGAACACGCCGGCCCGGCCGCCGGAGACGCGGCGCTGCAAGGGCATCGCCCCCTCGGCCGCCCAGCGCCCGCTGCGCACCCACGCGTCGCCGAGCACGATCCCGCGCCACGCCGCCAGCATCATGCCCACCGCCAGATCGGCCACGTCGTCGGTCAAAACGTCCGGCGTGTTGGTCACCCGCACCCCACGGGCGCTTGCCGCCGCGACGTCCACCGCATCGTAGCCGACGCCGTAGACGGCGATGATCTCGAGCGCCGGCAGCCGCCCGATCAGGGCCGCATCGGCGCCGAGTTCGCCGTTGGTGGCGATGGCGCGGATGGCGCCCCCATGCGCCCCGAGCAAGGCCTCCTGATCTGCCGCCTCGAACCACCGATGCACGGTGAACGCCGCATCCAGCCGTTCTTGATCCCACGCCGGATAGCGGCTGACTTGCAGCACTGCGGGCTTCGACATGTTGTTGGCCTCCCGAATTGACTTCGTTCTCGTTCTGGATGACGAGCTGCATCGCTAGCGCGTTTTCCGAAGTGCTCGCCCATCCCGCGCCCCCGCCCGGCCACCCATGGAATCGTACGCTAGTGGGTGGCCGGGCGGGGGCGCGGGATGGGCGAAGTTCAACCTAAACGGAGAACGCGCTAAGGGTAGCCACCGAATGGGAACGCCGTCATGCCCGAAAATCCCCTGTTCGACCTCACCGGGCGGCGCGCGCTCGTCACCGGCTCGGGCCAGGGCATCGGCTTCGCCCTGGCGAAGGGGCTCGCCGCCGCCGGCGCCGAAGTCGTCTTGAACGGGCGGACGGTACCCCGCCTCGAAGCCGCCGCGGCAACGCTTCAGAGCGAAGGGGCGAGCGTCCACCTGCTCCCCTTCGACTGCACCGATCACGCCGCCGTCCGCGCCGCCGTCGATGGCTTCGAGGCCGCGGTCGGGGCCATCGACATCCTGGTCAACAACGCCGGCATGCAGCACCGCACCCCGCTCGAAGACTTCGCGCCGGAGGATTTCGAGCGGCTCATGCGCACCAACGTCACGAGCGTCTTCAACGTCGGCCAGGCCGTCGCCCGCCACATGATCCGTCGCGGCGCAGGCAAAATCGTCAACATCTGCTCGGTCCAAACCGCCCTCGCCCGCCCCGGCATCGCGCCCTACACCGCCTCCAAGGGTGCCGTCGCCAACCTCACCAAGGGCATGTGCGCCGACTGGGCCAAGCACGGCCTCC
>RECO01000224.1 GCA_007694015.1 Geminicoccaceae bacterium
GGGGGCTTTTGGCCCCGCATGTAATGGCAAAACCATGGGGGTTTTTGGCCCCTTTGTAAACCCCCGGCGGCAGCGGATGGGGGGACGTGCCTGCACGTCCCGCGATCCGTTTCCGCAGTTTTCGAGGTGGCGGCGGCGCAGCCGTCGCCTGGGGGTTTCAGGGGGGCCATCAAGCCCCCCTGAGCCTGCTCTGCGATCTGGCCTGTGACTTGGGCTTAGCTGCCGGTCTGGGGGGCGACGACGACCGGGGTCTGGATGGGGGCGGCGTCGGCGGTGACCGTGGTCTTGGCGGTGCTGGCGCTCATCATGCCGCCGCAAGCATAGGCGCTGCCGGCAAAACCGAGGACCGTGACCGCGAAAGCGAAAGCAATCATACGCACGATGGTACCCTCCATTGACGTTGCGACAGAAAGGTCTCGCAGATTATCGGCGCTGACAAGGTTCAAGGGTCGTTTTTCTGGTCCGAGCCGGAATCTGGTGGGGTCCGCTCGGCCAGGAGCCGGACGAGGCCGGCAAGCGACGAGCGCAGTTCGCCGTCGGCGAGGCGGCCATAGCTGCGGGCGAGATCGATGTCGGGCCTGAGCGTGCCGCCATGCACGGCTTTGGCGGGGGCGGCGGCGAGCTGGTCGAGGAAGTGGCCGGGGGCCGTGTCCAATGCGCGGGCGAGGTCGACCAGCTTGCGGACGGTCAACCCATTGGCGCCGCGTTCGTATTTTTGGATTTGTTGGTACGAGAGCCCGACCGCGGCTCCGAGCTGTTCTTGGGTCAGCCCCAACTCGGCGCGACGCTGACGTAGCCGCTCGCCGATGCTGCGATCGATCGCACGGGCGTCGAACTCCCCGATTTCGGCCCCGCCGCCGCGCTCACCATCCTGCATGGGCTGGTCCTTTGCCCCCCATCCCACTATGCTCGGATCATCGGCGAAAAGCGGGAACGAGCGCAACAGTGGTGAACGTCTCGAGGTGGCGGGCGATGACGGCGGCGGTGCTCTTGGGCCTGGCGGGCCTCGGGCTTTCCGCGTGCGGCGGCGGCAGCCGCGAGCCGGAAGTGGTCGAGCGCCCGGTGGAGGAACTCTACAACGCGGCGATGGACCTCGCCGCCAACCGGCAGTTCCTGACGGCGGCCCGCGCCTTCGAGGAAGTCGAGCGCCAGCATCCCTATTCGGTCTGGGCGACCCGCTCGATGTTCATGGCGGCCTACGCGCTCTACGAGGCGCGCCGCTACGACGAGGCGATCCTGGCGGCGCGCCGGTTCGTCGACTTCCACCCCGGCAACGAGAACGTCCCCTACGCGCTCTACCTGATCGCCATGTCCTATTACGAGCAGATCAGCGACGTCGGCCGCGACCAGCAGATGACGGCCAATGCGCAGCAGGCCTTTACCGACCTCGTCCAGCGCTTTCCCAACTCGGTCTATGCCCGCGACGCGCAGCTGAAGCTCGACCTCGTCCGCGACCACCTGGCCGGCAAGGAAATGAAAGTCGGCCGCTTCTACCTGAACCGGCGGCAATACGTCGCGGCGATCAACCGCTTCCGGGTGGTGCTCGACGAGTTCCAGACCACGACCCACGTGCCCGAGGCGCTGCACCGGCTGGTCGAGGCCTACACCGCACTCGGCGTCCGCGACGAGGCGTTCCGCTATGCCGTGGTGCTCGGCTACAACTATCCGGGCTCGCCGTGGTACGAACGCACCTACCGGCTGGTCACCGACGACCGCCTGCCACCGATCCGTAGCTGAGACCCGAAAGCGATGCTGGTCGCGCTCTCGATCCGCGACGTGGTCATCATCGAGAGCCTGGACCTCGGCTTCGGCGCCGAGTTGGGCGTGCTGACCGGCGAGACCGGTGCTGGCAAGTCGATCCTGCTCGACGCCTTGGGCCTCGCCTGCGGCTGGCGGGCGGATCGCTCGATCGTGCGCACCGGGGCTGAGCGGGCGCAGGTCACGGCCGTGTTTGCCCTGGCGTCGACGCACGAGGTGCGGAGCCGTTTGGCCGAGGCCGGCCTCGCCGTGGACGAGCCGGAGCTGGTCTTGCGTCGCGTCGTTCAGGCCGACGGCAAGAGCCGCGCCTTCGTCAACGACCAGCCGGTTACGCTGACGCTGTTGCGCTCGGTCGGCGCCGATCTGGTCGAGGTGCACGGCCAGCACGACCAGCAAGGGCTGTTCGACCGCGCCGTGCAGCGCGACCTGCTCGATGACTATGGCGGCCACGACGCCTTGCGCGACGCCTGTGCTGCCGCCCATGCCGAGTTGAGCGAGGCCGAAGCCGACCGTGCCCGGCTGTTGGCGGACGTCGAGCGGGCGCGGCGGGACGAGGACTATCTCCGCCATCGCCTGGCCGAGCTGGAGGCGTTGGCGCCGGAACCGGGCGAGGAGGAACGGCTGGCGGCCAAGCGGGCCAACCTCCTGGGTCGGGCGAAGCTGGACGCGGGGTTGGACGAAGCGCTCGCCATGGTCGCCGGCAGCGATGGGGCGGCCGACCGCATCGCCCGTGCCGAACGGGCGCTGGAGCGGCTCGGCGACGGGGGGCCAGGGCGCATCATCGCCCCGAGCCTGGAAGCCCTGGAGCGCGCCCGCTTGGAGCTGGTCGAGGCGGAGGCGGCCTTGGACGAGGCGCGAGCGCAGCTGGCCGGCGAGACGGGCGACGTGGCGGCCGTCGAGGAGCGGCTGTTCGCGCTGAAGGACGCGGCCAGAAAGCACCGCACCACGGTCGATGGCCTGGGGCCGCTCTTCGCCGAGACGGGCCGGCTCCTGCAGGGGCTGGAGGACGCGAGCGGCGAATTGGCCCGAGCCGAGACAAGGGTGCGCACGGCACGGGATGCCCAGGCCAAGGCCGTCGCCGCCTTGAGCGAGGCGCGGCACAAGGCGGCAGGCCGGCTCGCCGCCGCCGTCGCCCACGAGCTGCCGCCCTTGAAGCTGGAACGGGTGCGTTTTGCCGTCGAGGTCACCGCGGCACCCGGTGCGGCCGGACCGCATGGCGGTGACCGCATCGCCTTTCTCGTTGCCACCAATCCGGGGCAGGCGCCGGGCCCGATCGAGCGGGTCGCCTCGGGCGGCGAGCTGTCGCGCATCATGCTGGCGTTGAAGGTGGTGCTGGCCCGGCTCGGCCACGTGCCGACCCTGATCTTCGACGAGATCGACAGCGGCATCGGCGGGGCGGTGGCGGATGCGGTCGGCGAGCGCCTCGCGCGGCTGGGCCAAGAACGCCAGGTGCTGGTGGTGACCCACGCGCCGCAGGTGGCGGCCCGCGCCCGCCACCACCTGCAGGTGGCCAAATCGGGCGATGCGGCCCATGTCCGCCTCACCGTGACGGCGCTGGACGGGGCCGCACGGCAGGAGGAGATCGCGCGGATGCTGGCGGGGGCGAAGGTCACCGAGGCGGCCCGCGCGGCGGCGGCGAGCCTGCTCGCGGCCGATGCGGTGGCTTGAGGACCCCGGAACCGATGGACGCATTGAAGACGACGCCGGTCGAAGACCTGGCCGAAGACGAGGCCGCAGCCGAATTGGCGCGGCTGGCCAAGGCCATCGCCCACCACGACCGGCGCTACTACCAGGAAGACGCGCCCGAGATCGACGACGCGGCCTATGACGAACTCCGGCGCCGCAACAGTGCCATCGAGGCCCGCTTTCCGCACCTGATCCGCGCCGACAGCCCCTCGCAGCGGATCGGTGCTCCCCCGGTCGCGGCGTTCGGCAAGGTGCGGCACGCGGTGCCGATGCTCTCGCTCGACAACGCCTTCGACGAAGAGGAGGTGGCGGAGTTCGTACGCCGCATCCGGCGGTTCTTGAACCTCGGCGAGGACGCCGCCCTCGACTTCGTGGCCGAACCCAAGATCGACGGTCTCTCGGCCACGCTCCGCTACGAGCGGGGCGTCTTGGTGCAGGGGGCGACGCGCGGCGACGGCAGCGAGGGCGAGGACGTTACCGCCAACCTCAAGACTTTGCAGGACGTGCCGCTGCAGCTCGACGGCGACGCCCCGGCGGTGTTGGAGGTGCGCGGCGAGGTCTACATGGAGCACGAGGCCTTTGCTGCCCTGAACCAGGCGCGGAGCCAGGCCGGCGAGGCGGTCTTTGCCAATCCCCGCAATGCCGCTGCCGGCTCGCTCCGCCAGCTCGATCCGAGCATCACCGCCAAGCGGCCCTTGCGGTTCTTCGCCTATAGCTGGGGCGAGGCCGAACCGAAGGTGACGGGGACCTATGGCGGTTTTCTGGAGCGCCTGCGGGGGCTCGGCTTTCGCACCAACCCCCAGACCCGGCACGGCTCCTCGGTCGACGACCTCGTCGCCTATCACGCGGAGCTCGGTCACCACCGCGCCGACCTCGGTTACGACATCGACGGCGTCGTCTACAAGCTCGACCGCATCGACCTGCAGGAGCGCCTGGGCTTCGTCGGCCGCGCGCCGCGCTGGGCCATCGCCCACAAATTCGCCGCCGAGCAGGCCGAGACGACCATCGAGGACATCCAGATCCAGGTGGGGCGCACCGGGGCCTTGACGCCCGTGGCGCACCTGAAGCCCGTCACCGTCGGCGGCGTGGTGGTTGCCCGCGCCACCCTCCACAACCAGGACTACATCCAAGAGAAGGACATCCGCATCGGCGACACGGTGGTGGTGCAGCGGGCAGGCGACGTCATCCCGCAGGTGGTCGAAGTCGTCGCCCAGCTTCGCCCCGAGGGCACGGTGCCCTTCACCTTTCCAGACCGCTGCCCCGTCTGCGGCAGCCAAGCCGTGCGCCCCGAAGGCGAGGCCATCCGCCGCTGCACGGGCGGGCTGATCTGCCCGGCGCAACTGGTCGAACGCCTGAAGCACTTCGTCGCCCGCGACGCCTTCGACATCGAGGGGCTGGGCAAGTTGCAGATCCCGCAGCTGCACGAAGCCGGCCTCGTCGAGAGCCCCGCCGACCTCTTCCGCCTCGCCAGCGAACCGGACCGCAAGGCCAAACTCCTGGAACTGCCGCGCTGGGGTGCCAAGAAGGTCGAGAACCTCCTCACTGCGATCGAGGAGCGCCGTCGCATCGGCCTCGACCGGTTCGTCTACGCGCTCGGCATCCGCTTCATCGGCGAGGTCAACGCGAAGCTCCTGGCCCGCCACTACCACGACCTCGACCACTTCCGCGAAGCCATGGCCAAGGTCGCCGAAGGCGACGCCGACGCCCGGGCCGAACTCGAAGCGATCGACGGCGTCGGCCCGAAGCTGGTCGAAGCCCTCGCCGAGTTCTTTGCCGAAGCCCACAATCTCGACGCCGTCGACGACCTTTTGACCTACGTCACCGTCGTGCCCGTCGAGGCCCCGAAGGCCCAAGCCACGAGCCGCCTCGCCGGCAAAACCGTCGTCTTCACCGGCACGCTCGAGCAAATGAGCCGCGCCGAAGCCAAGGCGCGCGCCGAACAGCTCGGCGCCAAGGTGACGGGCTCGGTCTCGAAGAGCACCGACCTCGTCATCGTCGGCGCCGACGCCGGCTCGAAGGCGAAGAAGGCGGCCGAGCTGGGGGTCGAGGTGGTCGACGAGGCGGGCTGGCTGGCGTTGGCCAAGGGGTGAAGGGAGTTTGTAGGGGGGGACTTGATGGTCCCCCTACGACCCCCCGGGACCTTGGCTTCCCTGCTTCGGCAGGACGTAGAGGTCGATGTGGCCGGTGCGGCCGCGGAGGCTGGAGGGCGGGGCTTCGACGAAGCCTTCGAGCAGTGCTGGCGCCTGGTCGCGGACCCGATCGACCACGGCCGAGGAGGCGACGATGGTGGCGTCGAGCGGGCGGCTCAGGGCTTCGATGCGGCTCGTGACGTTGACGGTGTCGCCGATGACGGTGAACTGGAACTGACGGGCACCGCCGCCATTGCCCATCACCAGGGGACCGTGGTGCAGGCCGATGCTGATGGCGAGTTCGCCGTCGGGCGCGGCGCTGATCCTGCGGGCAGCGGCCATGGCGCGGGCCGGGGCATCGGCGGCGGGTTCGGGCACGCCGAAACAGGCGAGGCAGCCATCGCCGAGGAAGGTCACGAGCGTGCCGCCTTCGGCGAAGATCGCGGCTTCGACCTGGGCCAGAATACGCCGCAGGGTGGCCATGGCGACCGCCGGCTCGACGCGCTCGCTGTAGGTCGAAAAGCCGACCAGATCGACGAACATCACCGTGGCCTCGACCTGGCGGTCGAGTTCGCCGACCTCGCCCATGGCGGCGATGCGCGCGGCGACCGGCGGGGCGAAGAAGCGCTGCAGGTTCTGGCGCTCGATTGCGAGGACGCGCTCGGCCCGCTGCACCAGCACGAGGCGGCTCGCCTCGACCGCCACGGCGGCAAGCGCCAGCGCCAGGAGGGGGGCGGCGAGCGGCAGCCACAGGTCGTGAAGCACGAAGAGCGCCTGTGCGGCCGCCAAGAGCCCTGCCGTGAGCAGTGCCAGGAGGGCCAGGGACACAGGCGCGGGCCAGCGACCCATGAGCAGGGAAGCCCCGAAGGCGGCGACGAACAGGGTGAGCGGCAGGGCCGCCTTCAGCGGTTGCAGGGTGCGGGCTTCGAGGCCGTTGGCGATGGCGGTGGCGAGGGCTTCGCCGCCGCTGAGCGAGGCGTCGAAGGGGGTGCGAAAACGCTCGCCCACGGCGACCGCGTCGGCGGCGACGACCACGAGGGCACCGGCGAGGCTCGGCACGACGGCATCGGCCACGAGATCGCTCGCCGTCACGGTGAAGATCGTCCCCGAGGGGCCGTAGGGTCGGAGGAGGACGGTGTTGTCCTGGGGCCAGCCGGGGTCTTGGCCGTGCGCGCGGGCGGCCGCCAGGGCCAGGGCGGGCAGGGTGTCGTGCTCGACGTCGAGCCCTGGCGGCAGGTGGCCGAGCCGGCCGTCGACGCCGAGGCCCAGGACCGTGTGGCCGAGACCGGCGGCGGCATGGGCGAGCGGTGCGGCCGGGGCCATGAGCTGCAGCCGGCCGTCGCCCATCGGTGCCACCGCGACGGCCAGGAACACACGACCATGCGCGCGCATCGCCGCCACCAGGTCGGCATCCCCCGGCTGGCTGCGCGGCTCGAACAGGGCATCGACGACGATGGTGCGGGCTTCAACCGTGGTCAGCCGGCGGATCAGCTCGGCCCAGACGCTCCGGCTGACGGGCCAGCCGCCGGCGGCATCGATCATCGCCTCGTCGATGACGACCAGCACCACGTCAGCTGGCGGCGGCACCGGGCCGTGGACGCGGAACCGCCAATCGAGGCTTTGCGCTTCCTGGCGTTGCAACCAATTGTGGAGGGGGCCCTGATCGAGCACCAGCACGGCGAGGCCGACGACGACTGCGATCAGCAGTCGAACACCGAGCCTCGGCCGCCGGCTCCGGTTCAACGCACGCGGAAGGCGGTACGCTCCAGCGTGTCGGCCACACGCGGCGCACCCCACGCGATGGGCGGGGTCGGTGCGGCACCGGGAGCAATGTCGGTGCCCTGGCCGGCTGCGAGGACGACCTGCTCTCCCGCAGCATCCACGGCGACGCTGCCGCTCTGGGCGAACACCGCCGTCCCCTCGGCACTTTGTTCGACCGTCCATTCGGTCGAGCGGACCGAGGTGACCGCGAAGGTCGTCTGGATTTGGACCTCGGCGCCGGCTGTGGGTGCGCTGAGTACCGCGCGCACGACGCCGGTCGCGAGTTCCACCAGCGTGGACCACGGCCCACCTTCGCGCGCCGCGCGTTGGACGACCAATTCGCTCGCGGCACCGACGACGACGGTGAGCCCGCCCTCGAGCTGGACCAGCGCACGGCTGCCGGCGCCGGTGACGAGCCGGTCGCCGGCGCGCAGGACTTCGCCGCCGGTCAAGCCGCGGCGCTCCAAAGGCCCGGCGAGCGCAACCGTCCCCTGCAGGGCCGCCAGTTGCCCGACCCTTGGCCGTTCGTCGGCGAAAGCCGGCGTCAGCGCCCAAACTCCCACCACCAATGCCACCCAGAAGGCCCAAGCGCGCATCTTCGCTCTCCCCCAGCGGTGACCGCTCAGGGTACGCCCATCCCCCACCTTGACGCAACCGCGCCCGTCCCGCCATCGAGGAATTGCGGGTCGTGGGGGGCCATAAGCCCCCCTAAACCCAAGTTTTCACCCCGCCGCCAGCGGTGCCGTCGCCTCTTCGAGCCACGCGCGGTCGGCGGTGTCGAGCAGGGGGCCGAGCACCTGGCGGACGCGGGCGTGGTAGGTGTCGAGCCAGGTGCGGGCGCTTGGCGAGAGGAGGGTTGGCTCGACGAGGCGGCGGTCGATCGGGGCCAGGGTGAGGATGTCGAAGCCGAGCAGGTCGACGTCGCCGCCCTCGGGTTTGCCACGTTCGACGACCAGCATCAGGTTTTCGGTGCGGATGCCGAATTGGCCGGTGGGGTAGTTGCCCGGTTCGTTGGAGACGATCATGCCGGGCTCGAGTTTCACGTCGCCGCCGCGCTTGGCGATGCGCTGCGGGCCCTCGTGCACGCAAAGCGCGGCGCCGATGCCGTGGCCGGTGCCGTGGTCGAAGTCGAGACCGGCTTCCCACAAGGGGCGGCGGGCCAGGACGTCGAGCTGCGAGCCGCGGGTGTCCTTGGGGAAGACGGCGGTGGCCAGCGCGACGTGGCCTTCGAGCACCAGGGTGAAGCGGCGGCGCATCTCGGGTGTGGGCTCGCCGATGGCGACGGTGCGGGTGATGTCGGTGGTGGCGTCTTTGTACTGGCCGCCGCTGTCGACGAGGTAGAGCGAGCCTCGTTCCAGCTTGCGGTTGCTGTGCGCGCTGACGCGGTAGTGGACGATGGCGCCGTTGGGGCCGGCGCCGCTGATGGTGTCGAAGCTGGGGCCGGCGTAGTCCAGGTCCTTGGCACGCTCGGCTTCGAGTGCGGCTGCGGCGGTCAGCTCGTCGACGTCGGTCTGGCGGTCGAGCCAAGCGAGGAAGCGGGTGACGGCGGCGCCATCGACGATCTGGGCGCGCTTGGCGCCCGCGATCTCGGCCTTGTTCTTCCTTGCCTTCGCGGGGCCGACCGGGTCCGTGCCTTCGACCACGCAGAGACCGGCGGCGGTCAGCTCGTCGATCAGCCCCAGATGGGTGACGGCCGGGTCGACCAGGATACGCGCACCCTCATGGGCCAGTTCGGCGTAGAGCGCCAAGCGGTCGTCGAGCGGTTCGAGGGCGATGCCGTCGTCCTCGAAGGCGAAGCCCTGGGGGCGCTTCGCGGGGTCGGTGAGAAACACCGCCCGCGCGCCCGGCAGGACGAGGCAGAGGCCGAGGCACAAGGGGTTGAACGGGATGTCGGCGCCGCGCAGGTTCAACAGCCAAGCGACCCCGTCGCCGGTCGAGACGAAGAAGCCGTCGGCGGCCTTCGGCTCGACCTGGGCCAGCAGCCGCTGCCGCTTGGCCAAGCTGGTTTCACCGGCGAGCGCTGGCGGCTGTGCGCGCATGGCGGCCCGCGGTGCGCTCGGCCGGTCAAGCCAGACGTCATCCACCGGGTTGGTCTGGAGGGCCACCAGGGTTGCGCCCTTGCGGTCCAAGACCTTCTGCAACCGTTCGACGTCGGCCTTCAGGTGGAGCTGCGGATCGTAGCCGATGCGCATGCCTTCGTGGACGCGCTCGGCCAGCCACTCGGCCAAGGGTTCGTCGAGGATGTGGCGCGTTTCGAAGAGGTCCTGGGCGACCTCGTCCTTCACCTGGAGGGTGTAGCGGCCATCGGTGAAGACGGCGGCCGTGTCCGGCAGGATGGCGACCCGCGCCGCCGAGCCGGTAAAGCCGGTGAGCCACGCCACCCGCTCGTCGCCGGGCGGCAGGTATTCGGAGCCGTACATGTCGGTGCGCGGCAGGACGAAGCCATCGACGCCGGCCTGACCGAGGGCCAGGCGGAGATCGACCAACCGCTGCGCGTGCGGTGTCACCGCGAGTTCGACGGCTACTTGAGCGGCGCCATCACCATGACCATCTGGCGGCCTTCCATTTTCGGGAATTGCTCGACCTTCGCCAGATCGGCCACCTCGTCCCTGACCTTGGTCAGGATGTCCATGGCGAGGTGCTGATGCGACATCTCGCGCCCGCGAAAGCGCATGGTCACCTTGACCTTGTCGCCCTCGTCGAGGAACGAGCGCACCTTTTTCATTTTGATGTTATAGTCGTTGTCGTCGATGCCCGGGCGCATCTTGATCTCTTTGACCTCGATGACCC
>RECO01000120.1 GCA_007694015.1 Geminicoccaceae bacterium
GGAAGACGTCGTCGAAGGCTTCGTCGACGTCGGCGTCGCCGTACCAGGCCTCGGTGGCGGTTTCGAGATCGCGCGCGACGTAGGCGTCGACGGCCTGGACCAGAAGGCGTTGGACGTCGCGGCCGAAGCGCTGCACGGCTCGGGCGTCCTCCAGCCAACTGTCGTCGGCGAGGCGGATGACGCGCTTGGCGATGCTCTTGGCATGGTCGCCGACGCGCTCCAGGTTGGCGGCAAGGCGCTCGGCGGCGATGACCTCACGCAGGTCGTTGGCGACCGGCTGGTAGCGGGCGAGCACCTTCATCACCTGGGTTTGGACCTGACGTTCGAGTTCGTCGGCCACGGCATCGCGCTCGATGACCTCGGCGGCCCGGCTGCGGCTCGCCGTGCCGAGTACTTCGAGCGACTGCTCCAAAGCCTCGCGGACGACGGTGCCCAGCTCGACCACCTGGTTGCGCAGTTGGCCCAAGTCTTCGTCGAACGACTTCATCGTATGCGGGATGTTCATCGCTGCTGGCTCCTCAACCGAAGCGGCCGGTGACGTAGTCCTGGGTCTGCGTCTTGTCCGGGTTTTCGAAGATGCGTTCGGTATCGCCGTATTCGATCAAGCGGCCGAGATACATGAAGGCGGTATTGTCGGAGACGCGCGCCGCCTGCTGCATGTTGTGGGTGACGATGACGATGGTGTACTGGCCCTTCAGCTCGGAGATCAGGTCTTCGATCTTGGCCGTGGCGATCGGGTCGAGGGCGGAGCAGGGTTCGTCCATCAAGAGTACCTCCGGGTCGGAGGCGATGCCGCGGGCGATGCAGAGCCGTTGCTGCTGACCACCGGAAAGGCCGAGCGCGCTCTCTTTGAGCCGGTCCTTGACCTCGTTCCAAAGTGCCGCCGAGCGCAGCGCCCGCTCGCAGGTCTCTTCCAGCACGCCCTTGTTGGTCACGCCGTCGACCCGCAGCGGATAGACGACGTTGTCGTAGATCGACATGGCGAAGGGGTTGGGCTTTTGGAACACCATCCCCATGCGCTTTCGGAGCGCGATGACGTCGATCGACGAGGCGTAGATGTTCTGGCCGCCGACCATGATCTCGCCGTCGATGCGCAACTCGTCGATCAGGTCGTTCATCCGGTTGAGGCAGCGGAGCAGGGTGGACTTGCCGCAGCCGGAGGGGCCGATCAACGCGGTGACCAGCCCGGCCTGGACCTCCATGCTGACGTCGTAGAGGGCTTGGGCCTTACCGTACCAGAGATTGAACTTGCGGATGTCGAGGGCGACACCCTCGCCGCCCCGCTTGACGTGGTAGGCGGTGGGCTCGAACGCCTCCCGCTGCGGGATGGCGTCCACCTCGGCGCGTGCGATGGCCATGACGCGGTCTCCAGATCAGAAGTGGCCCGTGGCGTAGCGCCGTTTCAGCCGGTTGCGGATGATGATCGCCGTCGAGTTCATCGCGACGATCAGGGTCAAGAGCAGCAGGGTGGTCACGAACACCATCGGCTTGCCGGCCTCGGAGTTCCGCGACTGGAAGCCCACGTCGAAGATGTGGAAGCCGAGGTGCATGAAGCTGCGCTCGAGATGGATGAAGGGGAAGAACTGGTCGAATGGCAGCGCTGGCGCGAGCTTGACCACGCCGACCAGCATCAACGGCGCCACCTCGCCAGCACCGCGGGCCATGGCCAGGATCAGCCCGGTCATGATGCCGGGCAGCGCCTTGGGGAGCACCACGTAGCGGATCGTTTGCCACTTGGAGGCCCCGCAGGCGAGCGAGCCTTCGCGCATCGACCGGGGCACGGCGGCGAGCGCTTCCTCGGAGGCGACGATCACCACGGGCACGGTCAACAGCGCCAGGGTCAAGGACGCCCAGAGGATGCCGCCGGTGCCGAAGGTGGGCGACGGTAACCGTTCGGGGAAGAACAGTTGGTCGATGGTGACGCCCATGGTGTAGGCGAAGAAGCCGAGGCCGAACACGCCGTAGACGATGGAGGGCACACCGGCGAGGTTGTTCACCGAGATGCGGACGGCCGAGACGATGCGGCCCTGCTTGGCGTATTCGCGCAAATAGAGGGCGGTGATGACGCCGAAGGGGGCGACGACCACCACCATGATCATGGTCATCATGACGGTGCCGAAAATCGCTGGCAGCACGCCACCTTCCATATTGGCTTCGCGCGGTTCGGTCGTCAGGAACTCATGCCAGCGGGCGACGTAGATACCGGCCTTGTCGGTAAAGCTCAGGTCGTTGGCGGCGAAAAAGCGGACGATCTGGGAGAGCTCGGTCTCCTTCTGGCGCCCGTCGATGGTCTCCAGAACGATGCGGTTCTCGCGGTCGATGGCGCGGATGGCGGCGATGCGGTCCTGGTGGCTGCGGAACTCCTCTTCGAGCTGGGCGATCCGGGTGGCGGCGGCTGCGGCCGCGGCTTCGGCTTGCGGCGAATCGGCGCCGTGGCGCAGGGCTGCCCGCCTCCGGCTCAAGCGCTCCTGCTCGATGCGGTAGTTGACGGCACCGATGTCGCGGCGCTCGATCCGGCGGATCTGCTCGAAGCGGCCGCGCGCCTCGCGCTGTTCGCGCCGCAACAGGGCCATGTCGACGGCCTCGGCAGGGATCGCCACGTCGTCGATGACGATGCCGGCGATCCGGCCGACGAAGGGACCCCATTCGCGGCGCTCGAAATAGAAGAAGTCGGCCGGGAAGGTGACCTCCGTCTTCTGGTAGTCGGAGACCCAGGTGAAGTCGTCACCGGTGAGGTCGAAATTGGCCGTGCGGAACAGCGTGCGCTCGGAGAAACCCTGGTTTTCCTCGAGAAAAGCCCGCTGTTCGGGGGTCATCGCCTCGACGATGCGCTCGCCCGGCCGGTAGACGCCGGTGCGGGTCGGCACGCCGGCGAGCATCCGCCCGTCGACGGTTTCGACGACGGCGATCGGCTTCGGCCAGAAGGTCGTCACACCATTGACGAAGATCAGCCCGAGGAAGCCGGCGATCAGGATGATGCCGAGCGCCAAGGCGCCGCCGAAACCCCAAAGCGCGGGCTCGCCCACGGCGGAGACGTCGGCGGTGAAACGGCGCACGGCGCGGCCGTTGACGGTCTGGGCGGTACCGGTGGCCCGGCGGTCGGCGATTTCGGTCGACATCGCTCAGGCTCCCCTCAAAGCTGGAAGGCGCGCTTGCGGAAGCGCTGCCGGATTAGTTCGGCAAAGGTGTTGATGACGAAGGTCATGATGAACAGCGTCAGCGCGCAGAGGAACAGGACCCGATAGTTGGTGCCGTCCTTCACCGCTTCCGGCAGCTCCACGGCGATGTTGGCCGAGAGGGTGCGCAGACCGGCGAAGATGTTCCAGTCGAGGATCGGCGTGTTGCCGGTGGCCATCACGACGATCATCGTTTCGCCGACGGCACGGCCCATGCCGATCATCACCGCCGAGAACACACCCGACGCGGCGGTGGGCAGGATCACCCACATGGCCGTCTGCCAGGGCGTGGCGCCGCAGGCGAGGCTGCCGGCGCGCAAATGCGCCGGCACCGAGTTCAAGGCGTCCTCGGCCAGAGTGTAGATGTTGGGGATGATGGCGAAGCCCATGACGAAGCCCACCACCAGCGCGTTGCGCTGCGCGTAGGTGTCGATCACCCCGCCGCGCGGGTCGAAGCCGAGGAGGGTAAGGAAGGAGGCGACCGCATAGGCCAGCACCAGGGCCGCCCCAAAGAAGGCGATGTAGCGGACGAAGTCGAGGCGGCCCGCCGCCGGGCGGTCCAGGCTGCGCATCCGGTCGCGAAACACGTGGCCGACCTGGCGGTAGAAGACGAAGCTGACCGCCAGATAGGACAGCGGGATCAGGATCAAGAACATGAACGGCGTGCCGGTGCCGAAATCGCCGTTGACCCAGGCTTTGAAGTCGCCGTCGAACAGCACCAGTTCGAAAATCGGGCCGACGCGGTAGGCGAAGGCGGCGGCGAGGCCGATGGTGACGAACATCAGGGCGAATTTCGGCACGCCGTCGAGGCGCAGTGCGAGTTGCGCCGGCAGCATCTGCCAGAGGAAGGCGCCGAGCATCAGCCCGACCGGCAGCGCGAAGAAGGCAAGCAGCACCGCCGCGATCCACTCCTCGACGAAGGGGGCGAGCACCAGGGCGGCGAGGAAGCCGAGCACCACCGTCGGCAGGCTCTCCATCATTTCCATGACGGGCTTCACCGTGGCGCGGACGCTGCGGTGGACGAACTCGGAGGTGTAGATCGCCCCCATCAGCGCGATCGGCACCGCGAACAGCATGGCGTAGACGGTGGCCTTGAGGGTGCCGAAGATCAGCGGCACGAGCGAGTATTTGGGCTCGAAGTCGTCGGTGGCGGCGGTCGACTGCCAGGCCCAGGTCGGCGCGTCGTAGCCCTCGTACCAGACCCGGCCGAAGAGCGTGCGCAGCGTGGCGGCGGAATGGCGGGGCTCGAACGACCAGACGTCGGCGGTGCCATCATCGGCGACCAAGAGCGCACCGTCCGCGCGGGGGAACATCATCGTCACCGCGTCGGCCCGTGCCGTGCCGGAGCGCTCGAACTGAAACAGCACGCGGTCGGCCGTCGAATGGCGGATCCAGACGCCGCCGTCGGCATCCCGGGTGACGAGGCTCTTGTCGCGCTGCGAGGGCGTGATCTCGACGATGGCTGCCCCTTGCGGCTCGTGGACGCGGGCGCGCACCAGCTCGCGACCGTCGGTGGTCGTGGCACCCTCGCGCAGCAGGCGAAAAAACACGTCGACGTCGCCGCGATCGCTGCCCACGACCAGGGCCTGCTCGCCGTTGAGGAAGTTGAGCGCGGTCACGGCGACGCCGTCGGCGAACACCCGGCGCTGTTCGGCCAGGACCGGCTGGTTGGCGTCGCGCACGTCATAGCGATAGATCATGCCGGCGCCGGTGGCGATGATCGCGCGATCACCGCCGGCACTGAGCAGCACCGCGGTGACCACCGTCCCTTCCGGCAATTGCGGCAGTTCGGGCAGTTCAGAGGTGGTGGTGCGCAGCGTTTCCTGGCCGGTCATCAAGTTGCGCTGCACGGTCGTGACGCTGACGCGGGCGATGCCGACCGCATCGACGGTGATGAAGGAAAAGCGGGGCCGCTCGACCGAGCCGCTGGCGCGATAGTCGATGGCGACTATGGCGTGCTCGGAAATCGCCACCGGGTCCTGGAACTCGGCGAAGGGACGAATGGTGCGGTAATCGCCGGTCAGCACCTTCGAGAAGATGCGCCGGTCGAAGTAGAAATCGCGGTCGTGCAACGCCTCCCGGGCACTGGGCGCGTTGCGCTCGGCCGTGGTCGTGACCTCGAAGCCGACCTCACCGAAGCGGACCGTGCCATCCTCGAAGCCGAAAATGACTTGGTTGCGCTGCAGCGTGCCGGCCACGGCGGTGGCCCGTAGGCCGTCGAAATCGAGTTCCGAGGTGAACAGGAGGCGTCCCGTGGGCACGTGGAACGCGCTCGCGCGCCCGTCGGCGGAGACGCGAATGGCCGTCGTCTGCCATTCGTCGGCGTTGACCCACGCCACTTCCTGGGCCGGCAGGCTGTGGGTCAGGGTGCGGGTGATCTCGCCCGGCGCGAACAACGGCACGGCGACGCGCACCAGGAACACCATGATGCCCACGACGGCGATGATGACCATGAGGCCGCCGATGGTGATCGACCATTGGGCGATCCGCTCGCCGAACACGACCGAGAGCCGTGTGCGCTTGTCGCGGACGTGCGCCCGGGCGGCGCGGCGCGCGGCCGACCGGTCGCCCTCGTTGCCGGCGGTCTCCGGGGTGGTTGCCATGGCGGTCCTCGAATTGCGGGGGAAAACCTGGGCTAGAACGAAGAAGCACCGGGGTGCAACTGCACCCCGGTGCCGTCAACCTCGTGGGCTCAGGAGCCGGACGGCGTCAAGCCGAAGGCTTCGAGGTCCGTGTTGGCGAGGAACTCGTTCACGGGGAAGAAGCCGGCGCGCATGACCGCCTCCTGACCCTGCTGCGCGTAGACGAAGCGGATGAACTCGCCGCGCAGCGGCTCCAGCGGCTCGTTCGGGTTCTTGTTGACGTAGACGTAGAGGAAGCGGGCGATCGGGTAATCACCGGACGCCGCGTACTGGCCCTCGGCCGGGAAGCACTCGTCGGCGTCGGTGGCACGCAACGGCACCGGGCGCACGTCGGCGGTCGCGTAGCCCACGCCCGAATAGCCGATGCCGCCGACCTCGGAGGCCACGCCCTGGATCACGGTCGAGGAGCCCGGCTGCTCACGAACCTCGGCCCGGTAGTCGCCACCGAACAGCGCCACCTCGCGGAAGTAACCGTAGGTGCCCGAGGCCGAGTTGCGGCCGTAAAGGGCGATCGGCATGTTGGCCCACTCACCGGTCAGACCGACGTCACCCCAGGTGTTGATTGGGGCGTCGAGACCACCGTTGCGGGTCGACGAGAAGATGGCGTCGACCTGGGCGAGCGACAGGCACTCGATCGGGTTGTCCTTGTGGACGAACACGCCGAGCGCGTCGATCGCGCCGCGGATCGGGGTCGGGGCGTAGCCGAAGCGGGCCTCGAACTCCTCGATTTCCGAGCCGCGCATCGGCCGCGACATCGGGCCGAACTGGGCCTGGCCCTGGATCAGCGCCGGGGGGGCCGTGCCCGAACCCGCACCCTGAATTTCGATGGTCACGTTGGGGTAGAAGGTGCGGAAGCCTTCGGCCCAAAGCGTCATCAGGTTGTTCAGGGTGTCGGAGCCGACCGAGCTGAGGCTGCCGGCGACGCCGGAAACGGGCTGGTAGGTGGGCAGCGCCGGATCGATCTGCATTTGCGCCTGGGCCGTGCCGGCGGCGAGCAGGCCGACCAGGGCGGCGGCGCTCGTGAGGGTTTTCAACGTCAAGGGTGCTCTCCCGTGCTGAGCCGTCGCCGCGGAAGCAGGCCGCGTCGACCGTCGCGAGGGGCTTAGCGCCGAATGGTGACAAGATGATGACGGATCGAAGCCGCCCCGCCATCCCTGAGGGCGCAGCCAGCCAGCGCGGCGACGGGGGGAGGTGCCGCGGGCAGAGGCAAAAAAAATGCGGTGGCCGGGGCCACCGCTTGGAAGCTTACTGGGAGGACACGATCTACTTATAGTTGAATTGCCGCAGCCGTTCAAGCGATCTCGCCTACCGCTTTGGTCTAAGCCCTTGCAAAGCAATGACTTTTGCTTGCATTTTATGGATCGGCTCCACGCCGAGGCGACGAGGTGGCCGACGCGCCCACCGCCTGCCACAGCCACGCCGTCGTGCCGGTGGTGAGCGCACCGATCAACACCGCAAGGTAGGTGGCGATGGCGACCGCGACGGCCGCATCCCACGGCACACCGCCCGCCTGCAACGTCGCGGCCAACGCCGCCTGTTGCGGGCCGAGGCCGAGGAGCCCGTTCACCGGCAAGGCGAAGGCCAGATTGCCGGCAGCACTGGCCAGCGCCACCAGGTCCACCGCCACGCGCAGCCCGGCGGCATGGGCCATCAAGGCAACCAAAGCGGCCTGCGTGACCCACAGCCCCCAACTCGTCAAAAGCAAGCGAACCCGCACAGGAGAGCTCTGCACGGGCGTCAGACCGTCGAGCGCGAGGCGGAGCCAGCGCCGCTCGAAGGGGGGCCAGGTGGCCAATACCCGGCCAAGCCGCGGCAGTGCCAGCGGCAGCAGGAGCAGTCCCCCACCGGCAAGGGCCAACGCGGCGCGCCAGACCGGCGTCTCGACGAGGAGCCCCAAGGACGCCAGCGCCACCGCCAGCATGCCGACGATGACCGCGACATCGGCCAAGCGGAGCAGCAAAAACAGGCCCGCAGCGGGTAGCAAAGCCACCCCCAGCCGGCGGTGTATCAAGAGCGGCAGGCTCAATTCACCGAGCTTGAACGGCAGCAAGAACGCCCACAGCAGGGCTTCGGCAACGATGCGCCAGCAGCTGCCTGGGGTCACGTGGGCGTCCGGCGGCAGGCAGGCGCGCAATCGGGCCGCTCGCCAGAAGGGGAAGGTCCAAGCCAAGAGCACACCGCCGACCAGATGCCCCATAGGAACGTCGCGCCATCGCGCCGCCAAGGCGGCCAGATCCACCTGGCGGCCCAACCAGGCCAGACAGAGCGCGCTCAACAGCAGGGCCGCCGCCAACCGCAGACCCCGCCCCCACCATCGCCGCGGCTGCGGACCGCTCACGCCGCACCTCGGCGACCGCACCGCCCAGCCGAGCATCGGACGCATTCGCGTCGCGGCCCGGCAAGGCCCGCCGCGCGGTGCCTGCGGGGGCCACGGCTCAGTTGCAACGCTCGGCGACGAGCGATGTGGGCGGTCTCGGCTGGGTGCGGCTCAAAAACAGCTCCGCCAAGATACCGAACAACAAGACCTGCACGCCGATGATCGAAAGCATAATCCCCAACAACAACAACGGCCGATCACCAATCGGCATGCCAAAAAATATCCTCAAAACACTCAAATAGATCAACAAACAAAAACCGAAAAATCCGAGAAAGACACCAAGACCGCCGAAGAGGTGGCCGGGTCTTTGGGCGAAACGGGTGAGCATCAAGACGGTGAGAAGATCGACGAAGCCTTTGAGCAGACGCCGCGTCCCGTACTTCGAGACCCCGTGCTGGCGGGCATGGTGGCGGACCGGGAGTTCCACCACCCCATAGCCCCGCGCGGCGGCGAGCACCGGGACGAACCGATGCAGCTCGCCGTACAGCGTCACCTCGTCGAAAATTTCGCGGCGGTACAATTTGAACCCACAGTTGAAATCATGCAGGTCGACGCCGGACAACCACGAGGTGACCCGGTTGAAGATCTTCGACGGGAAGGTCTTCGACCACGGATCTTCGCGGCGCTCCTTCCAGCCGGAGACCAGATCGACACCGGGCTCGAGCGCCGCCAAGAACCGCGGCAACTCGCTCGGGTCGTCTTGCAGGTCCGCATCCATGGTGACGACCAGGCGGCCACGGCTCGCTCGAATGCCCAGATCGAGCGCTGTGGCCTTGCCGAAATTGCGCCGCAATCGCAAGCCGCGCACCCGCTCGTCCCGTTCCGCCAGGGCGGCGATGCGTTGCCAGGAGGCGTCGCTGCTGCCGTCGTCGACGAACAGGACCTCGACGATCGGCAGCGCGTGCGCGTCGGCGGCGGCCCAGATGCGGGCGTTCAACGCCTCGATGGTCGGCGCCTCGTCGAGCAGAGGCACGACGATACTGACCGTTTCCCGAGGGCTCATGGGCACGCCGCCCCGTCGTCGAGGCGACGGAAGGCGATCCCCTGAAGGCGGTCGTCACGCCCCAGGATCGGCGCCCGCACCTGGCCGACGTCGCGCCCGGAGCCGTCCGGCGGCAGCGGTGCGTCGTGGCGCCAAAGCAGGATGCAGGGCGCAGCGGCTCCACGCGGCCAGATCGATTCGGGGTAGCCTTGCATGACCACCTGTCCGGCGTCACCGAGCGCGGCTTGCAGATTGCCCCCCAGATGCATGTCCGAGGTGACGTATCGTGAAGGCGTCATGCCCGCCTCCCGCAGCCCTTCGACGAACGCTTCGGTGGGTAGGCGGGTTCGGCATTTGCCGCAATAGGCGGCATCGGTGAGGCCGATGGTGGCGCGCGCGCCCAAGGCGACGACGACGACCAGGAGGATGGCGAGTGCCGCCCCTGCCAGGCGGGGATGCCCCGGCGGAACCGCCGCGAACAGCACGATCGGTAAGGCGAGCAGCACGGTGATCATCCACCGCTCGGGGAAATTGACCGCGCCGGCCAAGGGGATGAGCAAAAGGTGCAGGGCGAAGGCCACCACCATGACCCAAGCCAAGGGACGCACCCGTGGCGGCAGTGGCCCCAGCGCCGGCCACAGCGCGACCAACGCCAAGAGGAGGACCGGCTGCGGGAAGGCCAAAGCCGACCGGACGAGGGCTTGGAGCCCGTCGAGGGCGCTCCGCCGGGCGGCCGGCTCGATCAAGACTTCCTGGCCGAGGCCGATAAAACTCGGATGGTGGGCCAAAACCCAAAGCGCACTGGGTCCGGCGATCAGGCTGGCCACGGCCACCACGACCGGGGTGCGCCAGGAGAGGACGAGCCCGCGATATGCCGGCAGCGCCAAGCCGACCAGGAGATAGGCCAGGGCCAACATGACGAAGTTCCACTTCGCCAACAGGCCGAGCCCGCAGACCACGCCGAACGCCAGGGTGTTGGGCAGGGTCGGGCGTGCCAAAAGCCGGCCCCAGAGCCAAAGGCTGGTGGCGACGGCGACGGCGAGCGAGGTCGACACCAGGAGATCGCCGTGGGCCAAAAATCCGAGGGTGTAGGTGGCGGCGAGGGCGGCACTGGCGAGGGCCGCGCGAACGCCATCACCGAGCCAATGCCGCGCCGCCAAAAAGAAGGTGACGTGCAAGGCGGCCAGCAGCAGCGTGCGCAGGACGGTGATCGACAGGAGGCCAGGGGCGAGGCCGACAAGGTCACTGAGCGCCAGGACCAACCAGGTGACGAGGGGCGGTTGCTGAAACCGATAGCCGAGCGACCAGGCCTGGGCGAAGAGGACCTGCTCGGCGTCGTCATAGCCGAGCGAGCCGGGCCAGAGCCAAAGGCGCGTGGCGGCGTGGAGCAGGAGGTAGGCACCGAGCAGCAGCGCCGCGGCACCGACGCTTGCGAAGGGGCGCGCGCTCAGTCGGCAGAGGGTTGCGAACACGGGGGCCATCGACGGGGAGCTTGGAGGTGAGCGGCACTTGCCAGAGGCTCGGGCCGCCGGCAAGGGCATCGACGGCCGGCATGCGGCGGCAACTGGTGTTGGGCGGGGCCATGATTTACCTTCGAGGCCGTGCATCGTGCCAACGCGGGAGAGACGATGGCGGGCGGCGGGGTCCTCTTGATCGTCGATGACGATGCGGTCTTGCGCGGCGCCTTGGTGGCCTCGTTGCAGCGCGACCAGCCCTTCACCGTGCTCGAAGCCGACGACGTCCGAGCCGGGCTGGCGCTCTGGCGGGCCCATGCGGTGGATCTGCTTCTGGTCGACCACGACCTGCCGGAGACGGCGGGCCAGCCGGTTTGCGCGTTCCTGCGGGCAGAGGGGGTCACGGCGCCGATCATCGTCATGACCGCGCGCGAGGCCACGGCACGCAGCCGCTCGGGGCTGGCCGCGGGCGCCGACGACTATCTGGCCAAACCGTTCCGCCTCGCCGATCTGCTCGCGCGGGTGCGCGCGCAGCTGCGCCCGGCGGCTCGGGGTGACGACGACGGCATCGCCATCGGGCCGTTTACGTTCCGCCGCACCGCCAAGCAGTTGATCGACAGCGCCGCGGGCAAGGTCATCACGTTGACGGCGCGCGAGGCGGCGATCGTCGAGCACCTCTACCGCGCGGCACCCGAGGCCGTGCCACGGGCGACACTCCTGCAGCAGGTGTGGGGGTATCGGGCCGCAGTCAGCACCCATACGCTCGAAACGCACGTCTACCGCCTGCGCCGCAAGCTGGAAGCCGATCCGAAGACACCGCGGCTGCTCGTCACCGAGCCCGGCGGCTACCGGCTGTGTCCTTGAGCCGAGAACTCAGGGCAAGCGGCCGCTGATGACGTAGGCGAGCGCGGCGGCCACCTCGCTCGGGGTGCGGCAGACCATCGCCGCCGCCGCGTCGATCTCCTTCAGCGCGTGGTCGTGCTCGGCGTCGTGCAGGATGACGAGCGGCTTGTCCCAGGCGCTGGCGAGGCCGGCATCGAAGGCGGCGTTCCACTGTTTGTAGCGGTCGCCGAAGCGGACCACCACGACGTGCGCCTCCTTGATCGCGGTGCGGGTGCGCACGGCATTCAACAGCGCGCCCTTGCGGTCGTGCCAGAAGCGATCGGGTGCGGGGCCGGTGATGCGCACCCCGCAGTCGTCGCTGGCTGCGTGGTCCGTGACGGGTGCGGTGAAGCGAACGGGCAGATCCGCGGCTTCGATCAGGCGCTGCAACTCGTCGCGCCAGTCACTGTGGATCTCGCCGGCGAGATAGACGTTCCAACGTTCCGGCACACGCACCTCCCCCATTTGCGGACGCCCTCGCCTTAGCGCCGATCCGTTCCGCCTACCAGCGATGGATGGGGTTGCGCGCCAATACCAGCCGGGCGACGAGGCCGGGGGCGGCGTCGTCCAACTCCAGATGCCCGCCGTGCAGGCGGGCGACCGCATCGACCAGGGCGAGGCCGAGGCCGTGGCCCGGCGTTTCGCGCGCACTGTCGAGGCGGGTGAAGCGGCGCCGGACCTCGTCGCGACGCTCCCGGGGAATACCGGGGCCGGTGTCGCTGACCGTCACCACCGCCGGGTCGCCGGCCGTCAAGCGCACGGTGACCTTGCCGCCACGCGGCGTGAATTTGGCGGCATTGTCCAGGAGATTGGCAATCGCCTGCGCCAGGAGCGCGCCATGGCCGGCGAGCCTTATGTCGGCCTCGAGGTCGGTCTCCAGTTCGAGCCCGATGTCCTCCAGCACCGCCTCGTAGAGTTCGCAGGCATCGGCCGCAATCGCCGTCAGGCTGACATCCTGGAAGCTCTGCTTGGGGCTGCCGCTTTCGGCCGTGTTGATGAGGAGCACCGTGCGAAACAGCCGCAACAGGCGATCGAGATCGTCGAGGGCGGCCTCGATCATGTCCCGCGCCGGGCCTTCGCCCTGTAGCGCCAAGGCGTCCTCGAGGCGCGTGTGCAGGCGCTGGAGCGGGGTGCGCAGATCGTGCGCCACGTCGTCGGTCACCTGGCGCATGCCGCGGATCAGGGCCTCGCTTTCGGCCAGGAGGCGGTTGATCTGCGAGGCGAGGCGGTCGAATTCGTCACCGCCGCCGCGGCGTTGCGGCAGCCGCACCTCCAAGGCGCCGGCGCGCACCCGGTCGATCGCCACGTTCATGGCCTCGATCCGCCGCTCGGTCTCGCGGGCGAGGATCAGCCCCCCGGCGATGCCGATCACCAATGCACCGATGAAGGCGATGAGGAGGCCGCGGTTGAGTGCGCGCTGGAAACCGTCCTGGGCGGCGAGCGTGCGCCCAACCATCAAGACGTAGCCGCCCTCCAAGGCGAAGGTGCGGGCCTGGGCCCGCACTTGCGCTTCGCCCGGCGGTTCGACGGAGAAGGCGATCGACCCCTCCTGTACCGTGGGCGGTCCCTCCCAACCCGCCAGGTTGCCGGCGAGCCGTTCGCCCAAGGGGTTGACGAGGAGATAGATGCCGCCCCGATAGGGCTGCGCCGACCGCCGCTCGATCTCGTTCACCAGGGCCGGCAAACCGCGCTGCCCATAGACCGCCGCCAAGCCCTCGATCTCGGCGGTGATGGCGTTTTCGCTCTCCGCCTCGATCGAACGCTCGGCGATGATCTTGACCCCGCCGAGCGCCAGGCCGAGCGATGCGAGCAGCAAGCCCACATAGATCAGTGCCTGGCGAAAGGCGGTGGTGCCGGTAAGCCTACGGATCGACACTGAGGCGATAGCCGGCGCCGCGGACGGTGTGGATGAGGGGGCGTTCGTAGCCACGATCGACTTTCTGCCGCAGCCGGGCGATGTGCACGTCGACGACGTTGGTGTGGGGATCGAACTGGTAGTCCCAGACCTTTTCCAAGAGCATGGTGCGGGTGAGGACCTGGCCTTCGTGCTGCATCATGCATTCGAGCAGCTTGAACTCGCGCGGCTGCAGTGTCAGCGGCTTGGCGTTGCGGCTGGCCGTGCGCGCCAGCCGATCCAGCACCAGATCGTCGACCTGGAGGCGGGTCGCCACCACCTCGGGATCACGCCGGCGACCCAAGGCCTCGATCCGGGCGAGGAGCTCGGAGAAGGCGTAAGGCTTGACCAGATAGTCGTCGGCGCCGGCCTTCAGGCCTTCGACGCGGTGCCCCACGTCGGCCAGCGCCGAGAGGACCAGAACCGGCGTTTGGTTGCCCGCGGCACGCAGCAGTTCGACGAGGGCCAAACCGTCCTTGCCGGGCAGCATGCGGTCGACGACCAGGACGTCGTAGGACGACGCCCCGGCCAGGTTGAGACCGGAAACACCGTCGGCCGCGTGGTCGACGACGTGCCCGGCTTCGCTCAGGCCCTTGATGACGTGTTCGGCGGTTCGCTTGTCGTCTTCGATGATCAAGATGCGCATGATGCTTCGTTGCCTACGAGATCCAGGTTCAACCTAGCGGCATGGCGCCAGGGGTCACCCAGCGCCACGCCATGTCATGACTCGTTGGCAACTCGACTACCGCTTGCCAGCTGAACGCTGGCCAAACGAAGCCAACTCGGAAAACCGCGCCGCCAATTGCACTTGGCGCCCGCTGTGCCGCAATCGTCTCAACGCCGGTTTGCCAAGGTGCGCAGGCGCAGCGCGTTGAGCTTGATGAAGCCCTCGGCGTCCTTTTGGTCGTAGACCTGATCGGCCTCGAAGGTGGCGAGTTGCGGGTCGTAGAGCGAGTGCGGCGACTTGCGGCCGACGACCTGGGCCGCCCCCTTGAACAGCTTGAGCCGCACCGTGCCGGTGACGCGCTTTTGGCTCTCGTCGATCAACGCCTGCAGCATGGAGCGCTCGGGCGCGAACCAAAAGCCGTTGTAGATCAGCTCGGCATAGCGCGGCATCAGCTCGTCCTTGAGGTGGGCGGCACCGCGGTCGAGCGTCAGGCTCTCGATCGCCCGATGGGCCACCAAGAGCAGGGTGCCGCCCGGCGTTTCGTAGACGCCGCGGCTCTTCATCCCGACGAAGCGGTTCTCCACCAGATCGAGCCGGCCGATGCCGTGGGCACCGGCGAGTTCATTCAGCCTGATGAGCAGATTGGCGGGCGAAAGCTTGACCCCGTCGACGGCCACCGGGTCGCCGCGCTCGAAGTCGATCTCGACATAGGCCGGCTGGTTCGGGGCCTCTTCCGGTGCCACCGAACGGGTGAACATCTCCTCGCTCGGCTCCGTCCACGGGTCTTCCAGGGCCAACCCCTCGTAGGAGATGTGCAAAAGATTGGCGTCGGTCGAATAGGGCGGCTCGCCCCGCTTGCCCCGCGGGATCGGAATTTGGTGCTTCTCTGCGTAGTCGATCAGCTTTTCCCGGCTGTTCAAGTCCCACAAGCGCCAGGGTGCGATGATGCGGATCCCCGGCTCCAGCGCATAGGCGTTGAGCTCGAAGCGGACCTGGTCGTTGCCCTTGCCGGTCGCGCCGTGGGAGATGGCATCGGCCCCTGTCTCGCGGGCGATCTCGACCAGTCGCTTGGCGATCAGGGGGCGGGCGATCGAGGTACCGAGCAGGTAGGTGCCTTCGTAGACCGTATTGGCGCGAAACATCGGAAAGACGAAGTCGCGGACGAATTCTTCACGCAGGTCCTCGATGTAGATTTCCTCGACACCGAGCATTTCCGCCTTGGCACGCGCCGGCGCCAGCTCTTCGCCCTGACCGAGATCGGCGGTGAACGTCACCACCTCGCACCCATAGGTGTCCTGCAACCAGCGCAGGATGACCGAGGTGTCGAGACCGCCGGAATAGGCGAGCACGACCTTTTTGGGCTGGAAGTCCGCCACGGGTTTGTCCTTTCCACGACAAAGAAGCGTCGGCCGCAGAAGATAGGCGAGCCGGCGCAGGGAGCCCAAGCGGTTTTCAAGCGACGCCGCGCAACCGTGCCCTACGCGCCAGCAAGTCGACGTCGGCCGCCGCGTAGAGCGTCCCGTAATCGGCCGGCTGGTCGGGCCGGCACTCGGCCACGCCGAAGCTGACCCGCGCCGGACCGGCAGGCACACCGAGCGCCGCGTCGGCTGCCAACGCCGCCTGGACCTGCTCCAATCGCGCCACCGCCTCGGGCGCCGTCCGTCCGGGCATGAACAGCGCGAACTCGTCGCCGCCGAGCCGCCCCAGCCGATCGGCCGCACCGGCGGCGGTGCGCAGGGTTGCCGCCACCGTCTGGATGACGGTGTCACCCGTCGGGTGGCCCAGGCCATCGTTGATCGCCTTCAAGCCGTCGATGTCGACGATGACCAAAGTCGAGGGGCGCCCGGCCGAGGCCGCAGCGGCCAACTCGGCTTGGACCCGCGCCTCGAACCCGCGGCGGTTGTCGACGCCGGTCAAATGATCGAGCGTCGCCAGCGCGCGGTTGGTGCTCAAGCTGTGCCCCACATAGCCGAGCACGAGGCACAGGCCGCCGGCGCTGAACAGCGAGGGAAAGACGATCAGCGTGAACACCCAAGCCACTTCCGCCCCCGCCGCAGGGATCAGCGCCAGCCCGCTGCGGCCGGCCATGGCGAGGCCCAACGCCCCGAAGAAGACCGCGGCCAAGCGATCCATCGGCCGTGCTACGAGGGGCACGGGTCCGCGCGCCAAGCGCCAAGTGGCGGCGAGAAAGCCCAAGGACGTCAAGGCCGACATGCCCGCGAGGCGCTGCCCACTCGCCGCAGGCGCCAAACCCGACCAGGCGATGAGGAGCGCGATGCCGAGGCCGATCGCGCCAATCATGGCCCAAGGCGGCGGCGCACCACAGCGCAGCCAGATCGCACTCCACAGACAGGCGTAGGTGGCAAAGGCGGCCGCCGGCACGAGGAGGGCCGTGGCTACCGGCGACAGCCAGGGGATCAAGAGGATCAGGCCCGTGGTCGTCAGCGCCGCGGCGAACGCCCAAGCCAGAACGTCGACCGCGATGTGCGACGGCACCATCCGCCGCAGATGCAGGCTCGCCAGCAGCATGCAGCCGATGAACAAGCCATTGGCGACCACGATGCCGGCGTGGGTCACCCGCCGCGTTTCCTGCCCACGCCCGGCAACGAGGGGCTCAGACCGATTGGTCGACGGGCTCGGGCGTGGCCGCTGCCGGCGCCTTGGCCACGCCGACCATCGCCGGCCGGAGCAAGCGATCGGCGAGGACGTAGCCGTCGGCCATCACCTCGGCGATGGTGCCCGGCGGGAAATCGGCCGTGGGCACCTCGAACATCGCCTGGTGGCGCTGATGGTCGAACTTCTCGCCCTTTTGCGGCGCCACGCGCTGCACCTTGTGCTTTTCGAAGGCGCTCAAGAGCGTGCGCTCGGTCATCGCGATGCCGGTGGCCAGATTGCCGGCCCACCCCTCCTGTTCGCGCATCTCGGGGGGGATGGTGGCCACCGCCCGCCCCAGATTGTCCGCCACCTCCAACAGGTCGCGGGCAAAGCCGGTCACCGCGTAGCGGCGGGCGTCCTCGATTTCGCGCTGCGTCCGTCGGCGCAGATTTTCCATGTCGGCCAGGGTACGCAGGAGCTGATCCTTCGCCGCCGCGAGCTCCGCTTCCAGGTCGACCTTCGCAGCCGTGTCGTGCACGGCTTCGGCCGCGGGTTCCGGCGTCGTGGCGTCGGCCGGCGCCGTCTCCGACGCGGGTGTCGCGTCGGGCTCTGCCTGATGTTGGGGCTTATCGGTCATGGTCGTCCTTGGTTTGCGTGTTGGACAAGAGCCGCCCCACCGTCCGTGCGGTGAAGTCGACCATCGGGATGATCCGGGCGTAGTTCATGTACAAGGGGCCGATGACGCCCACCGCGCCGAGCACCTTGGGCCGCCTGTCGCCGTCGTGCTCGCCGGCATGGTAGGGGGCCACCACCATCGAACAGCCGCTGAGGCCAAAGAGTTCGGTTTCGGCGCCGATGAAGATCTGCACGCCGTCGCTCTCGGCCGTGCGGTCGATCAGCTTCAAGAGGCTCTTCTTGGTTTCGACCGCTTCGAACAGCGCGCGGATGCGCTCCAGTTCGACCAGGCTGGTGACGTCCGAGAGCAGCTTGGCCTGGCCCTTCAAGATCAAGACACCGTCCTCGCCGGCACCGGCGCCGCTCCACATCGCGAGCCCGGCCTCGACCACCTTCTGCGACAGCGCGTCGAGCTGCGAGCGCTGCTCTTCCAGCTCGCTGGCGATCAAGGCCCGCGCTTCATCGAAGGTGCGCCCCGTCAGGCGCGCGGTGAGGTAGTTGCTCGCCTCGATCAAGCGGCTCGCCGCCATGCCGAGCGGCAGTTCGATGATCCGGTTTTCCACCAGCCCGCCTTCATGCACCACGACCACCAAGGCGCGGCCAGGCGCCAATGGCACGAACTCGACGTGCTTGAACGGGCTGTCGTAGGTCGGGGCGATGACCAGGCCGGCATGGCGGCTGAGACCGGAAAGCGTGTCGGAGGCGTCGCTCAACAGCGCCTCGACGCTGCGCCCGGTACCGGACACGCGCCGCTCGATGTCCTGCTTCTCCTCGACCGTGAGGTTGCCCATCTCCAACAGACCGTCGACGTAGAGGCGCAAGCCCGCATCGGTCGGCAGCCGCCCGGCCGACGTATGGGGGGCATAGAGCAGGCCCGCGTCCTCGAGATCGGCCATGACGTTGCGGATGGTCGCCGCCGACAGGGGCTGGCTCAACCGACGCGCGATGGTCCGGGAGCCTACGGGCTCGCCCGAGGTCACGTAGGCATCGACGATTTGGCGGAACACTTCCCGCGATCGTTGATTGAGGTCGGTGATCATCGTCCCCGCTACGCTCGAGCGCAGGCGGCAGCGTTCCACGCCCCGCAACCTGCTTGAGGTAGGCAGAACCGCCGCAGCCGTCAACGTCGGCCCGCTACGTGGCGATCGTTATGGCGACCGTTTCGCCGCCGCGCGATTGGGCCTGGCTATTCCCCGTCGCGCGCCCGGCGTGCCCGGGGCCGCGCCAGGGCGAAGCGCTTCGGCCCCTGCCGCCCCTCGTTGTCGCGACCCCGGTCGTTGTTGGCAGCATTCGGCCGCGGCTCGGCGACGCGGACCGCAATGTTGCGCCCACCCAGCTCCGCCCCGTTGAGCGCCTCCGCCGCGGTCACGCAGTGCCCTTCGTTCTCCATCATGACAAAACCGAAACCTCGACTGCGACCCGTCTCCCGGTCGTAGATGATTTTGATCTCTTCGACTTCGCCATACTGACCGAAGAGATCGCGCAAGCTTTCTTCTCCGGTCGAATAAGGGAAATTCGCCACGAACAATTTTCTACTCATACGATTGGCCCCCGAAAAAAGCGGGCAGGTCCCGATCGCCCCCACGACGTATCGGTAACCATACAACGGAATTTGGCAATTGACGACCCGGCACGCGTCCAGGTGGAAGCGGCGACGTCACACCAACGACGGCTTTTCGTCTACCGCTTTGGCGGCGGTCTCGGCACCGCCCGGTTCGCCGGCGGACGCGTCCGTTTCGGCCCGCTCCAAGGCCACCTCCTGCGCCATACCGGTCGCGGCCGGCGTGGCGCGCGGGATGGGCAGGGTCGGTCCCTGCTCGTCGAGCGGCACCGAGGGCCGGCGGAAGGTGCGATAGACGCCGAACCCACCGAGTGCCGCGTACACACCGCCGATGAACAAGGCAAAACCCGTAGGCCCCAAGACACTCATCGCCACACCGACCGCGAACGGCCCGACCGCCGCACCGAAGCCGTTCATCATCATGATGCCGCCCGCGGCCGCGGTCATGCCGTCGTTGTCGAGATGATCGTTGATGTGCGCAACACTCACCGAATAGAGCGGAAACGCGATAAAGACGGCGACGGTCAACAGCCCGAGCTTCGCCGGGCCGTCGACCACCACGGCGCCCAGCCCGGCAGCGCCGGCCGCCAGCGCTGCAATGATGATGACGAGGCGACGATCGAAGCGATCGGCGAGATAGCCCAAGGGAAACTGGCCGCACATCGCCGCCATCATCAAGGCGAACATGAACAGGGCGACAGCACCGACGGCGAGCCCGAGCTGGCTGGCGAACACCGCACCCATGCCGAACACCGCACCGCCGGTGAGGCCGGAGGCAAAAGTGCCAACCACGCCCAAGGGCGAGGTGCGAAAGAGCCCCTTCAGGTCGATCGGCTTGGGCGTCGGGATCGCGGGGGCCGGGCCGCTGGTCAAGAGCATCGGCACGACCGCCACCGAGACCAGCACCGAAACGGCGGTGAACAACACGAAGTCGGCGGGATCGGCGATCCCCAAGAGCAACTGCCCCGCCCCCATGCCGCCGAACACGACGAACATGTAGAAGCCCAAGACCTTGGCGCGGTCGGCGTTCTTGGTCTGCCCGTTGAGCCAGCTCTCCGCGACGATGAACAAGGTGGCGAACGAGAAGCCGGAAACGAGCCGCATGATCGCCCACATCCACGGCGCCAAGAAGATGGCGTGCAGCAACACCGCGGCGGAGGCGAGTGCGCTGAAGGCGGCGAAGACGCGGATGTGGCCGACCCGCGCAATCAAAATCGGGGCGCGCAACGCCCCGATCAGATAGCCGGCATAGAAGATCGACATCACCAGACCGGTGATGGCGGTGGGAAAGCCCTCGATGTCGGCGCGCAAGCCCAGCAACGTCCCCTGCAGGCCGTTGCCGAGCATGAGCAGGAGCAGCCCCAAGAACAGGGGCCAGCTCGAGAAGACGGTCTGCAGCAAGGGCCCGGTCCCGCGTTGACCACGAAGCGGGCCACGTAGCGCTCGAAGTCGGGGAAAGCCAAGGGGGCTTTTGGCCCCCCAGAGAAAGGGAAAAACCAAGGGGGCTTTTGGCCCCCTTGGTAACCCCCAAGGCGTTAGGCGCCGATGATGCCGCCGTCGCGCCGCGTGACGACCACCAGGGCCGAGCGCGGCACGGCGTTGCCGCCGTCGGGCCAGTGGGAAACGAGATTGCCGGCCGCGTGGTCCTCCGGCGTGGTCGTCGCCCCCGGGTGCTGGATGCCGACGAACATGGTGCGCTGGTCCGGCGTGGTGATCACGCCGGTCACCTCCTGGCCGATCGGGCCCGTGAGGAAGCGGCGGATTTCAGCGGTGCGCGGGTCGGCGGCGAGCATGGCGTTGTTGCCCATCGGCGTCATGTCGCCCCGGTTCTGGGCACTCTCGCCGATGTCGGTCTGGATCCACAAGCGCGAGTCGGCGTCGAACCAGAGACCGTCGGGGCAGGCGAAGATGTTGTCCTCGTTCAAGGCGTGGCCGGTGAAGGTGCGCGAGGTGTTGACGTCGCCGGCGATGACGAAGAGGTCCCAGGTGAAGGTGGTCGCCGCCGGGTCGTCGCGGTTCTCGCGCCACCGGATGATCTGGCCGAACTGGTTCTGGGCGCGCGGGTTGGCCGCGTCGACCTGGGCCTCGGTGCGGCGGGTGTTGTTGGTGAGGGTGAAATAGACCTCACCGGTCGCCGGGTCGACCGCACCCCATTCCGGCCGGTCCATCTTGGTCGCCCCGGCCATGTCGGCCGCGAGGCGCGTGTTGATCAGGATGTCGCCCATGTCGGCAAAGCCGGCTTCGGCGGTCAAGCCGTTCCGCCCCGGCGCCAATGCAAGCCACTCGCCGGTGCCGTCCTCGTTGAACTTGGCGACGTAGAGGGTGCCCTCGTCGAGCATCGACCCGTCGCTCACGCCGGGCTCGTAGACGTCGCGCGAGACGAACTTGTAGACGTACTCGAAGCGGGCGTCGTCGCCCGAGTAGCAGACCACCGGCTTGCCGGCGACGGCCGGGTGGAACACCACGCCCTCGTGGGCAAAGCGGCCGAGATGGGTGCGCTTGACGGGCGCCTTGGCCGGGTCGAACGGGTCGATTTCGACCACCCAACCGAAGGTGTTGGGCTCGTTCCGGTAGTCCTCGGCCGCCGAAGCACCCTTGGACGAGGCGTCGAAGCGGGCATATTGGTCGGCACCGCCAGCGGCCAGCTCCCAGCCATAGCGGGACATGCGTCCGGCGCGCACCCCGTAGCGGGCGTGCTCACGCGGCAGGTTCGGCCGGCCGTCCGCCTGGTCGTGGTTGGTGAAGTAGCCTGCCCAGTTCTCCTCGCAGGTGAGGTAGGTGTTCCAGGGCGTCACACCGTGGGCACAGTTGTTGAGCGTGCCGCGGGTCGCCGTGCCGTCCGGGCTGTACTTGGTCACGAGCTTGGCATGGCCGCGGGCGGGGCCGCCGATTTCCATGTGGGTCAGACCGGTGACGCGGCGGTTGCGCGGGTCCGCGACGATCGCCCAGCTGCCGTCTTCCTGCTTGGTGGTGCGGAAGATGGCGACGCCGTGGGCGTTCATCTCCTTCAGGACGTGATCGTCGATGCGCGTGCCGTCGGCCTCGACCACCACCTCGTCGGTCGAGAGCGCCATCCCCTTGTACGCCTCGGCGTGGAGGAAGCGCGGCTCGATATATTCGTGGTTGAGCGCGTAGATCCCGTCTTCCGACGAGCCATCGATCGCGAAGAAGTGCTGGCCGTCGTGGTGCTGGCCGACCTGGTGGCCCTGCTCCTCGCCGGTGTTGGTGCCGTGGAAGGCCGGCATGTCGCCGCTGATCGGGTCACCCCAGCGGGCGAGGATGTGGGTGTCGTAGCCCTCCGGCACGTGGATGGCGTCGTCCTCGCTCACCGGCACCGGCGTGAAGCCCAACAAGGCCGAGGGTGCGGTGCTGCTGGCCAAGGCGCCGCGGGTCGAGACGCCGACGCCGAACATCGAGGTGATGGCCGCGGCCAACCCGCCGGCGACGAAGGTGCGGCGCGAGGCACGCGCCTCGACCACCTCGTAGAAGGTGGGGTTCTTCGACGTGTTCGACGGCACCTCGTCGCCCGGCTCGTAGCAGGGCGACGAGGTGAAATCGGCGTAGTCGTGCTCGTAATCGTGCTTGCTCATGGTCCCCTCCAACGCTTCCGCCGCCAGTCGGCGGGCCGGGAGTGCCTTTAGCGGAGCGATGTGACGGGAACGTTGCAGTTGAACGCTCGGGCGCCGCTCAGTCGCGCAGGCCGGTCCGCCACTGCACGCCGTCGCCGACGCGGAAGAACTCGATCTTGCCGGCCCCGCATTCAGGGCACCAGAAGTCGGCCGGCAGGTCGTGGAACGCGGTGTTGGCCGGGATGTCCTGGGTCCACTCGCCCTGCCTCGGGTCGTAGACGTAGCCTGGGCATTCGGACGCCCCGCAGCGCCAGAGCTGGTCGAGCCGTGGATCATCCGCCTTGGCCTTGCCGGTGGCGAGCAGGCCGAAGGCGATCGGGGCGAAGGTCAGGACCTGGCGGCGCTGCAGGCCGCGTTTCGGTGCGTGCGTCAAGGCTCGGCTCCCTGGCGACGGTGGTCGTTCGAGCGTCTCGCCTAGCCCAAACGTGCGACCGAGCCGTGACAGCGGTCGTTCGACCAAGGAGGAAGGGCCGCTTCATGGCATCACGCCGAACCAATCGATCAACTCCCGATTGATCGCGGCCGCGGCTTCGATCTGCAGCCAGTGGCCGACGCCCTCGAGGCGGACATAGCGCCAGGGTGCCTCGACGTAAGCAGCCGAGCCGGTCATCTGGTCTTCGGCGAGGGCGATGTCCTGGTCGCTGTAGAGGCCGAGGGTCGGGACGGTGACGGGCGGCAGGTGCTGGGCCAGGGCCGTGGGCGTGAGGTTGGCCCGATACCAGGCAAGGCCGGCGCTGAGCCGGCCGGGGCGCCCCAGGTTCCGGCGCCAGCGCTCGGCGTCTTCGGAGGTGGGGGCGTTGCGGGTCAGCGCCCTGAACCCGTTGGCCCGCAGCACGGCCTCGGCGAGCCAGGGGGTGGCGAACAAGAGCAGGTACCAGCCCTTCCGTTTCTGCGCGGCGCCGGCCCGGCGATAGGCTTCGGGGTGGCCGACGGAGAGGGCGGCGAAGCGGCGCACCCGATGCGGGTGGCTGGCCGCAAGATGCCAGCCCAGCGCCGCACCCCAATCATGACCGGCGAGGTCGAACGCGCTTCCCCCGGGCACCAGTTGGTCGACCAGGTCGAGCACGTCCTGGGCCAGCCGGTCGAGGCGGTAGCGGGAAGTGGCCACCGGGGCGTCGGTCGCGCCGCAACCGCGCAGATCGGGGACGATCACGGTGCGGCCGAGCGCCGCCAGCGGTGCGACCTGGTGGCGCCAGACGTCGCCGTCGTCGGGAAAGCCGTGCAGGAGGACCAAGGGCTGGCCCTGGCCTGCAATGCGGACGTGGAAGGTGAGGCCATCGACCACCACCTGCTCCGTCCGCGGCGGGTCGGCGGCTTGGGGGGATGCGGTGCGGTCATCCGACATCGCATCCCCCCACGATGGGCTAGAGGTTGAACTGGTAGCTGGCGCGGACGAAGCGGTAGTCGCTGCCCTGCCGGTCGACGAAGCCCAGGGCCGGAAACGGCATGTGGTAGCCCGCGACCGGCAAGCGCTCGGTGGCGGCCATGTCGAACAGGCGCTTGCGGGTGGCGATGGCTGCGTCCTTGTCCATGTCGAAGCGGACGTGCCATTCGGGCCGCTGCACCGAGAGCACGAAGTGGTTGGCGGTATCGGCCCAGAGCAACAGCCGCCGGCCTTGGCTTTCCAGGTGGAAGGCGGTGTGGCCGGGGCTGTGGCCGTAGGCGGCGACGGCGGTGATGCCGGCGACCACGTCCTGGCCGTCCTCGACGAAACTCATCTTCTCGGCCAGCGGCACGACGTTGGCCCGGACGTTCTCGGCGCCGCCCTCGGCCGCGGTGCCGAGGCGGGCGTCGGCCGTCCACCAGTCATATTCACGGGCGTTGGCGACGTAGTGGGCGCGGGGGAAACGCGGCTGTTCACCGTCCATCAGGCCGCCGATGTGGTCGCCGTGGAAGTGGGTGAGCACGACGACGTCGACCTGATCGGCGCTGTAGCCGGCAGCGGCCATGGCGCTCAACAGGTTGCCGGCGGTCGGCTGGCGGGCGGCCGGGTTGCCGGTGTCGAACAGCACGAGTTCGCTGCCGGTGTTGACCAGGACGGGGGTGAAGCTGTTTTCGAGCCGATCGGCGGGCAGGAAATTGGCCTCCGCCAAGGCGGCGACGGCGGCCGGGTCCTGGTTCTCGCCGAAAATCTGGTGCGGGTCGGCGGTGTGGACGTAGCCGTCGAGCAGCGTCGTCACCTCGAAGGCGCCGAGCTGGAAGCGGTAGAAGCTGGGCCGCGCCGGGCCGAGCCTCGGCGTCGCGGCCTGGGCGGCACCGATCGACAACGGCGACAAGAGGGCACCGGCGCCCACCCCGAAGGCTTCGCGGCGGCCGAAACGAAGCGGGTTGTTGGTCATCTGTGTTGCTCCCCAATCAGCACCTTACTTTAGGGCAACATCCGGGCTTTAGAGCAACATCCGGCCGCCGACATCGGCCAACCTACCCCGCTCGATTTGTCATAATCCCGGTTATCCCCAGTTTAACTCTATGATAAAAAAGGAAACAGCCATTTTGAGTTCGTTTTGTAAAATCAATTTTCGGCGGAGCGCCATGGCCCGCCCGAAGGCCAAGGCCCAAACAGCCGTGAAGCGCAGCGAGCTTAGCTTAAATCGGGTATTTTTCCTAGCCGTGAACGCCGCGGCGTTGGTTCCCCCTGCCCTCAAGCGTCGTGGTCGGGGAAGTCGGGCAGGGCGGCGACCTCGATGCCTTCGTCGGCCAGGGCCTCGGCCTCCTCGCGGGTGGCCTTGCCCCAGATCGGCCGTTCTTCGCTTTCGCCGTTGTGGATGCGGCGGGCCTCGTCGGCGAAGCGCTCGCCGACCGGCTCGGCCGTCGCCTTGACCTTGGCCGTCATCGCCCGGAGCAGGGCCATGGCGGCGGCCGCTTTCTCCATCTCGGCCGCCTTGCCGCCGATGGCCGGGGCCATGATCGCCTTGGTGACGCGGTGGCCGCTGCAGGACGGGCAATCGATCAGGCCCTTGGCCGCTTGCGTGTCGTAGGCGGCGGCGTTGGAGAACCAGGCATCGAAGCGGTGGTCGCAATCGCCGCAGACGAGCGCGTAACGGATCACGACGATGCGCTTTCGGGACCGGCCGCCAACAGCCGGTCCAATTGCCCGGAGCGCTCGAGGGCGTGGAGGTCGTCGCAGCCGCCGATGCCCCGGCCGTCGATGAAGATTTGCGGCACCGTGCGCCGGCCCTCGGCGCGCTCGATCATTTCGGCGCGCCGCGCCGGCTCGACCGCCAAATCGATCTCGCGAAAGGCGACATTTTTGCTTTGCAGCAAGCGCTTGGCGGCATGGCAAAAGCCGCACAAGGGGCTCGTGTAGATCTCCACATCCGCCACGATCACGTCCTCGGCTGAACGACCAAACCCCTCATATGGGGGCCTTGTGGCTCTCTGTCACGCGCGCGAGGCATACCGCATCGACCGCACCGGCGCCGGCCGCCAACAGCACCCGCGCGCAGGCGTCGAGGGTGGCGCCGGTGGTGAGCACGTCGTCGACCAAAAGGACGCGGCTGCCCACAACGGCCGACCGCCAGGCAGGGGCCACGCGGAAGGCGGCCGCCGTGACGTTGGTGCGGCGTTCCCTGCGGCTCAGGCTTTGCTGCGACACGGTCGGCCGATGCCGCACCAGGACATCGGGTACGAAGCGCGGCTCGGGTCCGGGTGCGATGCCGTGGGCCAGGAGCACGGCCTGGTTGAAGCCGCGGTGCAGCAAGCGCCAGCGGTGCAGCGGCACCGGCACGACGAGATCGGCCTCGTCCAACAGTTCGCCCGCCGCGCGCTGCAGCCAGCCGACGAACAGCGGGCGCAGGCTGAGCCGGCCGTAATGCTTGAAGCCGACGATCAGCCGCCGGCTGTGCCCGTCATAGACCAGGGCCGCCCGCGTGCGCTGGATCACCGGGGCTTCGGCCGCGCAAAGCCCGCAGATGGGGCTCGCCACGCCCGCTCCGGGCAAGGGCACGCCGCAGCTCCGACAGACCGGCGGCACGACGAAGCGCAACTCGCTCCAGCAGCCGGCGCAAAGCCCCCGCTCATGGCCCAAGACGGTGCCGCAGACCGCGCATTTGTGCGGCAGGACGAGGTCGACCACGGCGGTCGTCAGCCGTGCGGCGGTGGTGGCGAGCAGCGACATCGAGCGCGTTTTCCGAAATGCTTGACCGACCTGCACCCCCGTCCGGCCACCCATAAGTGTACGATTCCATGGGTGGCCGGGCGGGGGTGCGGGTTGGGCACCGAGCAACCCGAACGGAAAATGCTCCAGCCACGCTGCACGGACAACCTCGACGCGTAAGCCCCCGCTTCAGGCCCGCCTCGAGGCGTCGACCAGGACCAAGCCCAGGAGGTCGCCGCCGATGCCGCCGACCTCGGCCAAACCGGCCTCCAAGGATCGGCGTCGGGTCACGCCGGCGCGCACCGCCACGAGACCGGTGCGGCAGGCCCGGACCAGCTTCAGCCCGGCCGTGCCGTCGAGCGGGGGGGCCGCGACCAGGATACGATCGAAGCGCCGCTCGGCACTCTGCAACAGGACGTCGAACGCCGCGGGCGCGGCCTGCGCGCGCGCATCCTGGCCGCGGCGCAGCAGCCAGGGACCGCGCTCGCCGAGCGGGACCACGACGTCGGTCCAAGCCGCAGCACCGCTCAGCACCTCGGCCAGGCCCGGCCCCGGCTGCACCCGCCACAGGCGATGCAGCGGCACGGCCGGCGCTCCGGCGTCGATCACCAGGACGGTGTAGCCCAGGCCAGGACCGGCCGCCGCCATGGCGGCGGTCAGCCGTGCCGTGTCGACGCCCCGATCGGGAGCGGTCACGACCAGGCTGCGCGGTGGCACCGCCGCGGCATCGCATTGCAGCCAGAGGCGCTCGATGGCTGGCGCCGCACGGCTACGGGCGACGCGGTCGACGCGGCGCGGCAGGGGCGCGACAGCGGCGAGTACCGGCACGCCCGTGTCGTCGGCGAGCGCTTGGCGCGTCGCGTAGCGGCCGGGCCGGCTACGGGCGCGCCAGGTCCCGAGGCACAGGCCCAACACCAACCCCAGCACACCGGCCCCGCCATAGAGCGTTGCCTGCAGGGCAAGGCGGTCCACGGGCACGGCCTCGCTCCGTCCCACCACGGTGGCGTCGGGCAGGAGCGCCAAAAGCCGGCGGTCCAAGCGTTCGACCTCGGCCTCCAACTCGGCGACGCGGGTAAGGTCGCGCGCGACCGCCCGTTCCAGCGTCGCCTGTTCCAAGGCGAGGGCTTCCCGCGCGGACACCTCGTTGCGCGCCTCTTCCAGACGGGCCCGGGCGGCTCTGAGTTCGGCCAAAAGCGCATCGCGCTCGGCCGTTTCGGCCTCGAGCAACGCCGCCGCCGCCCCTTGCACGGCCTCGCTCCGCGCCTCGACCTCGGCGCGCGCGGCTGCGTGCAGCGGGTGCCGGTCGCCATAGATCGCGTCGACGGCTCGCCATTGCGCGAGCGCCGTTTCCCGCGCCGCCAACGCCTCCGCCAGCGCCGCCGATCGCGGCCGTTGCTGGAGCCAGGTGACGTCCAGGGGCTCGACCACGGCGACCGTGGTGCGAGCCAAGTCGCGTTCGACCGCTTCGAGCCGTGCCTCCAGCCGGGTCACTCGGGCCTCGCGGCGCTCGCGTTCCAGGATGGCCGCCCGAAGCCCCCGAGCGTCCACCAGGGCCAACCGCTGCTCGCCGGCCTCGAGTTCGGCCAGGGTCGCGGCCAGCGCCTGGGCGACCGTCTGGCGCCGTTCGGCCAAGGCCTCGCGCCGCTCTTGGAGGCGCTCGCCCAAAAGCCGCTCGGCGGCACGCTCCGCCAGCGCTTCGGCGCGCAGGGCCGTTACCCCATAGGCCTCGAGGTGCAGCGTCCGGCCGTCGTCCCGCACCTCCGCGGCCAGATATTCGGGCGTCAGGCGCTCTGCCAGCGGCGCCAGCGCTCCGACGAGGCTACGCTCCCAGGCGTCCGCCGGCAGCGTTATGGCGGGCAAGTCCTGGCGTAAATCGGCGAGAAAGCGCCCCGCCGCCACCCGCTGCGGCTCCAAAACGAAGCCCGGCTCGTCGACAGCACCCGTGCGCGCCAACACGGCAGCCGCCTCGTAGCCGACCGGCAGGGCGCGCTCGACCAGCCAAGCCAGGAGCAGCAGAACGACGACCGGCCCGAGCAGGGTGATCGGGTAGTGCAGAACCGAGCGCCTGGGGCCGGAGCGACGAACGTAGGACAGCGCACGAACCTTCGAACGACAGGGGTGATGCCGGCGAAGCGAGAAGGGCTAGGGGGTTTTTGGCCCCCTAGGCCCCCCGAGCGACGGCAGAGGCGTCGCCAGTTGGCCAAGATGGCCCGAACGATCGACGACCGGGCTTGGCCCGGTCGCCGATCGTTCGGGCTCGGGGGTTTCCAAGGGGGCCAAAAGCCCCCTTGGCTTCCCGGCGTCACCCGAGCCCGACACCGAATATCTTCACACCGCCTTTCCTTAACGAACCGCGCGGCGGCGGTCGAGGTGGGCTTGCAGGCCGTCGCCGAGGGCGTTGAAGGCGATGACGGTGACGAAGATCATGAGGCCGGGGACGATGGCGAGCAGGGGGGCTTGCACCAGCAAGGTTTGGGCGTCGCTCAAGAGGTTGCCCCAGGAGGGGGTGGGCGGTTGCACGCCGAGGCCGAGGAAGCTGAGAACGGATTCGACCAGGACGACGTTGCCGATGCCGAGGGTGGCGGCGACCAGGATGGGGCCCGCGACGTTGGGCAGGACGTGGCGCCAGAGGACGTGGTGGGCGCGGGCACCGAGGGCTTCGGCGGCGAGGACGTAGGTGCGGCGGCGCACGCTGAGGGCGGCGCTGCGGGCGACGCGGGCGACGGTCGGCCAGCCGAACAGGGCGACGATGACGACGATGCGCCCGACATCGGCCAAGCCGCCGGTCGGCAGGCCGAGCCGCGCCGGGTCGATGGCGGCGACGATCAACAGGAGCGGCAGGATCGGCAGGGCGATGACGAGGTCGGTGAGGCGCATCGCCAAGGCGTCGACGCGGCCACCGGCATAGGCGCCGATCAGGCCGATGGCGGTACCGATCAACGCGGCGGCGACGGCACCGATGAGGCCCACGGCGAGCGAGACGCGCCCACCTTCGAGGACGCGGATGAGGTAGTCACGGCCGAGTTCGTCGGTGCCGAGCCAGTGGTCGGCGCCAGGCGGGGCGAGCCGGTTGAAGATGTCGACGCGGGTGCCGTCGACACCGAGCAGCCACGCGATCCAGGGTGCCGTGAAGCAAAGCAGCGTCAACGCCAAGAGCACGCCGCCGGAGCCGATCAGAATGGCGCTCGGTTTGACCGGGGGGCGGGCGGCAGGCCGGGCGAGCGGTTCAGTCGTCATAGCGCACCCGCGGGTCGAGCCACGAATAGACGGCGTCGGCCAGGATGTTGCAGGTGAGGGTCAAGCCGGTGGCGAGGAGCAATGCTGCCATCGCCAGGTTGAAGTCGTTGGCGAGGATGGCGTCGTAGGTGAGTTTGCCCATGCCGCGATAGGCGAACACCACCTCGACCACGAGGGCGCCGGAGAGCAGCGTGCCGACGTGCAGGGCGACGACGGTGGTAAGCGGCAGCATGGCGTTGGGCAGGGCGTGGCGGAGCAGCGCTTGGCCGAGGCCCAGGCCCTTGGCGCGTGCGGTGCGCATGAAGTCCTCGTTCAAGACTTCGAGCAGGGCACCGCGGGTGAAGCGGAGATAGACGCCCGCATTCAGCACGGTGAGGGTGAGGACGGGCAGCACCAGGTGGCGCAGCCGGCTCTCCAGGCTCGGATCGCCCACGGCGTGAACCCCGCCGGCCGGCAGCCAGCCGAGGGTGACGGCGAACAGCAGGATCAACAGGAGGGCGAGCCAGAAGGCGGGCACGGAGAATCCGGCGAAAGCGAGGAGGTTCACCGTCACGTCGACGGGGCCGTGCGGCCGGCGGGCAGCGACGAGCGCCAAAGGGATCGCCACGAGCAGGCCGAGGACCAGGCTCAGGCTCATCAAGATCACGGTGTTCTGCAAGGGCGCCCAGAGGATCGCCGTGACGCGCTGGCTGTAGAGGCGCGAAAAGCCGAGGTCGCCCCTGAGGGCGTCGCCGAGCCAGGCGAGGTAGCGCTCGTAGAGCGGCCGATCGAGGCCGTAGAGGGCGCGCAGCCGAGCCGCGTCCTCGCTGGTGATGTCCGGATCGGCGCTGATCAGGAGGTCGATCGGATCGCCCGGCATCAGGCCGATCAGGGCGAACACCAGGACCGAGACGAGCGCGAGGACGATGACGCCCTCGCCCCCGCGCCGCAACAGGTAAACCGCCATGGTCGATCAGTCGGCCACGCGCCAATACTCGACGAACAGCGTGCTGATGTCCTGGTGGCCCGTGGGCGTCACGCCCTCCAGCCACAGCGGCCAGACGTGCGGGTTGGCGCGGAAGAAGAGCGGCAGGGCCGGCAGTTCGGTGGCGTAGAGATATTGCAGCCGCGACCAGAGCTGGGCGCGCGCCTCGCGGTCGAGTTCGACCTCGATGGCTTCGATCAAGGCGTCGACCTCGGCGTTGGCGAAGCCTGTGTAGTTCTGCCCGCTCCAAGCGTTTTCGGCGGAGGGGATCATGGAGGAGTGCAGGGTCGTCTTGGGCGGGCTTTCCGGCGAGGAGATCCAGGCGAACAGGGCCATGCCGGTGAATTGGCGGCGGCTCAGGTGCTCGGCGAAGAGGACGCGCGGCGGCAGGTTGCGGATGATGGCCTCGATGCCGACCTCGGCCCATTGCGCCTGGAGAAACTGCTGCACGAGTTCGCGCGAGCGGTTGCCGGCGGTGGTCGAGAACTCGAAGGAGAAGCGGACACCGTCGCCGTTGACGCGCACGCCGTCGCGGCCGGGCGTCCAGCCGGCTTCCTCCAGGAGCGCCTTGGCGCGCTCGACGTCGCGGGCAAAGGTGGGCACGGTTTCGTCGTGGACCCAGTCCATCGGGTGGACGTTGGTCAGGGCCACCGGCTGGCGGCCGTCGAACAGCCGGTCGGTCATGGCCTGGCGGTCGACCGCGTAGAGCAGCGCCTGGCGCACGCGGCGGTCCTGAAAGATCGGGTTGTCGAGATTGGCCTCCAGGTGCTCGTAGATCAGCCCGGTCTCGTAATGGACCTGGAAGCGTGCCCCGTGCCGCTGCTCGAAGGCGATCGCCTGCTCCAGCGGTAAGCCGAGTTCGCCCGCGATCATGTCGAGGCTGCCGGCGAGGAGGTTCGCCTCCAAGGCCGGCGTGTTCTCGATGGTCTGGACGATGATGCGCTGGAACGCCGGCGTCGTGCCGTGCCAGGTCGGGTTGCGCTCGAGGACGATGTATTCGCCGGTGCGCACCTCGACCACGCGGTAGGGGCCGAAGGCGAGGCCCGGATGGGTCGGGTCGGTGTCGAAGCGGGTGCGGTTGCGGTAGGTTGCGGGGGCAGCGTCGAACACCTCGGCTTCGACGTGCGCCGGCAACACCAAGAAGCCGTTGATGGCGTTGTAGTTGTAGCGGAGTTTGTCGACCTCGAGGGTGAAGGTCCTGCTGTCGTGCACCTCGATGTCGAGGATGTTGGTGAAGACCTCGCGGTTGGCGACGCCGCTTTCGGGGTGCTTGCCGGAGCGCCAGGTGAACAGCACGTCGTCGGTGGTGACGGGCACGCCGTCGCCCCAGGTGGCGTCGGGGTTGATGGTGTAGGTCAGCTTCACGCCGACGCTGCCGTCGTCACGTTCGATGCGCTCGGCGAGGCCGTTCTCCAGCGTCGGCAGTTCGGTGCAGAGAAAGCAGCGCAGCTCCCAGTCGGGGCCATAGCCGGTGAACGGGCGCAGCGTCATCGAGCGGACATAGGTCTTGGCCAGCATCGAATCGATGCTCGGGTGCAGGGTGGACGGAAACTGGCTGACGCCGATGCGCAAGGTGTCGCGCGCCGCGACCGGCGCCGTTGCGCCGAGCGCTACGAGCAGGAGCCCTGCCAAGAGCCATCGGACCATCGTTTTCCCCCTCCATGCAACCATAGAGGGAGCATGGCGCGCGGTCGCGCATTGGACAACGGTGTCGGTGCGGTTGCTCTCGGCGCCCGGTCGTGCAACCACCGGCCCGCCGCCGTTTCTCGGAAAGCCGTTCATGCGCCACGACGCCTCGACCAAGATCATCGCCACCCTCGGCCCGGCATCGTCCACCAAAGAGCGGATCAAGGCCCTGGTCATGGCCGGGGCCGACGTGTTTCGCTTCAACTTCAGCCACGGCAGCCACGAAGACCACGCCGCCCGGCTCGAAACGCTGCGGGCGGTGGAGGCGGAACTCGGCAAGCCCATCGGCGCCTTGATGGACCTGCAGGGGCCGAAGCTGCGCGTCGGCAGCTTCGCCGACGGGCGGGTGATGTTGGTGGCGGGGCAGCGCTTTCGCTTCGACCTCGATCCGGCGCCGGGCGATGCCGCCCGGGTGCAATTGCCGCACAAGGCGATCATCGAGGCGGCCGCACCGGGTACCAACCTTTTGCTGGACGACGGCAAGCTGCGGGTGCGGGTGGAGGAGGCGGGGCCCGAGCACCTGGAGGTGACGGTGGTCACCGGCGGCGTGCTCTCCGACCGCAAGGGCGTCAACGTCCCCGACGTGGTCTTGAAGCTCTCGCCCTTGACCGGCAAGGACCGCAACGACCTGCGCTTCGGGCTCGATCAGGGGTTCGACTGGGTCGCCTTGAGCTTCGTGCAGCGGCCGGAAGACGTCGCCGAGGCCAGGCGCCTGATTGCCGGGCGGGCGGCGATCATGGCGAAGATCGAAAAGCCGGCGGCGATCGAGACGCTGGAGGGCATCATCGAGTTGGCCGACGGGGTGATGATCGCCCGCGGCGATCTCGGCGTCGAGATGCCGCCCGAGGACGTGCCGGGCTTGCAGAAGCGGATCATTCGCGCCGCCCGCAGCGCCGGCAAGCCGGTGGTGGTGGCGACGCAAATGCTGGAGAGCATGATCAAAGCACCCTCCCCCACCCGCGCCGAGGCTTCGGACGTGGCCACCGCCTGCTACGACGGTGCCGATGCCTTGATGTTGTCGGCCGAGAGTGCGGCCGGCGACTATCCGGTCGAGGCGGTCGAGATCATGGACCGGATCATCCACAGGGTGGAGAGCGACCCGCTCTATCGCTCCTACATCGACGCCTACCGCGCCGAGGCGCACGACACCGAACCCGACGCCATCACCCAGGCGGCGGCGCAGGTGGCGCGCACCATCAAGGCGGCGGCGATCGTGACCTACACGACCTCCGGCACGACCGCGGCCAGGGCCTCGCGCGAGCGCCCCGAGCGGCCGATCCTGGGGCTGATCACCCGGCTCGGCACGGCGCGCAAGCTGGCGCTGCTTTGGGGCGTGCAGCCGGTGGTGTGCGAGGACGCCTACGACTTCGACGACATGATCCAAAAGGCGCGGGAAGCCGCGGTACGCGCCGGCGTGGCGCGGCCGGGCCAAGCCCTGGTCATCACCGCGGGCCACCCCTTCGGCACGCCCGGGGCCACCAACATGCTGCGCATCGCCCACGTCAGCGAGCGCGACCTCGGCTGAGCCGCGACCCACGCACGCTTACCGGCAGACTGATCAACCGAACTGTCGGTTCGGCGGCACCTTCACCGCATGTGGACGCCGGCACGGCGCCTCGCCCTCCTTGCAGTGTCACGCCACCTCGTGCGGATCGGGGGCAACGCAGCGAGGCGGGCGCCTCCGGCGACGACGTTGCCGCCGTCGCCTTTGCCTGCCCGGCGCGTTCCCGCCATGCGCGACCAGCCCTCACCCCTGGCGGGCGGGGATGCGGGCAGGCTCGTCTGCTGCCCAACCGGCAAACGCGCGAGTCCCTGCGGCGCCCCCTTCGCCCCTCAGATCTGGATCAGTTCGCCGGCCTTAGGGGTGAGAACGGTCGAGCGCTCGACCAGGGGCTTGAAGGCCTCGGGCGTGCCCGAGAGCAGGTCGAAGGTGCCCCAGTGCACCGGGATGACCGTATCGAGGGCCAACAACTCGTTCACGGCAATGGCGGCCGTGCGCGGCCCCATGGTGAAGCGGTCGCCGATCGGCACGAAACCGACCGTCGGCTTGTGCAGCCGCTGGATCAGCGCCATGTCCGAAAACACCTCGGTGTCGCCCAAATGGTAGAGCACCTTGCCACCGATCTCGACGATGAAGCCGGCCGGATCGCCCATGGTGATCGGCTGGCCGTCCTTGATGATGGCCGAACTGTGCTGGGCGTTGACCATGGTGAAGCCGACGCCGTGGCTTTCGATCCGGCCGCCGATGTTCATCGGCTGCAGCTTCTCGACGCCTTGGCCGCCGAGCCACATGCAGATCTCGTACATGGCGACGACCGTCGCATCGAACTTCTTGGCGAGGCGCAGGCTGTCGCCGATGTGGTCTTCGTGGCCGTGGGTGATGACGATGAGGTCGACCTTGTCGAGCCCATCCTCGTAGCCGGCCGGGTAGGTCGGATTGCCGGTGAAGAAGGGGTCGATCAGGATGTCGACGCCGCCGCCTTTGACGTGCACCGCGCTGTGGCCGAGCCAGGCGATCTGAACCATGGTTGTCCTCCGCTCCTCGAACGTGCGGCGAAGGTGCCAAAGCGAACCGCATCCGTCGACAGCAAACCCGAACGTTCGATCACCCCGTCAGCGATCCAGCTCGCGGATGAACGCCTCGAAGTCCTTGGCCGTGGCGAAGTCCTTGTAGACGCTGGCGAAGCGGACATAGGCGACTTCGTCCAGCTCCTTCAGGCTGTCGAGCACGAGGTCGCCGAGGGTGCGGGTGGTGACCTCGTGCTCGCCCGAGGTCTCGATGCGGCGGACGATCCCGTTGACGATGCGCTCGATCCGGTCGGGGTCGATGCCGCGCTTGCGCGTGGCGATGGTGATCGAGCGGACGAGCTTGGTGCGGTCGAACGGCAGGCGGCTGCCATCGCGCTTGATGACGGTAAGCTCGCGCAGCTGCACCCGCTCCAGGGTGTTGAACCGCGCCCCGCACGCGTTGCACTGCCGCCGGCGCCGGATGCCGGTCCCATCCTCGACGGGCCGGCTGTCCTTCACCTGGGTATCCTCGGCGCCGCAAAAGGGGCAGCGCATCAGCCGCTAGCCCCAAGAGCGACGCCGGCCACCGGCATCGCTCAGCCGAGCTGCTTGTAGATCGGAAAGCGCAAACAGAGCGCTTCGATCTCGGCCTTGACCTTGGCCTCGACCGCTCCGTTGCCGGCCTCGCCATGGGCGCTCAGCCCGTCGACCACCTCGACGATCAGCTGGCCGACCTTGCGGAACTCGGCCGGGCCGAAGCCGCGCGTGGTGCCGGCGGGCGTCCCCAGCCGGATGCCCGACGTCACCATCGGCGGCTCCGGGTCGGACGGCACGGCGTTCTTGTTGCAGGTGATGCCGGCCCGCTCCAAGGCGGCATCCGCCGCCTTGCCGGTGACCCGCTTCGGCCTGAGATCGACCAGCACCATGTGGTTGTCGGTGCCGCCGGTCGTCAGTTCCAGCCCGCCCTCGACCAAGGCCGCCGCCAAGGCCTTGGCATTCTCGACGATGGCCCTGGCATAGGCCTTGAACTCGGGCTCCAAGGCTTCCCTGAAGGCCACCGCCTTGCCGGCGATGACGTGCATCAAGGGCCCGCCCTGGCCCATCGGGAACACCGCCGAATTGAACTTCTTCGCCAGCGCCTCGTCGTTGGTCAGGATGATGCCGCCCCGGGGCCCCCGCAGCGTCTTGTGCGTGGTCGAGGTGACGACGTGCGCGTGCGGGAAGGGCGAGGGGTGCACCCCACCCGCGACCAGCCCCGAAATGTGCGCGATGTCGGCCATCAGATAGGCGCCGACCTCGTCGGCAATCGCCCGGAACGCCGCAAAATCAACCAAGCGCGGATAGGCCGTGCAGCCGGAGACGATCAGCTTCGGTCGGTGCTCCAGGGCGAGCCGGCGCACCTCGTCGAAGTCGATCCGCTGGTCGTGCTCACGCACCCCATATTGCACCGGCTTGAACCACTTGCCCGACACGTTGGGTGCCGCCCCATGCGTCAGGTGGCCGCCATGGGCGAGCGACAGGCCCATGATGGTGTCGCCCGGCTGCAACAGCGCCATGAACACCGCCATGTTGGCCTGGGCACCGGCGTGCGGCTGCACGTTGGCGAACTTGCAGTCGAACAGCTTGCAGGCGCGCTCGATCGCGAGCTTCTCCGCCACGTCGACGAACTCGCAGCCGCCATAATAGCGCCGGCCCGGATAACCTTCCGCGTATTTGTTGGTCAGCACCGAACCCTGCGCCGCCAAGACGGCCGGGCTCGTGATGTTCTCCGAGGCGATCAGCTCGACTTGCGTCTGCTGGCGATGCAGCTCCGCCTCCATCGACGCCAACAGCTCCGGATCGTCGCCGAGCGAGCGGTGGAAGAAGGTCTCGCCCGCGAGGGGCTTTTCGGCAGCGGTCATGGGCGAAATCCTTTCCGTTCAGCCGATCTTTTCGACGCGGCGCTGATGGCGGCCACCTTCGAAGGCGGTCTCGATGAAGGCGACCAGACAATCGTCGGCCACCTGCGGCCCGACGACCCGTGCGCCGATGGCCAACATGTTGGCGTCGTTGTGCAGCCTCGCCATGCGCGCGGTCGTCACGTCGTGCACCAACGCACAACGCACGCCCGCCACTTTGTTGGCCGCCATCGAAATGCCGATGCCGGTGCCACAAACGACCACCCCACGGTCGACCTCGGCCAACGCCACCGCCTCGGCGCAGCGCCGGCCATAATCGGGGTAGTCGACACTGTCGGCACCGTTGGTGCCGAGGTCGACCACCTCGTGGCCAAGCTGACGGGCATGGGCGGCGAGCTGGTCCTTCAGCCCGACACCCGCATGATCGGATGCAAAGGCAATACGCAAAGGGGCTTCTCCGAACCGACGGGAGGGTCGTCTACCACGCCAGCGCGGGCGAGGGCTAGATGATGCGGTGCAGGGGGAAGAGAGGGAAGAAAAGCGGGGAAGGGAAGAACGGGGGGCTTTTGGCCCCCCGCGCCCCCCGACGCGACGGCGTTGCCGTCGCGACT
>RECO01000225.1 GCA_007694015.1 Geminicoccaceae bacterium
CGTCGATGATCTCCATCGCCCGCACCTTGGGCGCCCCCGACACCGTGCCCGCCGGAAAGCCCGCGACCAGCGCATCGACCGCATCCAGCCCGGGGCGGATGCGGCCCTCGACGTTCGAGCTGATGTGCATGACGTGGCTGTAGTATTCGATGACCATCTTCTCGGTCACCTTGACGCTGCCCACCTGGGCGACGCGGCCGACGTCGTTGCGGCCGAGGTCCAACAGCATGATGTGCTCGGCGCGCTCCTTCGGGTCGGCCAGAAGTTCGGCGGCAAGCGCCTGGTCGCCCGCGGCGTCGTCGCCGCGCGGGCGCGTGCCGGCAAGCGGCCGGATGGTGACGACGCCGTCCCGGAGCCGCACCAGGATTTCCGGGCTGGAGCCGACGATCGAAAAGCCGTCGAGGTCGAGGAAGAACAGAAAGGGCGACGGGTTCAGCCGGCGCAGCGACCGGTAGAGGCTGAAGGGCGGCAGCTTGAAGGGCAGGGCGAAGCGCTGCGCCAGCACGACCTGGAAGATGTCGCCGGCGCGGATGTAGTCCTTGGCGCGCTCGACCATGGCCTCGAACTCGGTTTGGCTCAGGTTCGAGACCGGATCGGGGCGCACCGTGGCCGGGGCCAGGGCGGCAGCGCGCGGGATCGAGCGGCCGAAATCGGTCACGACGTCGGCGAGCCGCTCGCAGGCGAGATCGTAAGCCGCGCGGGCCGAGACACGGGCCTTCGGCCAAACCGGCGTGACGATGGTGACGAGGTCGAGCACGTTGTCGAACACCGCCACCACGGTCGGCCGCACCATGACCGCGTCGGGCACGTCGAGCGGGTCTGTATTGGTGTCCGGCAGGCGCTCCATGTGGCGAACCATGTCGTAGCCGAGATAGCCGAACAGGCCTGCGGCCATGGGCGGCAAGTCGCCGCCGAGTTCGATCCGGCTCTCCTGCAGCAAGGCGCGAAGGCTCTCCAGCGGATGGCCGGGTTCGGGGATGAAGGTGGTAAGGTCGGTGCGGGCCTGGCGGTTGACCTCGACCTGACCCCGCCGGCACCGCCAGACCAGGTCCGGCTTCATGCCGATCATCGAGTAGCGGCCGCGCACCGCACCGCCCTCGACCGATTCCAAGAGGAACGAGTAGGGACGCCCCTCGGCGAGCTTGATCATCGCCGAGACCGGGGTTTCCAGGTCGGCGACGATGCGGGCCGCGACCACTTGGGGACGGCCCGAAGCATAGGCCGCTTCGAAGCCCTCGAAGGTCGGCGACGGCGTGCCGTCGGCGGGCGGGCGTTCGCGCATGGGCCTAGTCGTCCACCGGGAAGAACTGCGCCAAGAGGCGGCGGTCGATGCTGATCGGGTGCTGGCGGCGCAGCGCCATCTCGTACTGGCTCAAAATGTCGCGGGCGAAGCCTGCCTCGATCTCCGCGAGCGTGGCGGCCACCACGTCGTCGAAGATGTCGGTCGAGCGGTCGACCACGAGCACCGCAGCACCGTCCCGAACGTCGACCGTGGTCTCGGCGACGCTGCCCGTGGTGGTGCGGAACAGCGCGTCATGCACGGCCGGTGCGGCGATCCGTTCGGCGCGGGTTTGCGGCTCCACGCTGCGTTCGACCAAGCCGTGCGCACTCCTGACCGCCTCCATCGCCTCGCCGTTCTGCAAGGCGGCAAGCGCGGCGGCGGCGCGCTCACGGGCGGCTCGGCGCGCCGCCTCGGCCCGCCAGGCTTCGACGATCTCGTCGCGGGCCTCGTCGAGGGTCTGCGGATGCGCCGGCCGGATCGCGTCGATGCGGTAGATGAAGGACCGCCCTTCGCCCAACTCCTCCAACAGCGAGACCTCGTCCTCGACGGCGCGGAACGCCTCGTTGAGCATTTGGCCCCATTCGTCGAGCACCGCCAAGCGCTCGCCCGCCGCATCGCGCCCCTCGCGGTCGACGCCGCGCGCCACGACCAAGGGCAGGAGCAGCGTCTCGGCCGCTTCCTCCAGCGTCGCACCGCCGCCGATCATGTCGTCGAGTGCGGTGGCCAGCGCCGGCAATTCGTCGATGGCGCGTTCGAGCGCGACTTCGCGGGCGAGTTCGTCCCGTACCTCGGCGAAGGGCTGCACCGTCGGCGGCAGGACGTCGTCGATGATGAAGACGTGCCAGCCGAAGGCGCTTTGCACCGGTGGCGTGATGCTGCCGGTGCCGGCCGCCGAAAAGATCGGCTGCGCGAAGGCATCGGGCAGGGCGGCTTCCTCGACCCGGCCGAGCGGCGAGACCGCCACACCGGCGATGCGGGCGGCGACGTCGTCGGCGGCTTCACCCGCGCGCAGGGCCGTGTAGGCCTCGCGGAGTGCCGCTTCTTCCGCACCGCGAAGCTGGCGCACGCTGCGTCGCTCCGCCAGGCGGAAGCGGTCGATCACGGCTTCGTAGGCTTCCCGCAACTCGGCCTCGTCCGGGGTGATTTCGTCCGCCAACAGCTCCGGGCTCAACAAGACCGCGGTGATGTCGCGCCGTTCGGGCGCTTGAAACCGGTCTTGATGCTCGGCGAGAAAGCTCTGCAGCACCGCGTCGTCCGGCACCGGAATGGTGGCGGGATCGGGGTCGAGCGCTACCAGCAAGCGGCCGGAGCGGGCTTCGCCGATGCGCTCGGCCAAGGGCTGGGTGATCGCGTCGGGGAGATTGCCGAGCGGGCGGAGCGCGCCGACCAGGGCGTTGCGCGTCTGCTCGGCGCGCACCTCCTCGGTGTAGCGCCGCTCGTCCAGGCCGGTTTGCCGCAACAGCGCCTGGAAGCGCTGGCGGTCGAACTGCCCGGCGGTGTGGAAGGCGGGTTCCTGGACGATCATCCGCCCCACCGTTTCGTCGGCGGTGGTGAGGTTCAGCCGCGCCGCCTCCGCCTCGATCAGCCGCTGCGCGATCAGCGTTTGCAGGCTGTCCTCCAACAGTCCGAAGCGGATCGCGTCGGCGCGGGTGATGCCCTGCCCGGTTTGTTGCTGCAACTGCTGCAATCGGCGGCGGAAGGTCTCGTCGAGTTCGCCCGCCGTCACCACCTTGTCGCCCACGGTCGCCACCACGCCGGCGCGCGAGCCGGTGAACATGTCGCCGACGCCCCAGATGGCGAAGCTGAGGATCAAGACGCCCAAGAAGGCCTTGAAGACCCAGCTCCGGGCAAATTGGCGGGTGGCGGCGAGCATCGGCGCTCCTTGGCAAAATCGGGGAGCCGCAACGGTCGTCATGGATCGCGCGGGTGGCCGGAACATAAGGACGACGCCCGATCCCTACAACCATGCTGGCGAGGGGGCCCAGGGCGTCCAGCTTGGGGTTCCGAAAGGCGCCCCAGACATGCTACATGCGCGCCAGCCAAGGAGACGGAACGATGGCGCTAGCCCGACCGGTGGTGTTCGGCAACTGGAAGATGAACGGCTCGGCGGCCGACGGCGAGGCTTTGTGCCGTGCCCTGGCGGCGAAGGCGGCAAGCGGCCTGGAGGGCACGCTCGGCGTGTTCCCGCCGGCGGTCCTGCTGCCGCGCGCCGGCGCTTGGCTCGACGCCAGCCCGGTGCTGTTGGGTGCCCAGGACTGCCACGGCGAAGCCAAGGGGGCCTTCACCGGCGACCTCGCCGCACCCATGCTGGTCGAGGCCGGGGCCAAGGCCATCATCGTCGGCCATTCCGAGCGGCGGCAATATCACGACGAGAGCGACGCCACCGTTCGCGGCAAGGCCGAGGCGGCCATCGCCGCCGGTGCGATCGCGGTGATCTGCATCGGCGAGACCGAGGCGGAATACGTCGCCGGCGAAACGCTGCAGCGGCTGGAGGCGCAGCTCGCGGGCTCGGTGCCCGACCTCGCCACCGCCGCCACCGTCGTCGTCGCCTACGAGCCGGTATGGGCGATCGGTACCGGCCGCACGCCGACCAACGCGGAGATCACCGCGGCGCATGGTTTCCTGCGCGAGCAGCTGGTCGCACGGTTCGCCGATGGCGCCGACTTCCGCCTGCTCTACGGCGGCTCGGTCAAGGCGTCGAACGCCCAGGAGATTCTCCACCTGGCCAATGTCGACGGCGCGCTGGTCGGGGGTGCAAGCCTCGAAGCCGACGGTTTTTGGACCATCTACGAAGCAGGCCTCGGCGGCTGACGCCGCCGGCCGCAGCAAGCGACATCGAGGTTTCTCATGCAGACGGTGCTTTTGGTCATCCACCTGTTGCTCGCCTTGGCGTTGGTGGGCGTCATCTTGATGCAGCGGAGCGAGGGCGGTGCCCTCGGCGGGCTCGGCGGCATGGCGGGCGGTGGCGGCGGTGCGGGCAGCTTCGGCGGCCTGTTCACGGCGCGGGGTGGCGCCAATTTCCTCACCCGGACGACGGCCATCCTGGCGGTGTGCTTCCTCTCGACCTCGATGCTCTTGGCGATCCTGGCGGGCTTCGATCGCGATCCTGGCTCCGTGCTCGATCGCGTGCCGCTGACCCCGGTCGAGCCGGCCGCCCCCGTCGCTCCCGCCGCACCCATCGCCAACTGAGATCGCCGCGCGGCTCGCTCGCGCTTTGGTAGAAAATCGCCGCACGGCAAGCTTGCCGTGCGGCACGTTTCGGCGGATAACACGGGTCCATGGCGCGCTTCGTCTTCATCACCGGCGGTGTGGTGTCCTCCTTGGGGAAGGGCCTCGCCTCCGCCGCCCTCGGCGCGCTGTTGCAGGAGCGGGGCTACACCGTTCGGCTGCGCAAGTTCGATCCCTATCTCAACGTCGATCCGGGCACGATGTCGCCGTTCCAGCACGGCGAGGTGTTCGTCACCGATGACGGTGCGGAAACCGACCTCGACCTCGGTCACTACGAGCGCTTCACCGGCGTGCCGGCCCGCCGCGCCGACAGCGTCAGCGCCGGCCAGATCTATGCCGAAGTGCTGCAAAAGGAACGGCACGGCGACTATCTCGGCGGCACCGTGCAGGTGATCCCGCACGTCACCAACGCCATCAAGGAGCGGATCACCAAGGACACCGACGACGTCGACATCGTGCTCTGCGAAATCGGCGGCACCGTCGGCGACATCGAGGGCCTGCCGTTTCTCGAAGCCATCCGCCAGATGGGCTACGAGCTGGGCCCGCAGCGGGTCGCCTACATCCACGTCACGCTGTTGCCTTATCTGCGCTCGGCCGGCGAGATGAAGACCAAGCCGACCCAGCACTCGGTGCGCGACCTGCGCGCCATCGGCATCCAGCCCGACATCCTGCTCTGCCGCTCGGAGACGCCGATCAGCGAGGAAGCGCGCCGCAAGATCTCGCTGCAGTGCTCGGTGCCGGCCGACGCCGTGATCCCGGCCCTCGACGTCGACACCATCTATCAGGTGCCGGTCGACTACCACCAGGCGGGGCTCGACACGGCCGTCCTCAAGCGCTTCGGCCTGCCGCACGACCAGGAGCCCGACCTCGGCCGCTGGCGGCGCATCGTCGAGGCGGTGCGCGCCCCGGAGGGCGAGGTCACCATCGCCGTCGTCGGCAAATACACCGAGCTGATCGACGCCTACAAATCGCTCGACGAGGCCCTGGCCCATGGTGGCATCGCGCATCGGGTGAAGGTGAAAACGCGCTGGATCGACAGCCAGATCTTCGAACGCGAGGACGCCGCCCTCACCTTGAGCGACGTCAACGGCATTCTGGTGCCGGGCGGTTTCGGCGGGCGCGGCACCGAGGGCAAGATGGCCGCCGTCACCTTCGCCCGCGAACACCGCGTTCCCTTCTTCGGCATCTGCTTCGGCATGCAGCTCGCCGTGGTCGAGGCCGCCCGCAACCGCGCCGGCCTGCAGGGCGCCAGTTCCACCGAGTTCGGCACCTGCACCGATCCGGTGGTCGGCATCATGACCGAATGGGAGCGCGACGGCATAACCGAGCGCCGCGCCGAAGACGGCGATCTCGGTGGCACCATGCGCCTCGGCGCCTTCCCCGCCAAGCTCGCGCCCGGCAGCCGCGTCCACGCCATCTACGGCGCCGACCGCATCCAGGAACGCCATCGCCACCGCTACGAGGTCAACGTCAACTACGTGCCCCGTCTCGAAGCTGCCGGCCTCCACTTCTCCGGCATGTCGCCCGACGGCCGCCTGCCCGAGATCGTCGAAGACCCCGAGCACCCCTGGTTCGTCGGCGTCCAGTACCACCCCGAACTGAAATCCCGCCCCTTCGCCCCGCACCCGCTCTTCGCCTCGTTCGTCGAAGCCGCCCTCGCACAGTCGCGGTTGGTTTAGTGCGGGGATGGGTGAGGGAAGGGTCGGGGGGCTTTTGGCCCCCCGCGCCCCCCGGGCGACGGCTGTCGCCGTCGCCACTTCAAGTCCGCCGGCCTTGGCCGGCGGTCGGGGGTGCAGGGGGCCAAAAGCCCCCTGCCTCGCTTGCCCGCTGGAGGTGTTGATGCACGTCGTCGACGTCGGTCCCGTTCGTTTTGCCAACGCTGCACCCTTGGCGGTGATCGCCGGGCCTTGTGCCATCGAGAGCCTGGATCATGCCTTGGAGATGGCCGATGCGCTGCAGGGCATGGCCCAGCGGCTCGGGATCGGGCTGGTCTACAAGAGCTCCTTCGATAAGGCGAACCGGACCAGCGGTACGAGCTTTCGCGGCGTGGGGATGGAGCGGGGCCTCGCCATTTTGGCCGAGGTCAAGGCGAGGTTCGGGCTGCCGACGCTGACCGACGTGCACGAGAGCTGGCAGTGCCAGCCCGTCGCCGAAGTGGTGGACGTCCTGCAGATCCCGGCCTTTCTCTGCCGGCAGACCGACCTTTTGGCGGCGGCGGTGGCGACCGGGGCGGTGGTCAACGTCAAAAAGGGTCAGTTCCTCGCCCCTTGGGACATGGCTCAGGTGGCAGCGAAGCTGGAAGGGTTGGGGGCGTCGCGCGTGCTCCTCACCGAGCGCGGGACCAGTTTCGGCTACAATACCTTGGTCTCGGACTTCCGCGGGCTGCCGGTGATGGCGCGGACGGGGTGGCCCGTGGTGTTCGACGCCACCCACTCGGTGCAGCAGCCGGGCGGTGCGGGGGCGACCTCGGGCGGGCAGCGGGAGTTCGTGCCGGTGCTGGCCAGGGCGGCCGTTGCGGTCGGCGTTGCCGGGCTGTTCGTCGAAACACACCCCGATCCCGACAAAGCCCCGAGCGACGGCCCCAATATGGTCCCACTTGCCGAGTTGGAAGGCTTGTTGCAGGACCTCCTCGCCTACGACACACTGACCAAGAGATTGGGGCGAGGAGCGACATGAGCACCACCGACATCGTCGAGATCCACGGCCGCGAGGTATTGGACAGCCGCGGCAACCCCACCGTCGAGGTGGACGTCGTCTTGGCCGATGGCTCCGAGGGTCGCGCGGCGGTCCCGTCGGGCGCCTCCACCGGCGTGCGCGAGGCCTTGGAGCTGCGCGACGGGGACAAGAGCCGCTATGGTGGTAAGGGCGTGCAGAAGGCGGTCGACGCGGTGAATGGCGAGATCACCGACGCCATTTTGGGCCGCGACGCGATCGAGCAGGCGGCCATCGACGAGGCCATGTTGGAGCTGGACGGCACCGACACCAAGAGCCGGCTCGGCGCCAACGCCATCCTCGGCGTCAGCATGGCGGTCGCAAAGGCGGCCGCCAATGCGCTCGACATCCCGCTCTATCGTTATGTCGGCGGCGTTTCCGCGCGCGTGCTGCCGGTGCCGATGATGAACGTGATCAATGGCGGTGCCCACGCCGACAACCCGATCGACGTGCAGGAATTCATGATCATGCCGGTCGGTGCTGCGTCCTTCAGCGAGGCGCTGCGCATGGGGGCGGAGTGCTTTCACAGCTTGAAGAAGCAGCTGCACGATGCCGGCCACAACACCAATGTCGGCGACGAGGGCGGCTTTGCGCCGAACCTGCAGAGCACCGACGAAGCCCTCGCGTTCCTCGCCAAGGCGGTGGAGGCCGCCGGTTACAAGCTCGGCGACGACATCGTGTTCGCGCTCGATGCTGCCGCCAGCGAGTTTGGCAAAGAGGGGCGCTACGAGCTGAAAGGCGAGGGCAAGACGCTCGATGCTGCCGGCATGGCCAAATACTACCAGGAGCTTTGCAGCCGCTACCCGATCAAGTCGATCGAGGACGGTGTGGGCGAGGACGACTGGGAAGGCTGGGCGATCCTGACCGAAACGCTGGGCAAGACGGTGCAGCTCGTCGGCGACGATCTGTTCGTCACCAACCCGGCCATCGTCAAGGAGGGCATCGCCAAGGGCATCGCCAACTCGCTGTTGGTGAAGGTCAACCAGATCGGTTCGCTGACCGAGACGCTGGAGGCCGTGCAGTTGGCGCAGCGGGCCAAGTTCTCTTGCGTGATGTCGCACCGCTCGGGCGAGACCGAGGACGCCACCATCGCCGATTTGGCCGTGGCCACCAATTGCGGGCAGATCAAGACGGGCTCGCTCTCCCGCTCGGATCGTTTGGCCAAGTACAACCAGCTCCTGCGCATCGAGGAGCAGTTGGGCGGGGCTGCCCGGTTCCCGGGTGCTGCCTGTTTCACGTTCGGGTGATCGGACCATGACGGTGGGGCTGCCATGCTGAAACGCCTGAAGCGGCGGCTGGTGGTCGCCCTGCCGGTGGCGCTGTTGATGGTCTATTTTGGCTATCACGCCATGTATGGCCGCCTTGGCGTGTTCGCCTTGGAGCAATTGCAGGCGGAGCTGGTCGCGGTCGAAGCCGAACTGGCTGCCATCCAGGCCCGAAATCAGCGCCTGGAGGCGGCCATCCGTGGCCTTCGGCCTGAAACGCTCGACGTCGATGCCGTCGAGACGGTGCTGCGGGGCTATGGCTACGTGCGTCCCGAGGAACGAGTCATCCTCTTGCCGCGTTGACGTCATTCGTTGGGGTTCAGCTTGGCCCATCCCGCACCCCCGCCCGCCGGGGTCCCCACGCTGCTTTGCAGCGTGGGTTGGCCGGCCGCTCACGAGCGTAGGCGGCCGGGCGGGGGTGCGGGATGGGCAAGCACTTTGGAAAACGCTCTAGTGGTGTTGCACTGCACTACACTCTAGGGAGAAGCGCGGATCGCGCGTCGGCGCGACCGCTCGACGTGTCGTAAGGGGGAGGACGGCCCGATGGCCACCAGCACCACGCGCAAGACGGGTGGGCGCAGCACCAAGGCTGCTGCCAAGTCGCTGCCCGATGCCGAGCTGCTGCACACGTATTATCGCGACATGCTGTTGATCCGCCGCTTCGAGGAAAAGGCGGGGCAGCTCTACGGCATGGGCCTCATCGGCGGCTTCTGTCACCTGTATATCGGCCAGGAGGCGGTCGCGGTCGGCATCCAGCACGCGCTCGAGCCGGGCGACACGGTGATCACGGGCTACCGCGATCACGGTCACATGCTCGCGACCAACATGGACCCCGGCAAGGTCATGGCCGAGCTGACCGGGCGCATCGACGGCTACTCCAAGGGCAAGGGCGGCTCGATGCACATGTTCGCCCGTGACAAGGGCTTCTACGGCGGCCACGGTATCGTCGGCGGCCAGGTGCCGCTCGGCGCCGGCCTCGCCTTCGCCCACAAGTACCGCGAGGATGGCGGCGTCACCGTTTGTTATTTCGGTGACGGTGCGACCAATCAGGGCCAAGTCTACGAGACCTTCAACATGGCGGCGCTCTGGAACCTGCCGATCGTCTTCGTCATCGAGAACAATCGCTACGCCATGGGCACGTCGCAGGCGCGGGCCTCGGCCGGCCAGCATCTCTACGAGCGCGGCGCCGCCTACGGCATTCCCGGCCGGAACGTGGATGGCATGGACGTGCTGGCGGTGCGCGAGGCGGCCGACCAAGCCGTCGCCCATGCCCGCAAGGAGGGACCGTTCATCCTGGAGGCGCTGACCTACCGCTATCGCGGTCACTCCATGTCCGATCCCGCCAAATATCGGACCAAGGAGGAGGTGCAGGAGATGCGCGAGCGGCGCGATCCGATCGAAAACCTCCGCGTCAAGATGCTGGAGGCGGGCGTGGCCGACGAGGACAGCTTGAAGGCCATCGACAAGGAGCTTCGCAGCATCGCCAACGATGCGGCGCGTTTCGCCCAGGACAGCCCCGAGCCCGACCCGTCGGAGCTTTGGACCG
>RECO01000200.1 GCA_007694015.1 Geminicoccaceae bacterium
CGAGGTCCAGTCTTCGTTGGGGAGTTTCTTGCCCTTGCGCGCCCGGTCGAGGCGGTTCAACCGGAAAACGCGCTCAAGCTCCACGACGCGATGGAGTTCGTGCACCAAGCGGCGCATCCGTCGTTGTGGGCGGCTGAACAACGACTTCATCAACGGTCTGTTTACGGAATTTTCTTGGTTCTGAGTGCACAGGTGCAGGGGGCAGCCATCGCCACCCACCAGCGCCGTGGACGTATCTTATATGTCGCAAGCAAAGCCGGACCTCGCACCGAACGGCGTCGACGATCTCACCATCGTCCCGTCACCGCCGGTCTACGCGTCGACGCGTCCAGCGGAGTACGACGCGCCCGACCTCGGGACGGCCAAGGACGCAAAGCTGGAGACGATCCAGATCCTCCGCCCGGAGGATCCCGAGCCCGAGCGGCCGCCGATGCGGCCCGAAGAAGGGCAGGCCGAGGCCCCCAGCGTCGCGGCGATGGCTCTCGAAGGCGAGGGCGTGCTGGCGGCAGCCACCACCGTCACACAGCCCGGCCACGTGGCCACGCACACAGCAACCGCAGACGTTGATGCGGCGGCCAACCAAACCGATGCCGCGCCGCCCATCGCCGTCGATCCGCTACTTGCGGCCGGTCCGGACATCGCTGCGGCGCACTGGCCAACGGCAGCGACGGCCGTCGATGCAGCGGTAAAGCCCGCGCTTCAGCTGGTCGAGACGAGCCCGGTGGTGCCGGCAGCAGCGCTGCCGGGCACGGCCGAACCGCTCGAGCCCGTTGCCGCAGAGGCTGCAGACCCTGGCACGCCGCCCGTGGTGGTGCCGGACCTGATGCCGGCGGCGCCGCTACCGTCGATCCCCACCATCTTCGAGCTGCAGCTGGTCGAGACGAGCCCGGTGGTGCCGGCAGCAGCGCTGCCGGGCACGGCCGAACCGCTCGAGCCCGTTGCCGCAGAGGCTGCAGACCCTGGCACGCCGCCCGTGGTGGTGCCGGACCTGATGCCGGCGGCGCCGCTACCGTCGATCCCCACCGTCTTCGAGCTGCGCGGATTCGCTGCGACGCTGCCCAGCTTCGCGCCCGTGGCCGTCGTGCCGCCGCCCGACCCCACACCGCCCGTCGAGTTGGCCCCGATCCGCTTTGCCGCGACCCCCGTCGCCTTTTCGTTCGAACTCGGCACGCCAGCCAGCCTCGCCACTGCACCGGTCTGGGAACGGCCCGAAATGCCGACGCTGCCCGAAGTCGAGGTGTTTGCTACCTGCGACGTCGCTCCCCTCGTCGACCTGCCTGCAGCCCCCAGCGACGCGATGCCGCCGCAGGATCTGCCGACCTTCGCGGCTCCCCTGCCTCTCCCCGAGCCACCAACGTTCGAGCCGTTCCGGCCTTCGCTGCGCGTCAGCGGAGGCTCGATCGTCTACGATGCTCGCGGCGAAGTGATCAGCGCTCCCAGCGACACCAAGGCCTGGACCTTGCTCGATCCCTTCGGCGGTGATCAGCGCGGCCTCACGCCCGAATACCTCGAGGGCACCAGTCGTATCCACGACCTGACGCTCGAGCACGACCACCCGGTCTCGGTCACCTTCATCGGCGAGGGTGCAGGCCATCGCAACACGCTCGGCTACTATCGGATAGGCCCAGACGGCGAGATTAGCGACGTCCGCATCATCTGGAAAAATGCCTCCGGCGCAAAGCGGTCGGACGTACTGGAGGCTTGGCAGGACGCCGCGGCGACCCCCGACCAACTGGCCGATATCGCCAGCATTTATGGCGGCATCAACGAGGGCGGCGACCTGGTCGGCGGGCTCACCACGGTCGCGCTCGACAACCTCAAGGCGGGCGACTCCTTCGGTTTTTTTCTCGTCTCCAACGGCTACAACAATGGCGCCTTCCGGACTGCCATGGCGGCGGAGGGGGTGGAGCTTTCCTTCCGCACGCCGACGGGCGAATCGGCGCACATCACGCCAGGGCTGGAACACAGCCCCCGCCTGGAGTGGCGCTACGTCGATGCCGGCGGCGACCTGCGCACCGGCCGAATTGACCGCAACGTCTTCCACACCGCTGCCCACGACGACACCCTGCGTCTCAATTCCTCAGGCCATCAGCAAGTGATTGGTGGCCGGGTCGGCGACGACACCGGCGCGCTTGGCATATGGGGCGTGCAGCCGGGCGATCTGCTGATTGGCTTCGAGGACATCGGCCGGCCCGGCGGGGACAGCGACTTCAACGACGTCGTTTTCCGCCTGAACATCGATCCGGCGGAAATCGAACGTCTGGAGACGGTTTCGCATATGCCGACGGCCGTCGTCGGCAGCAGCGATACGGGGTTGCCGATCGTGGCGGTCAAGATCGAGGCCGAGGCGCTCGCCGGGGCAGCGCTCCGGCTCGCGGGCGAGCACCTGCTACCCGGCGAGGGTAGCCTCGTCTTCGAGGATCATGTGATCGGCTATACTTTGGAGTTTCTGGACGGCACGGGTGATGCCCAGCGGCTCCAGCTGGCGATGCCCGAGGGGCTCGCGGACGAAACGGCATCCCGGCTGCTGGGCAGCCTCGGCCTCACGTCGACGGACGGCTCCGACCGACCGCTCGCTGCCGGTGACCGGATCTTTCGCTACAGCGTGGCGACCGAGGCGGCCGACAGCGACGTCGTCCAAGCGGTGGTGCGCGTCGCCCACAACCCCGAGAGCCCCGTGGTGCCACCGCCCACGACGGTGATCGACCAGGGGCCCAGCCACGACGAGATCGCCGCGCGCAACGCCGAAGTGCTGCGGCTGTGGGAGGAGGCGCGCGACCACGTCATCGCCGTCAACGGCGAACTCGCCACCGCCGAGGCGGCGCTGCAGACGGCCCACGCCGAGGCGCTCGTCGCCCACGCGGCACTGGCGGCGCCCCGCGCGGCGGTCGCTGCAGCATTGGCGCAAGCCGAAGCAGCGCGTGCCGAGCTGAGCGATGCCATCGAGACGCTCGCCAGTGATCAGACCGCTCTGGCGACGAGCCATGCCATAGCTCTGGCGGCACAGGACGCCCTGCGCGACGCCGCGACAGGCGAAGCGGCGGCGCTTGCCGGGGTAGAGGCGGCACGTGGGCACCACGCGGCAGCGCTCGGCGAGGCCCAGGCCGCTCTCGCCGAACTCAGCGCGCTCGAAGCCGAAGCGCAGGTAGCAGCCGCAACCGCCCAGACCGCCCTTGCCGCCCTGGAACATGCCGAGAAAACGGCGCTTGCCACCGCCACCGAAGCGAACGCGCTGCTCGTTGATCGCGAGGCCGCGGCGGCCGCAGAGGTCGCTGCCGCCGAGACCGCAATCGTGGCCCATACCGCGGCGGAGGAGGCTCATGCAGCCGTCGTTACCCTGGCCCAGGAGCTGACGACACTGGTTGCCACGCTGGAGACCGAGCACGCGGCACTCGTGAGCCGCCATGGAGCGGTTGCAACCGAGGTAGCCGAACTCGCCAACGACGCGGCGGCCGTCGAGGCGGCGGAGGCGGCTCGCCAGGAGGCCCATGCGTCCTGGGCGGCAGCGCCGAACTCGGCTGTGTCCCAAGCCGTCTTTCTGGCCGCCGCAGAGGCCTACGCCGCAGCCGAGGAAACCTATCTGGCGCGGCATGCGGCGGTCGTTGAACTCATCCAGGAGCTGGAGGCGTCGGTGGAGGCCTTCGCCGAGGCCAGTGCCGCCCGCGCGCCGGCGGAGGCGACGCTCGCCGCTGCGATCGAAGGCCAGGCGGCCGCCGCAGCCGAGGCTCTTGCCAGCGCCGCCGTTTCGAGCGCGCACGGTGCTGCGGTCGAGGCAGCCGCGACGGCCCACGCGGAGGCGGTCGGCGCCTACGAGGCCGCAGCGGCGGCGGCGACTCAAGCACTGTCGGACGCGGCGGCGGCGGTTACGGCCGCCGACGCCGCGCGCACCGCCCACGACGAGGCGCTCGAAGCCTTCGGAGCGGGACCGGCGGCGGCGGTCGCCACCGCGGTATCGGCCCTCGAAACGATGATCGCAGGGCACGGCGAGGCTTTGGAGCAATTCGATGCGTCGTTTGCTACGGCGTCGACGGCCGTCGACGACTTAGGCGTCGCAGAGGCGAACGCTGCTGCGGCCGTTGCCGCGGTGGAGGCGACGCAGACCGTCTTCCGCGATGCGCTGGCAGACGTGGATGCCACCACCACCGCCTTTGGCGCGGTGGAGCAGGCCTATGCGGCGGCGCTGCAGGGGCTGGACGAGCAGATCGGGGCCTACGAACAGCTCCTGGTTCACCATGGGCTCGCCCAAACGGAATCGGAGCCTACGGCTTTCCTCGACATTCCCTTCGACGGTCCGCTGCCGGACAGCGTCGACCCGCTCGTCGACTTCGCCCTGCTAACGGATGCGGTGGACGGGGGCGGTGCTGCGCTCGACCAGAGCGAACAAGGCGCTGCGGCAGCCAGCAGCGACGTCGCTGCTGCGTCCACGGCAGGGTTCGATCCGGCGCTCGACGAGTCACCCCAGCAGGATGGAGCGGGTCTTGAATACGCGGTCTGACGCGCTCGGCTTCGCGCCGTCACCGCCCGCAACCGCGTGGCGCCCGCTGGTGGCGGCGACCGGGGTGGTGGCGATCGTCCTAGCTTCCATCGGCATCAACGTCCTCTCCCTCGCGCTGCCACTCGCCATCCTCCAGCTCTATGACCGGATCATCCCTGCGGCCGCGGTGGAGACCCTCGTCGTGCTGCTGCTAGGCGTTGCGGTCGCCCTGGTTTTGGAAGCCCTGCTCACCGGTGTGCGCGCAACCCTCATCGCTTGGTCGGCGGCGCGTCACGAACATGCGCTCTCGCGTGCCCTCTTTACTAGGGTGATGGCCGTAGACCCTCTGGTGCTGCGTGCCGAGGGTCCCGGTGCGACCGCCGAACGGTTCACCGATGCGAGCCGGATTCGTGAGTTCCAGGCGGGCCAGGCTCTCTCGGTGCTCGCTGACCTCCCGTTCGCGCTCCTCTTCCTCGGCCTCGTGGCGGTGATCGGCGGCTGGATCGTGCTCGTGCCGCTTGGGGTGGTCGCCTTGGCGACGGGCCTTTTGGCCCTGCGCGACCAGGCGCGGCTCGGTCATCTGCGCGCAGCGGACGGGCTGCGGCGGCGCGAGCTCAGCTTCCTTCTGGAGACGCTTGGCCGCATCGGCGTGGTCAAGGCCCTCGGCCTGGAGGCGCTCATGACGCGGCGCTTCGAGCGGCTGCTCCGGGGGCTCAGCCAGGCCGAGCACGACGCCACGCAAGCAGGCGTCAGCGGGCAGGTCCTGCAGGCAGGGCTGGGTGGAACCACCATGGTCGCGGTAGCAGCTGCCGGTAGTCTCGGTGTCATCGGCGGGACGATCACGCTCGGCGAGCTCGCCGCCTGCACCCTGCTCGCCAACCGCGCGCTGCAACCCGTGCAGCGCGTCCTGGGCATGTGGTCGAGCTTCCGCGAGCGCAGGCTACAGCGCCGGCACGTCGCCGACGGCCTCGCCCTGCCGGGCCTTCGCCCGCCAGGGGCACCGGCGCTGCCGGCCCTTCGCGGGGCGCTTCTGTTGGATGAGGTGACGGTCGCCGGTGACACCGACGGTCGCCCGATCCTCGACCGGATGAGCCTGGACATCGCCCCCAATGAATGTATCGGCATCACCGGTGCCGCCGGTTGCGGCAAGACCACCCTTCTGCTCGTGATGGCCGCGATGCGTCGCCCCGACGGCGGGCGGCTGTGGATCGATGGCCTGGACCCGTGGGCGCACGACATCACGAGCCTCGCGAGCCAGGTGGTAATGGTGTCGGCCCGCGCCCCGGTCTTTGCGGGCACACTCCTCGACAACCTCACGGTCTTCGCACCGACCGGAAGCGTTGCGCACATCCCGCAGCGGACGCTCGCCTTGGAGCTTGCCGACCAACTCGGTATCGCCGCCTTCGCCGCACGCTTGCCCAAAGGCTTTCACACGGTGATCGGACCGGGCTCGGCCTACGTCCTGCCGCCCGGTATCGCCCAGCGTCTGGCGCTTGCGCGAGCGCTCGCCGCCCGGCCACGAGTGCTGCTCTTCGACGCCGCCAATACCGCCCTCGACAGCACGGCAGATGCGCTCCTGCGCGAGGTGCTCGTCGATCACCGGAGTGTTTGCACGCAGGTCATCGTCTCCCAGCGCCCCTCGCTCCTCGCCCTGGCCGATCGGGTGTTCCTGCTCGCCGATGGCGGGTTGCGAGCGATCGAGGCCCAGCAAGCTGCGGTGATGGTTCCCAACGGAGGCCTTGCCTCATGACAGCCGTTCCAACGTCACCGGCACCGGTTTCGGCCCTCGCCGCGATGACGCCCATGCCGACAACCGAGAGCGCTGCGGCCTTAGCCCGCCGCCCCGCGTGGACGCAATCCAGCGAACCGAGCGGCCGCGCACCGGAGGCAAACGCAGTAGCGCCAAATCTGGAGGCGGCACTCTCGACCCTCACTCCCGACGACGACCTGGCCCAGACCCTGGGCCCCTTGCTTCGCGCCGTCGGCTGGGACGGACCCCCACGCGCCCTGGCCGAGGCGCTGCCCCACGTCACCGACCGGCTGGATCTCACGGCGCTCCGAGACGTGATGGCGAGCCTGGGCTACGGCTCCATGCTTCTGCACGGCATCCGGGCCGACCGCGTAGACCCGCGGTTGTTCCCGGCCCTGTTGGTGCCACGGCGGGGCCGGGCGAGGGTGATCCTGGGCCCGATCCGGCCGGATGGGACGGCGAGCCCGCGCGGGCGTATTTGGGTCCACGATCCGGTGCTCGGCACCCCGACACTGCAACCGCTGGCCGAACAGGTGGGAGACGTCTGCCTGTTTCGTGCCGGGGACGATGGCCCCGAGGGCTTGGCCAGCGTTGAGTCGAATCGCTCGCTTGGCCATCTCCTCGAGCGCTTCTGCGGCCTCTACGCGCCGGTGGTCGCGCTCACGTTTCTCGCCTACGTCCTCGCGGTGGCCCCGGCCTTGTTCGTCATGGGCGTCTACGATCGGGTGATTCCGGCGGAGTCGCTGACGACGTTGATCTCGCTTCTGGTCGGCGTGGCGATCGCCATCGTGGGCGAGGCGATATTGCGGCTGTTGCGCGGGCGCCTGCTGGGCCGACTGCGCACCCGCTTCGGTCTGCTGCTCACGGGCGGGCTGTTCGCCAGATTGCTGCTTTTGCCGCTCGCGCCCGTAGAGCGCATGCGCATGGGTGCTCGAGTCCAGCGCATTCGCCAAGCCGGAGCCCTGCGCGACACGCTGGCGGGACCAGCCGCGGTGACGCTGATCGAACTGCCATTCGCCGCCATCTTCATCGTGGTGCTGGCGTTGATCGCGGGCTCGCTTGCTCTCGTCCCGCTGGCCGCGGTGCCCGTCTACGCCCTCGTCGCGTTCATCCTCGCCGCACCGTTGCGCCGAGCGGCGCAGGCTGCGGCCCGCTCAGCGCAGGCGAAGCAGGACTTCCTCTACGAGGCGATCACTCATGGCGAACATTTGCGCCTGCTCGGCGCCACGCCGCGCTGGGAAGAGCGATTCCGCAAGCTGTCAGGCGACGCCGCCTTCGCCGGCTACCGGGCGCAGGCGCTGGCCGCGGTCGCGACCGCCCTTGGCCAGGCGATCATGGCGGTCGCGGGGCTCCTGACCGTCGGCCTCGGCGCCCTGGCGGCGATTGCCGGTGAGCTTTCCGTCGGCGCCCTGATCGCAGTGATGACGCTGACCTGGCGGACGCTGATGCCGATGCAGTCGGCGTTCCTGCTGCTGCCTCGGCTGGAGCAGGCGCGCGCCACGGCCGGCGCCATCGCTGAAGCGCTGGAGGCCAAGGGCGAGGCCGACCCCCTCCTGCCGCGGCGTGGTCGCGAGCCCGTCGGTCGCGGGCATGGAAGTCCGAACGTCCGCGCCGGCGGGGTGCGCATCACCCTGCAACGCTGCACCTTCCGCTACACCGCCGAGCTCGACCTTGCGCTCATGGCGCTGAACGACGAGATCCGTCCCGGTGAGATCGTCGCCGTCACCGGTCCGAACGGCGCCGGCAAATCGACGCTGCTCCGGCTCGTGCTCGGCCTTTACCGCCCGCAGGCGGGAAGCGTGCTGGTCGACGGCATCGACATCCGCCAGCACGACCCGCTGCAGCTGCGCCAAGCCATCGGCCACGTGCCCCAGGAGGTGGAGCTTTTCCACGGCACGCTGGCGCAGAACCTGCGGCTCGCCATGCCGACCGCAAGCGTCGAGGACATCGCGACCGCCATCGATCTCGCTGGTATCGGTTCGCTGCTCGCCCGGCTGCCGGACGGGCTGCAGCAGTTCGTGGGCGACGGCCGCTCTCGGTCCCTGCCCGGGAGCCTCACCGCGGGCGTGGCGCTTGCCGCCGCCTATCTGCGCGCGCCGCGGCTTCTCCTGCTCGACGAGGCCATCGACGTCCTCGATCCCGAGCTCACCCAGGTGTTGCACACACGGTTGGCCGAGCTGCGCGGACACGTGACCGTCGTCATGGTCACCCATCGGCCCGCCACGATGCGCCTCGCCGACCGCATCCTCGTGCTCAACGCGGGCAGCATCGTACGCAATGGCCCACCGGAGAAACTGATGTGATCGGGTACGCGCCACGATTCCGCTCGGAGAACCGTTTATGATCTCGGCCGCTCCCATTTCCCATTACCCGTTGCGCCGGCCCAACCGCTACGGCGACGAGCTCCTCGCCCACTCGATCCTGCTCGAGGAACGCTCCGCTCCGGTGCTCTTGCGCTGGGCAGCCGTTGCGATCCTCGCGTTGATCGCGGCGTTCGTGGCCTGGGCGGCGCACGCACCGCTTGCCGAACTCGTGCGCGCCGAGGGCGAGGTGGAGACGACGCTGCCGGTGCAGCGGGTCCAGCACCTAGAAGGCGGCATCGTCGCCGAGATTTTGGTCCGCGACGGTCAAACAGTCGAGGCGGGGGACCTCTTGCTGCGGCTCGACACCCGAGCCCTGGAGACGGAGCGTGGCCAGCTCCTGGTTCGCCGCTATGGCCTTAACCTCGATCTGACCCGGCTGGAGGCGCTGCTCGCCGACATCGAACCCGACGTTGCCGCCGTACCGGGGGCCTCGGCAGCCATGATCGCCGCCCAACACGCGCTCTACAAGGGCCAACGGACGGCGGATGCCAGCCGCCGCGCCGTGCTGGAAAGTGAAATCGCCACGACCCGTGCGGAGATCGACCTCCACGAGCGGCTTCTCACCGAGGCGTCGGCCCGGCTCGGCATGATCGACGAGGAGCGGGCGATGCGCCGGAGTCTGGCGGCGACCGGCGTGCATACGCGGGTGCAGGTGATCGAGGTGGATCTGCGCCACAGCGCCGCCAAGAGTGAGGTGCGACGGCTGGAGGGGGAGCTCCGACGCCTCGCGCGTGTCGTGGCCGAGACGGAGCAACGCCTCGTCGACGCGCAGGCCGAGGCGCGGGCGAGCTATCTCGCCCAGCGTAGTCTCGTCCTGCGCGAGCTCGGCGAGCTCGACGAGGCGATCGACCGGCTCGACGACCGGCTGGCTCGCAGCTCGATTACGGCGCCGGTGAGCGGCGTGGTCACGGTCACCTTTGCGGAGACCGTGGGCGGGGTGCTCACGGCCGGTGCCGACGCGGCGCGCATCCTGCCTGCGGGCGCCGATCTGCGCGTCCGCGCCCGCATCGACCCGCGCGACGTCGGCTGGGTAGCGGCGGAGGATCCCATTCGTTTGCGCTTTCCGGCATTCGACTTCGCTGAGCTGCCGCCGCTGGAGGGGCACGTCGTCCAGGTGTTGCCGGGGGTAGCTGCGGATAGCACCGGTCGCGTCCAGTTCACGGCGTTCGTTGCCCTCGACGACACCGACGTACTCGCGCGGCGGGGGCTGCGTTTGATGCCTGGCATGGCCGCCCAGGTCGACATCCGCGCCGGCGAGCGCACGCTCCTCGACTATCTGATCCGGCCTCTGAAACACTTACGCGCCCATCTTTTCACCGAGCGCTGAACCCCCGCCTCGCCCGCCTTTCGACCTTCGGCATCGACGCGGACGTAATCGGCCGGTCAGCACCCGTCAGGCGGCCTCGGCGACCGCGATGCGGGCAGC
>RECO01000230.1 GCA_007694015.1 Geminicoccaceae bacterium
TGGGCGATGTTCCGCGACTGCACCAAGGAATCGGTGATGATCCTCGTCATCATCGGCGCCTCGGGCCTCTTTGCCTACATGCTCTCCAGCCTGTTCATCACCCAGACCGTGGCGCGGGAAATCATCGCGCTCAACCTGAACCCGTGGATGTTGATGCTCTACATCAACATCTTCCTCTTGGTGGCGGGCTTCTTCCTGCCGCCGGTCGCGGTCATCCTGATGGCCGCCCCCATCCTTTTGCCGATCGTGATCGACGCGGGCTTCGACCCCTACTGGTTCGCCGTGGTGCTCACCATCAACATGGAGATCGGCCTGATCACGCCGCCGGTGGGCCTGAACCTCTACGTCATCAATGGCATCGCCCCCGACATCCGACTGCAGACGATCCTCTGGGGCTCCTTGCCCTATGTCGGCTGCATGGTTTTGGCCATTCTGTTGCTGTGCGTCTTTCCCGGCATCGCGACGTTCTTGCCGAACCTCGTCATGGGACCGGCGTCGTTCTGACATGATCCATCAACCGAAGCCCAGAAGGTCCAGGCTCACGCCGCGCGCCGGCCGCAGTCGGGATGCCCAGAAGACGGGCTGGCAGGGAGCAGGCAGATGAGGGGAACCTTCGACGTCAGCGGCCGCAAGGTGCTGATTTCCGGCGGCACCAGCGGCATCGGCCTCGCCATGGCCGAGGCCTTCCTCGACGCCGGTGCTGCCGTGACCTTGATGTCGCGGCGGGCCGACGTCGGTCAGGCCGTGGTCGCTGACCTCGCCGGGCGTGGTGCGGTGTCGTTCGTCGCGGGCGACACGGGCCTGCGCCCGGACTGCCGCCTTGCGGTGGCACGGGCGGTGGCCGACATGGGCGGGCTCGACACCGTGGTGGCCGCCGCCGGCGTCAACAAGCGGTGCCGGCCCGAGGAGTTGACCGACGAGGACTGGGACTGGGTCGTCGATGCCAGCCTCAAGGGCACCTTTCTGCTTTGCCAGGAGGCCTATCCGCAGCTGAAGTCGTCGGGCGACGGGCGGATCGTCACGATCGGCTCGATGATGTCGATCCTCGCCAACGGGGTCACCGCGGCCTATGCCTCGGCCAAGGGCGGCGTCGTCCAACTGACGCGCAGCTTCGCCGTCGCCTGGGCGGCCGACGGGATTCGCGCCAACTGCATCCTGCCCGGCTGGATCGACACGCCGCTCACCCAGGGAGCGCGCCGCGACATGCCCGGCCTCGATACCATGGTCACCGCGCGCACGCCCGTCGGCCGCTGGGGTGTGCCCGCGGACGTCGCCGGCACGGCATTGTTCCTGGCGAGCCCCGCCGCCGCCTTCGTCACCGGCGTGGCCCTGCCGGTGGACGGCGGCTACTCGATCCGGGGTTAGGGATAGATCGCGGCCCAATAGGCTTCGGGGGTGCGGCAGAGCACTTCGCGCAAGCCTACGGGCGGCGTGGTGAGGTCGGCGCCCGAGGCCCGCTGCCGCCGTTCGGCCTCGGCGCGCCGGATGAGGTCGGGCTGCTCGGCGAGGGTCGCCGCCGTCATCGCCAGCGCCGTTGCCGCCATGATCGGGCCGGGGTGGTAGCCGGCGTAACCCGAGAGCGCCGTCATCGCCCAGTGGTGCAACGGGACCTCCAAGGGCAACGCCCAATTCACCCGCGCCAAGGGGATGCGCCAGGAGAGATCGCCGTCGTCCTGGCCATAGGCGTCGCAGCCCTCCTGGTGGTGCGCGAAACCTTCGGGCAGCGTGAAGCCCGAAGCGCCCGTGGCGTCGGCAAGCTCGCGCATCCAGGCCAAGGCGCTGGCGTCGTAGACCGGCGGCCCGAGCGTCTCCAACTGCGCCCGCAATACGTCCGCCAGGGTGTCGTTCGCCAGATAGCCACGGCTGCCCGAGAGGTAGATCGCCTCGACCGCGACGCCGGCCTGGGCCGCACTCGCCTCGGCCAACCGGACCAGTTCCCGCCAAACGTCGAGCGTGCGCTGGAAGCTCTCCCGGTGCTTGATCGAGAGGAACAAGAGGGTCTCGCTCGGCACCACGCCCGGCATCACCCCACCCTGGCGCACCACATGCAGGATCGAGCAGTCGGCGAAGCGGTTGCCGTGCAGCCGTTCCATGGTCTGCACCATCAGCTCCAGGCCGATCAGCGGGTTGGGGGCACCGCCGAAGCCGGCATGGGCACCCGGCGCGGTGAAACGAAACTCGCCGAGGCACACCGCCTGGCAGGGGCGGGAGAGTGCTCCGCTTTGGTAGTCGCCGTGATTGGCGAGCAGCACGTCGGTGCCGGCGAACACGCCCGCCTCCTGCAGGGCGATCTTGCCGTAGAGGATTTCCTCGGCCGGCGTGCCGAAACAGACGATGCGCGCCTCGATGCCGAGGGCCGCCAACGCCCGCGCGGCGGCGGCCGCCGCGACGGCCGCGTTGGGGCCGATGTGGTTGTGGCCGCAGGCATGGCCCGCCCGCTCCGCCAGGCGGACGCGTGCGGGCACGGCCGCATTGGCGAGCCCCGGCAGGGCGTCGTATTCCGCCAGAAGCCCGATCAACGGCCCGCCTTGTCCCTTGGTGGCGACGAACGCCGTCGGCAGGCCGCCCGCACCACGGTCGACCGCGAAGCCCTCCGCCTGTAGCCAATCGGCCAGCGCCGCACTGGAGCGAAATTCCAGCATCGGCAGCTCGGGCGTCGCCCAAAGCCGGGCGTAGAGCGCCTCCAGTTCCGGCTGCAGCACCTCCAGCTCTCGCCGGGCTTCCGTGGCGGCGCTCATGCAGCGCCCCAAGCTTCGAGGTAGCGCCGACAAATCTGGCGGAGCCGCCGCTGATCGAAGCTCGGGTCGTGGCCGGCATGGACCACCGACACCGCCAACCCCTTCAAGCGACGCAAGGTCGCCACGTAGCCCTCGAGCGACATGCCCGGCCCCTCGTAGAGCAAGGGGCCGTCATAGACCGCGTCGCCCGCGAAGAAGATGCCCGTCGCCTCTTCGAGGAGGCCGATCTGACCGGGGCTGTGGCCCGGCAGGTGCAGCACGCGAAAGCGCCGGTCGCCGGTGTCGATGACGTCCCCTTCGTCGATCAGCCCGGTCGGCGGTGCGCCCTTCAGGCCGTAGCTCTTGGGATCAAAGCCTTCGTGGGGCAGGGCCGTGATCAACAGCTCCGGCGGCCGGCCATAGCCGGTCTTCGCCAAGGCCTCGATGAAGTCGGGCGGAAAGTCGCGCGAAAAGAGGCTGTTGAAGCCTGTCGGCACGGCCAGCCGGTCGGCTTCCAAGGGGTGCACGAGCCGCGCTTCGACCTCGTGCATGGCGCCGACATGGTCGATGTGGGCGTGGGTGCAGACGGCCAGCAGCGGCTTGTCGATCAGCTCACCCAGGAACGGCAGGAGCGGCACGATGCCCATGCCGCCGTCGATCAAGAGATCCCGCTCCTTGCCCTTCAAAAGGTAAATCCACGCCCGCTCCAACGGGTCCACGTGCGGCTCCGTCACCCGATAGAGCGTCGGGTCCAGCTTCTCGATCGTGTACCAAGCCTCCGCCACCGGCAGCGCCATGCCCCATCCCCCAAACCCTGTCCGTGCACCCGCCGATGCAAAGCCGAGGCCAGTCAAAGGGGCACCGGCAGCGCCGGTGCCTCGGCGGGCGCGGGGGGCCCAAAGCCCCCCGAACACTTCTTACCCCGTCGCGCCCAGGCCGGAGGCGATGGCGTTCACCGTCACCAGCACTTCGTGCAGCAGGGGCTCGGCGTCGGCGTGGCCGGCGGTGCGGGCGTGGCGCCAGCGCTCGAGCAACTCGATCTGCTGGTCGTGGAGGGGGCCGAGGGCCGCGGCCCGGCGATCGATCAGGCGTTGGTTGACCGGCCGTGCCGCGGCCAGAGGCGCGCCGTAGATGGCCGCCAACACCGCACCCGTGCGGGCGTGCTCGGCCTCGATCACGTCCATGAAGCGTCGGCGCAGGGCGGGCTCTTCGACCAAATTGGCGTAGCGGGCCATCACCTCGGGGCAGGACGACGCCCAGGCGGTGGCGGCGTTGCTGACCAGATAATGCCAGGGCGCCCAGCGCTGGGCCTCGGTCTTGGCGGCGATCAGCGCGGCGAAGGTCCTGGGCTCGGCGCGGCGCAGCTCGTCGAGTGCGGTGCCGAGACCGAACCAGCCGGGTAGCTGAAAGCGCGCCTGGCCCCAGGCAAACACCCAGGGAATGGCGCGCAGGTCCTTCAAGGTGCGTTCGCCCGTGCGCCTGGCCGGCCTCGAACCGATGCGGCTCTGCTCGATGGCGTCGATCGGCGTCGCCTGCTCGAAGAAGCGGATGAAACCGTCGCCGCCGACGAGGCCCGCATAGGCATCGCGGCTGGTGCGGGCGAGGCGGTCCATGGCGGCGACCAGGGCCGGCGGATCGCTGTGCGCGTCGCTTCGACCCTCCAGGGTCGCCCTGAGGCAGCCGGCCAGGAGCAGCTCCAGGTGGTGGGCGGCGGTGATGCGGTTGGCGTATTTTTGGGCAATGGTCTCGCCCTGCTCGGTCAGGCGCACCTCGCCGGTGAGGGAGCCCTTCGGCAAGGCGCGCAGGAAGCGGTGGGTCGGGCCGGCACCGCGGCCGATGGTGCCGCCGCGGCCGTGGAAGAAGCGGATGGCCAGGCCGCGCTCGCGGCCTAGCCCGGCCAGCGCCTGCTGGGCGCGGTAGAGCGCCCAGAAGCTCGCCACGAAGCCGCCGTCCTTGCCGCTGTCGCTGTAGCCGATCATCACCTCCTGCAGCGGCTGGCCGCGGCCTTCGCGGGCCGCTTGCTGGGCGAGCGAGTGCCGGACGACGGGTTCGTCGAGATAGGCCGCCATCACGGCTGGCGCCCGTTCGAGGTCGTCGATGGTCTCGAACAGGGGCACGACCGGCAGGGGCAGCCAGGGGCCCGCCTCGTCCCGCTGCAACAGGCCCGCCTCGCGGGCGAGGACGTAGACCGCAAGCAGATCGGCAACGCCGCGGGTCATGCTGACGATCAACGCACCGAGCCCGGCACAGCCATGCAGCGCCCAGTGGTCGGCCAGGAGCCGGAACACCCCGACCGCGTCGTCACCCTCGCCGCCGACGGTTCGCCCGCGGGCGGTGAAGGGGCGGGGATAGGTGACCTCGCGGCGGAGGAAGGCGACGCGCTGGACCTCGTCCCATTCCGCGAAGGCAGCACCGTGCTCGATCCCCGCAGCTGCCGCCAGGCGGGCGAGGGCGCGGTCGTGAAAGGCGCTGTTCTGCCGCACGTCGAGGCTCGCCAGATGAAAGCCGAAGGTCTCCACGTGGCGCCGGACCGGATCGACGTCGTTGACCGCCAACCGTCCGGCATCGACCGCCAGGAGGGCAGCGCGCAGCCGCTCCAGATCGGCCAAGAGCGCCGCGGGGCCCGCATAGGCGCCGTCGGGCGCCGGCCCGGCCGCCGGCGGCAGGGCCGCCACCATCAGGTTCACCACCTGGCGAAAGGCCTCGTCCGGGTTGCGCGTGACGGCCGCGGCACCGGCCGCCCCGAGCGCTTCGGTCCGGAGCGCGATCCAGTGGAGCAGGTCCGCCGGGGCCGCATGCAGCCGGTCGGAGAGGCTGAGCTTGGCGGCGAGGTCCTCGAGCTTGGTGCGGGTGAGGGCCAGGGCTTCTTGGCGAAACAGCAAGAGCGTCTCGCCGGTGATCGCCTCGGTAACGAAGGGATGCCCGTCGCGATCGCCGCCGACCCAGCTGCCGAAGGCGAGCCGCGGACCCGCTGCCGCCTGATCGAGCAGGCGGGGGTCGAGACCGGCGCGCTGCCATGCCGCCGTCAGCCGCTGCGACGCCCAGGGCAAGGCCTCCGGGAACACGTTCGCCAGATAATGCAGCACGTTACGTCGTTCGTCGGCGACCGAGGGCTTCTCCAGGTAGATCTCGCCGGTACGCCACAGCCGCTCCAGGCACGTCCGCACCTCGCCCATGAGTTGAGCGCGCTCGGCGGGCGTCCACATGGTGTTCTCGAGTTCGACGATCAGCCGGTAGAGGGCGCGGTGGTGGTGCAGCACGGTCTGCCGCTTCGCCTCGGTCGGATGCGCCGTGAGCACCGGCGCGACGCGCACCTCGGCGAAGGTCCGGGCAATCGCGGCTCCGTCGAAGCCGGCCGCCACGAGCCGTGCCAGATGCTGGTCCCAGGAGCCCGGATCGTTGGCCAGCTGGCCTGCCGCCTCCTCGCCGCGGCGGTTTTGGGCGACCGCGTTCTCTTCGGCCTGGTGCAACAGTTGAAAGGCGATCGAATAGGCCTGCGCCATGCGCTCGCTGCGATGCAGCGGCCAGGCCGGCGGCTTGGGGTCGTCGCGCCACAGCTCGCCCCAGGGCAGGGCCTGGGCGACGTCGTCCTCACCCAGCTCGATCAGGACGCGCTCGAACGCCGCCATCAGCCAACCCAGGGTCGTCATCGCCCGCGTCGTGTCCGTCACCGCCATCGCCCGCCTCCCCCAGCGTTTGGGTTCGCCCGTTACCGCCATGACCCTATGCAAAGTGGAGGTGAGCCGGAACTGAACCAACCTTCGGCAGAGCCCGTGCCCGCGTGCTATGGCTTGGTTGCAAATTCGGGCCAGGCGCCGATGGGGCCGGCCCCTGTGCCTCGCCCCACGCATCGGCGGAGACGCTGGAACATGACCAAGGCCCACACGCGCAAGACGCTCAACCTCGCCTTGCAGGGTGGCGGCGCCCACGGTGCCTTCGCCTGGGGGGTGCTGGACGCGCTCCTGGCCGACCCGCGCATCGCCATCGAGGGCATTTCCGGGACCAGTGCCGGGGCCATGAACGCCGCCGTCGTTGCCTACGGCCTCGCCAAGGGCGGCAGCGAGGGGGCGCGGCAAGCGCTCGCCGAATTCTGGCAAGGCATCGCCGCCGTGGCCCGCTTCAGCCCCCTGCAGCCGACGCCGCTCGACCGTTGGCTCGGCCATGGCAACATGGAGTTCTCGCCGGGCTGGGTGGCCTTCGACGCCGTCAGCCGGATGGTGTCGCCCTACCAGTTCAACCCGCTGGACATGAACCCGCTGGCCGACGTGCTGTGCAGCGTGGTCGACTTCGAATGGTTGGCCGATCGTTGTGCCCATGACGTGGTCAAGCTGTTCCTCTGCGCGAGCAACGTCTGCAGCGGCAAGATCAAGGTGTTTCAACGCGAGGAGATTTCGAGCCGGGCGGTGTTGGCCTCGGCCTGTCTGCCGTTCCTGTTCAAGGCGGTGGAAATCGACGGCGAGCATTATTGGGATGGGGGCTATATGGGCAATCCGCCGATTTTTCCGTTGATCTACGGCGTGACCTGCCCCGACGTCCTGATCGTGCAGTTGAACCCGATCGCCCTGGAGCGGGTGCCGACCACCCCGCGCGAGATCGCCGACCGCGTCAACACCTTGAGCTTCAACAGCTCGCTCATGCGCGAAATGCGCGCCATCGCCTTCGTCACCCGGCTGCTCGACGACGGCTGCCGCGAACTCGAGGGTTACAAACGGCTCAACCTGCACGCCGTCGAGGCCGAGCGCATCTTTCGAGACCTCGGCGTCTCGTCGAAACTCAACGCCGACCGCGCGTTCCTGGAGTGGTTGTTCGATCTGGGGCAGGCCCGGGGGCGCGAGTGGCTCGACGCGCACGTCGACGACATCGGCGTCCGCACGACCTTGGACCTGGATCGCTTCCTTTGACACGGGCGCTCCACCTGGACCACCTGCCGGCCCGCGTGCAGCACCTGATCGACGCCCGCGAGATCGAGGGCGAGCGGCTGATCAGTTGGGTACAGCTGGTGTTGGTCGTGGTGCTGGGCAGCCTCTACCTGCTGGCGCCCCGCCCCGCCGATGCCGGCATGCTGCAGCCGGTGCCGCTGATCCTGATCCCGTATTTCGCCTTCAGCCTGCTGCGGCTCTGGATGTGTTACCGCCGGGTCCTGCCGGTCGGGTTCGTCGTGCTGTCGATGGTCGTCGACGTCACCATGCTCTGGGGGCTGATCTGGAGCTTCCACCTCGACTACGGCCAGCCGGCCGCGTTCTACCTCAACGCGCCGACCTTCATGTACGTGTTCGTCCTCATCGCCATTCGGGCCCTGCGCTTCGATCCTCGCTATGTCCTGGCGATGGGGCTGTTCGCCAGCATCGGCTGGCTCGGCCTCGTTGCCTACGCCGTCGTCACCGGCGGCGAGCGCGTGGTGACGCGGAGTTTCGTCGACTACCTCACCGGCAACTACGTCCTGTGGGGCGGCGAGTTCGACAAGCTGTTCGCTCTGTTGGCGGTGACGCTCGTCTCCAGCCTCGTGGTGCTGCGGGCGCGGCGCACGCTGTTGGTGGCCGTCCGCGAGGAGGAGGCGGGGCGGGATCTCCGCCGTTTTCTGCCGGGCGGCGTGGCCGAGGCCGTAAGCGCCGCCGAGGAGCGCATCGAGGCCGGCCGCGCCGAGGCGCGCGACGCGGCGGTCTTGATGCTCGACATCCGCGGCTTCACGCGCTTCGCCCATGGCCGCGAGCCGGACGATCTGGTCGCCATGCTGACCAGCTTTCACCGCTGCGTCGTGCCCGTGATCGAGGCCCATGGCGGCACCGTCGACAAGTTCATGGGCGACGGCGTGATGGCCACCTTCGGCGCGGTGACGCCCTCGACCACCGCCGCGGCGGATGCGTTACGGGCGACGGAGGCCGTCATGGCCGAGGCCGAACCCTGGGCGCGAGCGCGCGGTGACGCCTTGGAGGTGCACGCCGCGGTCACCTCGGGCCCGCTCGTGTTCGCCGCCCTCGGCTACGCCGAGCGGCTCGAATACACCGTGATCGGCGCGCCGGCCAACCTCGCGGCCAAATTGGAAAAGCACAACAAGGTGCTCGGCAGCCGGGCCTTGACCACCGCCGCCGACATCGCCCGGGCCGAACGGCAGGGCTATCGACCCAAACGTCCGCTCGATCTGCGCCGTGGCACGCGGGTTGCCGATGTCGAGGAACGGCTGGACGTGGTTGTGCTGCACGGCAGCACGCTTCATTGCTGAGTTGTCGTTCACGGCTAATGGCCATTCGTACTAACCATATACGCTAGCACTTTCCCGCTTTTAGCCGTACGGTAGAAGTGGCGAAAGGATCAGAAAGCCATCACGATGCGCTGCTTGGTAACGGGCGATTTGCACTTCAATTTGCGACAATTTGATTGGATTGGCACGGTCGCCGACCGCTATGACGCGGTGATCCTGACCGGCGATCTCCTCGACATGACCGGGCATCAGTCACGCCACCAACAGTTGCGCCAAGTGGGAGATTATCTCCGCCAATGGCGTGGCCAAACACATCTGCTGGTGGTGAGTGGCAATCACGACGCCGTCGACGCCGATCACCGCGCCGACTGGCTGGAGGTGGCGACGGCGGCGGGCTGCTTCGTCGACGGCGACACCGTGGTGTTCGACGCCGCAAGCTTCACCCTCTGCCCTTGGCGCGACGACCCGCTCACCGAAGCGGAACTCGCCCAATTGCTGCGCACGGCCCCCGTGCCATCGGACCGCCCCTGGATCTGGGTGCATCACGAACCACCGGCCGGGGCAGCGGTCAGCTGGTCCGGCCGCACCGCGCGCGGCAGCGCCGCACTGGCACAACTCGTCCGGCGCCAGTACCCGCAGTTCGTCCTCTCCGGTCACATCCACGACGCCCCGTTCGTCGAGGGCGGCACGTGGATCGACCGCATGGGCGCAACGCAACTCGTCAATCACGGCCGCCAGCCCGGTGACGTCCCGGCCCACGTCGTGCTCGATTTCGCCCAGGACGAGGTCCACTGGATCGCCGTCGGCGCGCGCGACACACGCCCGCTTGCCGCCAACCGCCGACCGTCGCTGCCCGAAGCGCGTGGCCCCGTCCCAGCCTTCGGCTGAGACGCAGCCAGCGACGAAGGCGAAGGGTGAAGCGAAGGGGGCTTTTGGCCCCCTTCGAAACCCCCGGGGCCGTGGCGGTCGCCACGGCCCATTTTTGTTGCGCCGAGGTTTAGGGCGGTACCCCTCCGGTGAGGGCCGTCTTGCGGGTT
>RECO01000124.1 GCA_007694015.1 Geminicoccaceae bacterium
TCACGCTCGACGCCCACAAGCCGGCCAATCACAAGGCGATGGAGGGCTACACGCCGGAACGCGTCGCTGCGGAACTCGCCGCCATCGGGCCGGCCGCGGCACGGTTCTACCAGCGCATCCGGGCCGATGCCGATCACCCCCTGCAGGCGGTGCGCCAGGGCCGTGGGCTCCTTCGCCTCGCCGCCCTGCACGGCGCGACGCGGCTCGAAGCCACCTGTCAGGCCGCGCTAGTGCACAGGCGCAATCGGAGCGTTCGGCTCCGATTGCGCCGTTGATGCACTAACCTGATGGAATCGTGCAGCTTTGGCGCGGTCGGACGTGAATCGTCCGACTGCGCCGCTGCACTAGAGCGTTTCCCGGTTAGGTAGCGCACGGGCCATCCCTCAGCCCCGCCCGGCCACCCATGGTATCGTACACTCGTGGGTGGTCGGGCGGGGGTGAGGGATGGTCAAGCATTTCGGGAAACGCGCTAGAGGCCAATGTCGGTGCCTACGCCTATGTCCGCCGCACCATCGAGCGTCCGGACACGGTGCTGGCCGAGCCCGGCGGCGCCGGCGTCCACGCCAACCTGCGCGGCCCGAGCTACTACCACTGATCCGAGGAAGTCCCCGATGCGTCATCCCAACATCGACCGGCTGCGCCAGCTGCGCCTCTACGGCATGGCCAAGGCCCTGGAAGAGCGCGACCGCCACCCCGACCGCGAGGGCCTGTCGCTCGACGAGCTCTTGGCGCTGTTGATCGAGCGCGAGGCCGAAGAACGTTCCAACACGGCCTTTGCCGCCCGCCTCGAGCGCGCCCGCTTCCGTCAGCAAGCCTGCCTGGAGGACCTCGACACCCGCCCCGGTCGCGGCCTCGATCGCGCGCGGGTGCGCGAGCTCGCGGGCTGCCGCTGGATCCGCGACCACCGCCCGGTGGTGATCGGCGGCGCCACCGGCACCGGCAAGACCTGGCTCGCCTGCGCGCTCGGCCATCAGGCCGCGCGCGAGGGCTACGGCGTGCAGTACACCCGCCTGACCCGTCTCTTGGACGAACTCGCCACCGCCCGCGTCGACGGCAAACTCGCCCGCGAGCTTCGCCGGCTCGCCCGCCTCGATCTGTTGATCATCGACGACTGGGGGATGACCGAGCTCACCGCCGCGCAGCGCCACGACCTGATGGAGGTGATCGATGACCGCCACGATCGCCGGGCCACGCTGCTCGCCTCGCAGATCCCGGTCGACCATTGGCACCGCGTCATCGGTGATGCGACCTACGCCGACGCCATCCTCGACCGGCTTGTGCACCGCGCCGAGCGGATCGAGCTCACCGGCGAGTCCCTGCGCAAGCGACCGATCCGGGTCGACCCGGAAGCCGCGGCGTGACCCCGCTCGCCGGTGCTTGCCGGTACCATGCCCCCACGCCTAAATTGAACCATGAGGTCGAACGACGGTGCGCGCCTACACCCCCGCCTGGGTGGGCGAATTCGACCAAAACGGCTGGGCGCTTTGAACCGAAACAGCCGGGCGAAATCACCGAAATACGCACCGGTGACGGCTTCGTCTCGCAACGATACCGACCCGACCTGCCGCCGGGGCGTCGCGTGTCGGGCGGTATCGGGTCGGCCAACGGCCATCCTTGACGGTCGGGGAGGTCTGGTCCGTGCGCAACCGGCTGCAACAGAAGCGGGCCGACTGCGATGCCGGCCGCCTCCGGGCCGTTCAGATCCTTGCTGGGGCACAGCAGGATCGAGAGCCCGGTCCACTATCTCGGTGTCGAGGTGAGCGACACCCTTGCCATCGCCGAGCCTGCGCCCGCTCTGGAGAGAAGGCCTGGAGGGGAAGAGAAGGAAGGATCGGGGGCTTTTGGCCCCTGACGCCCGCCTGACACTGGCGTTGCCGGTGCCAGGTTCGAGATAGGCGGCGTCAGCGCCGTCGCTCTTTAACCAAGTGGCGACGGCAGCGCCGTCGCCTCGGGGGGCCAAGGGGGGGACCATCAAGTCCCGCCTTGGCCTTCTCTCGTTCCCTCCTTCCCTCCTTCCTGCATGCCGAGGAGCTACCCGCGGCGGCTCATTCGCGTTCGCCGGTGAAGGCGAGCGTTCGCTCGGCATTGCGCTCGCTTGCGAGCAGCCGCGAACGGGCTCGGGCATGGGCTCGTTCCAGCCGCCGTTGCAACCGCCGCAACGACCAGGCACCGAGGCGCGGGACCCGGCCGCCCAGCGCCAACAGCAGCCGGCCGAGCGCATCGGCGCGGGCCGCGTCGCGCCAGGCCCCGTCGAGGGCGAGATAGGCCTCGGCCACACCGGGCTCGCCCTGTCGGGCCGAGCGGCCGATCAGCTGGAGGTCGATGCGCCGGGCGTCGTGGCGCTCGGTCAGGAGCACGTGGAGGCCACCCGCGGCGAGGGCGCGTTCATCCGGGCGTATGTCGGTCCCGCGGCCGGCCATGTTGGTGGCGATGGTGATGCTCCCCGCCTGGCCGGCAGCCTGGATGATGCTCGCTTCGGCCGCATCCTGGTCGGCGTTGAGCAGGCGAAAGGGCAGATTTGCGACGGCGAAGCGCTCGGCGAGGGCGATCGAGGCGGCCACCGTGCGGGCACCGACCAGCACGGGCGCGCCGCTGCGATGGAGATCCTGGACCCGGCCGACCACGGCTGCCAGCTTCAGGGCTTCGGTGGCGAAAATGCGGTCGGGCAGCAGCCGTCGGCGGCTGGGCGCGTGGGTCTTGATGTGCGCGGTGCGGACGCCGTAGACCTGCCAGACCTCGCCGGCCACGTCGCGGATCGTGCCGGTCATGCCGGCGAGATGCCGATAGCGCCGAAAGAAACTCTGATAGGTGAGCCGGCCGAGGGTGACGCGCTCGGGGCTCGGCTCCAGGGCTTCCTTGACCTCCATCAGCTGGTGCAGCCCCATGCTCCAGGCGCGGTCCGCGAACACGCGGCCGCTGTGCTCGTCGACGATGCGCACCTTGCCGTCGCGCACCAGGTAGTCGACGTCCCGACGGAACAGGTGGCGGGCCGCGAGCGCTTGCCGCGTGGCCTCCTCGCGGAACAAGGGCGAGCTCCAGCGGCCTTCGCCGGGCGTGACGAGCGCTTCCAAACGGCGGCGCCCGGCCGTGGTCAGACGCACCTCGCGCCGCCGCGCGTCGAGGCGGAAATGCCGGTCGATCTCGAGTGCGGCGGCCAGCGACAGGGCGCGGCGACAGGTGGCTGCGTCGTAAAGGCTTTCGACCTCGCCGGAGAGGATCAAAGGGGTGCGCGCTTCGTCGATCAGCACGCTGTCCGCCTCGTCGACGATGACCCGGTCGAGGCCCTGCAGCCGTCGCCGGCCACTGGCCTCGCCACCGACGAGATCGGCGGCGGATGCGTCGAGCGTGCGCTCCAGGGTGCGGTCGCGGAGGAAGTCGAAGGCCAGCTCCTTGTTCGACACGTAGACGACGGGGGCGCCGTAGGCCTCGCGGCGTCGGGCCGCGGGGGTCTCGTGGACGACGAGATCGGCTTCGATCTGCAGCCGGGCGTAGGCGGGCCGGGTGATCGCGTGATCGCGGGCGGCGAGGTAGTCGTTGACCGTGACGACATGGACCTGCCGGCCGGCGAGTGCTGCGGCGGCCGCCGGCAGCACGGCGGTCAGGGTCTTGCCTTCACCGGTCTGCATTTCGGCGATCATGCCGAGCCAGAGCGCGTAGCCGCCCTCGAGCTGTCGATCGTTGAGCCTCAGACCGGTGGCGCGCCGCACCGCCTCGCGGACCACGGCCGCAACCTCGGCAAAGCCACGGGCCCCCGGCCGCCGCCTCAGCTCGGCGCCGGCCTGCCAGGCGGTTCGGGCGAGGGCGGCGTCGTCGAGGGCGGCGAGACGGGTTTCGCTGGCGGCGGCGGGGGCGAGGATGCGCCGCAAGGCCCGCCCGCGCTGGCCGTGGCCCAGGGCAATGATCGGCGCGGTCGACCACCGCCACCAGCGCACCAGGCCATCCGGGGCCGGAAGCGGCCGCGCCTCGCGCCGCTGCGGCCGCGGCAGCCGCAGGGGTGGCGTGCCGGCCGTAGCATCAGACATCGAAATGGCGGAGGAAGAGTTGGCGCAGGCTGCGCGCGCCGCGCTCGAGGAGCGGTGCCTTGCCATGGTCGAAGCGGACATGCGCCCGCACGCCGGCATAGCGGGCCAGTGCCGTCACGTCCTCCAGTTGCAGTTCGAACTGAAACACGGGCTCGAGCGTCGCCGGGCCGCCGGTCGCGGTCGGATCGAGGGCGAAGCGGCCGCCGCCTTGGGTCGTGAGGGCGAGGCTCGGCAGGGAGCGGTCGCCGCCCGGCACCTCGCGCACGATCCGGGCGTCGTGCGCGGTTGCCAGTCCTGGGGCCAGGCGCACGGAGGTGGCGACATTGCGCTCCCGGACGAGGTCGACCGTGGCCTGATCGACCACCGCCCGGATGATGCGGTCCTCGTCCTGCAGCACATGACCGAGCACCTCGCCGCGGCCGACGAAACGGCCCACCAGATCGGCGTCGTTGGCCACCACCCAATGCCCCGCCCGCGGTGCCCGAACGATGAGTTCCCGACGGCGCTCCTCCAGCCGGGCCAGTTCTTCCGCCGCCCGGTCGAGGGCAGCCGCGATCAGTTGCGCTTCCAGCGGGCGGCGGAGGTCGACGCTGTCGAAGCGGGCCTGCAGCTCTCGAAGATGCGAGGTCTGCACGCGGATCATGGCGTCGAGCTGCGGATCGTCGAGGCGGAGGAGCGGGTCGCCCGCGGCCAATGTCGAACCGGGTGCGGCCAGGAGCTCGACCACCTCGCCCACGGTGCCGGCGCGCACGACGCTGCCGGGCGGCAGCCAAATCACCGCCTGGGCGACGGTCGCGTGCGGCAAGGGGACCGCGGCGACGAGCCCGACCAGGATCGCCACCGCACCGGCGGTAACGCCGACCGCACGCCGCCGGCACGTGTCGAGCACGGGCGCGCTCAAGACGAAGCCGAGGCCCTTCAAGACGGGCCAGACGAGCATCGTTACGACCACCCACATGGCCAGGAGCACGCCGACGACGAACAGTTGGCTGGCGATGAACAGGGCGATCAGCACCATCACGGCGATGCGGTAGACGAACGAGGCGATGGCGTAGCCGGCAAGCCACCCGCGTTCGCTCGGCGTGACCACGGGCGTCTCCACGGTGGCGACGCCGAAGGCGTAGCGCTGGACCAGATAGCCCAGATAGCGATTGCCGCGGGTGGCCAGATTGGGAATGCCCAGCGCGTCGCTCAGCACGTAGTAGCCGTCGAAGCGGAGCAGCGGGTTGCCGTTGAAGAGCAGGGTGGAGACCCCGGCGATCAGGGCGACGTTGAACAAGAGGGCGCGCACGAGCCCCGGCTCGGTGTAGGTCCAGGCGATGATCGCGAGGGCCGCCAGCGCCAGCTCGACCAGAATGCCGGCCCCGGCGACCACGGCGCGCCGCCACCACTCGCGAAAGGCGAGCGAGGCCGAGGCATCGACATAGGGCACCGGCAACAGCACCAGGAGCATCAGCCCGAGTTCGTGCACCTCGCCGCCCCAGCGCTTCACCGCATAGGCATGGCCCAGTTCGTGCACCGCCTTGATCACCGGGTAGACCAGGAGCATCAAGAGGATGTTCTCGGCGCTGAGCACGCGGTCGGCGAGGTTGGTCGAGAGCGCGGGCCAGGCCAGGGCGGTGTGCACCAGACCGGCCACGATGAGGCCGAGCCAGAGCAGCGCGCCCAAGGGGCTGAAGAGCCAGCCGACCAGCGGCAGGGTGGCGGTGATGAACCGGTCGGGGTCGAGCAGGGGAAAGCGCAGCGCCATCGGGTTGCGGATGCGCGCGAGCAGCGTTCGCCGCTCGATCTCGCCGGCACGCCGGTCCAACTCCGCGAGATCCGGCAGGTCCTGCCCGACCAGGAGATCGGCGGCGTGCAACTGCGCCAGGAGGCGGATGACGTCGTCCTGGCTCGGGACCTCGCTCTTGAAGCGTTCCTCGACCAGCTGCCAGATGGTCCGCATCGAGCGCTGGCCGTCCATCATGCAGACGACGAAGTAGGCGGCCGGCGCCAGGCGATGAAAGCGCCCGCCCTGGTGATCCTGGACGACGTACCAGGTCTGGCCGCGAAAGCGCTGGCGGTGGACCTCGGCATGGGCGCGCAGCCGCGGCCGCAGATGGGCCACGCGGTACCAGTTCTGGCTGAAGGGCGGTCGCTGCATCGTGCCCCTCAGCCGACCAGCCGCCACCACCACAGCCGGCTCCAGTCGAGCAGGGTGCGGGTCCAGGTCCAGATCAACAGCCGTTCGCCGGCCTCGATCCGGGCCACGCCGTTCATGCCCGGACGCAGCCGCGCCGTGGCCTCTTCGAGTTCGGCTTCGACGCGGAAGGCATTGCGACCGTCGCGGACCTCGGCCACCGGTGTGACCTTCTGGACGCGGATGGAAAAGGGCTCGGTGGGCAAGGCCGCGAGGCGGAGCTTGCCTGCGGCCGCATTTGCGACGTCGTCGATCTGCCGCTCGTCGACCCAGAGCGTGACCCGGTAGGAATCGAGCGGCGCCAGCTGGAACAGCGTGTCGCCGCGGGCCACCGCGCCACCGATCGCCTGGCTCAAGTCGCCCGCGACGACGATGCCGGCGAAGGGGGCCCTGATCTCGGCGCGGGCCAATTGCACGTCGAGCAGCTCGACCCGCGCCTCGGCCTGCTCGATCTGGGCCTGGACGACGTTGAGCCGGGCGCGGTCGCGCTCGGCCAAGGCGCGCTCGTAGTCGAGTTGGTAGCGCTGGCGTTCCGTCCACCAGCGCAGCCGCTCCAAGAGCAGGTCGCGGTCGTCCAGGCGGGCCAGCACCGCCCCTGCCTCGACCACGTCGCCGGCGCGCACCTCGGTGCTCGAAACGAAGCCGTCGAACGGTGCCACCAGCGACCGCTGGATGCTGCCTTCGAGCACGGCCTCGGCGGCGATCTCGTAGGTGGTCGTCAGCTGCGAGAAGAGGGCTGCGAGGCCGGCGAAGGCCACGGCGACGAGTTTGACCTTCAGATGGCCGGCGCCGAACAGCCGGCGGAGGTTTGCCGTCGTCGCGTCCAACGCGGTGCGCCAGAGCCACTGGTCGGCGCGCCGCCGCTCTTCCAGCAACGGCCCGGCCAAGTGGACGGCCGCGTCGAGCAGATCCACCGTGGCCTGGTCGAACGGCCGATCGCCGCGCCGCTCGAAGCAGAAGGCGCCCTGGAAGCGGTCCTGGGCGAAGAACGGGATGGTCAAGACCTGGCCGCCGCCCGCCGCGTGTTGAAAGCGCAGGTGCTCGCGCGCAACATGGGGAGGCGCGCTGGCCACGGTCGGCACCATGATGGTCGCCTGCTGCTCGATCGCCTCGTCCATGCACGCCGCCACTTGGCGCACGAGGTCCATCCGGCGGCCGAATTGGGCGGTATGCGAGATCGCCGCCACCTGGGTGTGGCCACGCCGCCAAAAGCCGACGCTCACCCGGTCGCAGGCGGCAAGCTGGGCCAGCTTGGTGACGGTTTGGCGCGCCGCCGCAGCAAAGCCCGCCTCCTGCAACGCGCCGGCCAAAAGGCCGAAGCCGGTGCGTGCCCGCTCCAGGCTCGGTTGGTCGTCGGCGCGGGCGCGGTCGATCAGCCAGGCGCGCAGCCAGCCCGCACCCCAGCGCAGCCCCCTGAGCACCGCTTCGGGTTCGCTGGCGCCCTCGACCCGAACCGCCGCCACGGCAGCGACGGCACCGTCGAGCATCAGGGGATAGGCCGCGATCAACCCGTCGGCTTCGCGGCGCGCGACGCCTGCACCCTTCGCCAATGCGGCCTCGGCAGCGCGCTGCAAGGAAGCCGCATGCGGTCCCTCGCCGGCCACGCTGGCGACCGGCTCCAGGGTCGTGCTGCCGGTGCGCAGGAGCAGAAGCGCGCTGCTGAGGCCCTCGATCCAGTGGCGTTGCAGTCCGAGCCAGGCCGCGCCGAAACGGGCGGCATCGGCAGCCGCGAGTTGCGGCCAAAAGCGCCGATCGTCCGGCAGGGCTTCCGGGCTCGCCGGGACCACGGCGACCGGCGCCGTCACGTCAGTCGGCCGCCCCAGCGCCAAGGACATTCTCCGTCATCGACGGGGCCAACCCCATCAGCGCGAGCTGATCCTCGTCGTCCATGATGAACCAATCCTCGTCGTCCGCGGCTGCCGCCGCTTCCCACGGCGCCGCCTCGGCCGCCGCCTCCGCCTCCGCCTCGGCCGCCTCGGCCGCGGGGTCGGGGAACACCTCGAAGCCCTCGTCGGCCGACGGCGTGGCCCGGAGGGCGGCGGCGCCGGGTTCGACGATCCAGCGTTCGCCGTCGCCGTCGCCGTCGACCTCGAGCGGATGCTCGCCGGTGAGCCGCACCGTCAAGGGTTGCAGGGCGCTCGCGATGCTGCCGCCGACGCTGAGCCGCGCCCGTTCCGCGACGATCTGCTCGGCGAAGTCCCCGCCGGCGGTGAGGTCGTCCGGCGTCGCCAGGCGAACCGCACCGAGCGGTGCTTCGATGCGGACGATCTCCAACCCGGCGCCCGCGTCGATAGCGACGCCACCGCCGGTGGAGACGAGGTTGGCGAGGCGCGTTGGCCGGACGGTCGTGAGGTTCACGTCGCTGCCGGCACGGGCCGTGATCGTCGGGGCGTCGATGGTTGGCCCGTCCCATCCCTCGAGCCCGATCGCCGCACCGGCGACGAGGTCCACGGCCCGGGCTTGGATCGCCTTGGCGCCTGCCTCCGCCTCGGCCTCCGGTGCCGTGCGGATCGATCCGCTCAGGGCCGCGATGCGGAGGTCGGTGGTCTCGGCGTCGCCGCCGATGCGGGTGGTGGTCACGTCGCCCGCCGCCAAGACGTCGATGATAAGGGCGGCGCCGTCGATCCGGCTGCCCGGCGCCATCCGCACCTCCCCCGCCTCGGCCAGGAGCGTCAACGTCGGCGCACCCTCGGTGATGACGATCCCACCGGCCGGGCCGAACACGAGATCACCGCTCGGCTCGGTCGGCGGTGGGGGCGGCTGCACCTGCCCGAACAGGCGCGCCAGAATCGCCACGTCGGCCGGGCCGACGAAGCCGTCGCCATCGAGATCGGCGCGCGCATCGTTCGTGCCGAACACGCTCGCCATGTAGGCGACGTCGGCCGGGCCGATGAAGCCGTCGCCGTCGAAGTCGGCGTTGATGTAGTCGGGGTCGAGGTCGCTCGATTTCAGCGCCACCCCGGCGGCGAGGGTCACGTCGCCGCCGGCGGTGGTGATCGGCTGGTCGACCTCGAGGTCGCCGTGCGCCCGGAGGGTGAGCGGTGCCCGGGCGATGGTGATCGGCCCCGCCACCACGGCATCGCCGTCGACGGTGAGGGCCACCGGCCCTGCGGCGCCGAGGGCTGGGCCGCTCGCCGCTGCGGCGATGGCGAGGTCGCCGTCATTGGTGAGCCAGAGGCCCGTGCCGATGCGCGGGGCGGTGAGGGTGTGGATGCGCGTCTGGAGGGGGGCGCCCTCGGCGCCGACGGGGCCCTCGACCACGAGGTGCAGCCGCGCTGCCTCGATCGTCGGCTCGAGCGTCGGCTCGACCGTCGGCTCGCCTGGGGACCCGGCCGCCTTGATCGTGCCGGCGGGATCGAAGTTCAAGATGACCACGTCGCCGCCGGTGACGAGTTGGCCCATGGCGATGGCGCCGTTGGCGAGAAGCCAGATGTCGCCGTTGGCGGCATCGATCCGGCTCTCGGGCGCCATGCGGATGCCGTCGGCACCGAAGGCCTCGAGCAGCACGAGGGGGGCACCGCCCACCACCCCAATGCCACCCGCGCTGCCGACGGCGAGCCCGCCCTGCACCGAGAGCCGGACCTCGCCGTCGCGCGTGGTGAGCGGTGCGTCCAGCGTCAGAGCGGCGGCCTGGAAGCCAATCCGGCTGCCGTCGCCGAGCGTTTCGACCGGCTGTCGGATGGCGAGGTCGCTGCCCGGTGCTTGGAGGTCGATGTGACCGCCCGCCCGCAAGCCCGCGAAGGTGGGCTCGACGCCACCGATGGTGAGATCGCCCGCGTCGGCTTCGAGCCAGAGGGCGCCGCCGGCCTCGGCTTGCAGGTGCTGGACCGCGAGCCGCAGCCGGTCGCCGGGTGCGCCGATGTTGCCGCCCGCGACCAAGAGCGCCGCATCCGCTGCGACGTGCCTGAGGCTGCCGGCCCCCGCCACGATGTCGCCCGCCGCCGTCAGGCGAACCCGTCCCTCGGACGAGTCGGTTCGCTCCGAGACCTCCAGCCGCCCGACCGTGGCCGTAGCGGCGACGTCCACCTCGATCAGCCCGCCCGAGACCAGCTCCTGCAGCCGCGCATCGCCCGCCACGGCGAGGCGGATGTCGCCGCCGGTCCCGACCACGATGGCGCCATCGACCTGCACCTCCAAGGCGTCGGTGCTGCCGACGCCCAACGGCGCGTAGAGTTCGAGGCTCGTGGCGGTGATGTCGCGGAGGGCGTCGGCCTGGGCCTCGACGATGGCGCCCCTGAAGCTCTCCAGGCGGACGTGCCCGGCGCCGCGCACCACGCCGTCGCTGCCGCCGCGATGGCCGAGCACGATGTCGCCGATGGCCCTGAGGTCGATGACCGCAGCCGGAGCGTCGGCGCGCACCCCCTCGTCGACGAACAACTCGCCGAGGGCGACGAGGTCGATGCCGCCGTCGGCCCGCAGCCCGAAGGCGAACGGGCTCACGGCGCCGAGACGGAGATCACCGTCGTTGGCCAGTGCAAGGCGACCGCCGACGACCGATTCCAGCGAATCGACGCGCGTCCAAAGCGGCCGTTCGGCGCCCGCGTCGCCGTTCGCGCGCAGCAGCAGGCCTCCCGCCTCGACGTGGTAGCCGTCCTGCTCCAGGCCGTCGATCGCCGTCGCTGTCGAGCCGACGAGTTCGACCCGCCCGCCGTCGGTCCGAACCGAGGACAGCAACAGCACGTCGCCGGCCTGAAGCGTGACGTTGCCGCGCGCGCCGTCGATCACGCTGCCGGCCCCCATCACCAGATCGCCGACACCGTCCAGATTGCCGTCTGCCGTCAGCCGCACGGGGTGGGAGCCCTGTTCGGGGCCCACGACGACGCCCGGTGCGAGGCGAAGGTCGGCGCTCGCGGTGAGGAAGATGGCGCCCTCGCGAGTGGCCACCGGCGCCTCGACCAGGAGGTCGCCGTCGGCGTTGATCGTCAAGGCGGCGAGGATCGAGGGCTGGACCAGGCGCACGTCGACCGCGTCCTGGATCGTCAGCGTGCCGCCGGCCCACGTGCTCAACCGGGTGGGTGCGCCGGCGACCAGACCGTCGAGTCGCAGATCCCCCCGGTTGGACAGCGCGACGCCGCCCTTGGCTGCCCGCAGCTCGATCGCCGCCACGCCGGTCTGCAACGATGCCCCGATCGTCCCGATCGAACCGTCGAGCGTTTCGAGCTTCGCCGACGTTGCCCGCAGTGCCATGCGACCCGGATCGGTGGCGAGGATGTCGCCGCCGGCCACCAGATGGACGTCACCGGTGTCGGCGCGGACGTCGCCGAGACTGGCGGTGCCGAGGACGCGCAGGTCGACTTCGCCGCTCCGGGCCGCCACCTCGGTGAGGTCAGCGTCGCCGAGCACGGCGAGGCGGATGTCGGTCCCGGCCATGACCCGGATCGGGCCGCTGACGGCCACCTCCAGATAGCCGTCGCTCGCCCCCGCCGGCCCGCCGACACGCCCCGCCGGCCAGAAGGGATCGGCGCCGAGCGGTGCGATCAGGTCGAGGCTGGCGGCGCGGATGTTCAAAAGGTTGCCGTCGAAGGCATCGACGATGCCGCCCCGGCTCGCCTCCAGCGAAACGTGGCCGGTCGCGTAGACGAAGTCGACCGCGAGGTCGAAGGTCGGCTCCACGATGTAGATGTCGTGGCCGCGCGCCGTCAAAGCCCCGCCCTCGGATTGGCGGTCGACGATGACGGGCCGTTCGGCCGTGCCGATGGAGTTGCCCTTCGCCGCCTCCAGCACGATGCTGCGGGCCAGCACGTGGGCGACGGCCTCCTCTGGTGCCGTGATCGCGCCGTCGGTCTTGAGGCGCACCGTGCCGGTGTTGGCCCCAACGAAGCCGAGGGCGACGTCGGTCTCCGAGCCGATGTAGATCGAGCCGCCGCCGCTGGCAGTGGCACGCAGGACGCCGCCCAACAGCTCGATGTCGACGTCTTCCCGCTGGATCACCTCGATCGCCACGACCGGGGTCGTGTCACCGGCATCGACGTCGACACGGTTCCCGCCCGCGTCGAGATAGCGGAGGTCGTCGCGCTCGGCCGTGCTCAACGCCAGGAATTGCGCCTCGGACAGGCCGTTGGCGGCGATGTCGGCGAGGTCGATGCGGAGGGTTGCGTCCAGCGTCTCGCCGATGTCGTGCCCGGCACCCACGCTGAGGGTGATGTTGCGGCCGATGACGTTCGGCGCCTCGATGGTCGGTGTGGTGTCGACCACCTCCTTCAACACGATCGCCTTGGCGATGCCGTTCGCCAGCTGCGCGTTGGTCCAGGCCGCCCCTTCGACCAACCCCGCCCGCTCCGCTGCATCGGCCGTGAAGCGGTAGGTCGGGTCATAGGCCTGGACCAACGCCGGATCGCGCGCGGCAAGCTCCGCGTGAATGCGCCGGAAGTTGGCCGTCTCGTCGGCCTCGAGCGCGGCGATGGCGGCGGCATCCAGCCCTTGTTGTTCGAGGGCGGCGCGCGTCGCCGCATCGTAGCGGAAGGCGAAATCGGCCGGGTCGAAATCGGTGGCGGCGAAGCGGACGAGCTGGTGGGTGCTCAGAAGCGTCAAGGTCGGGCTGCCGGCGTCGAGGCCGGGCTCGAGGGCAACGAAGCCCCTGCCGTCGCGGGCATCGGCGGCGGTGGTGGCGAGCTTGATGGTCCGCGCATCGACCACGCGAACCACGTAGGTCGCCCCGTCGTCCAGACCCGCGATCGAGGCCCCGCCGGCCGAGTAGATCACCGCCTGGCCGTTGCGATAGCCGTGGTCGGTGGCGAAGCCGAGGGTGGTGTCGAGCCGGGTGAGGTTGCCGCCGCTCGCGAGCACCTTGCCGAAGACGACCGGCCCCGTCAGGACGGCGTCACGGCCGAGGCCCGCGGCCGAGACCAGCTCCAGCCCGGCACCATCCGGTGCCACGGCGGCCACCAGGTAGACGCCATCGGCGCCGCTGCCGCCGAGCTGCACGGCATCGCCGACCTGGAAATCGGCGAAGAAGTCCAGCGCGGCGCGCCCCGCGGCGTCGACCACGCGGACGGTGTTCGAAGCGGCGTCGATGCGCACGACCTGCCCGGCTTCGGTGACCACGTCGGCCGTCGGCAGCGTCGTGTCGAGGGCGATGAAATTCGTGCCGTTTTGGGCGTCGGCGGCCGACGCCGTCAGCCGCAGCGCGGTCGCGTCGACCACGTGCACCACGTAGGTGGCGCCGTCCTCCAGGCCGCCGACCCCAGCGACGTCACGCGTACCGGTGAAGCGGACCCGATCGCCCGTGCGCAGCTCGTGCGGGGCGTCCAGCCGCAAGGTCAGGCCGTCGTCGGCGACGTCGTCCTGGGTGATGGCCAAGGGGGCGACGTCCGCGGCGACCGTGGCGATGCGCGCCGCATCGATCGCCCGGGTGGTTCCGGCCCGAACCTCGACGTCAACGAGGTTCTCCCCGAGCAAAGCGTCGGCGCGGCTGGTCGCGAGCTGCACGCGCTGGTCGTCGATGACGTGGACGAAGTAGACGCCACCATCGACCGCGCCCGCCAGCGTGTCCGCCGTCGCCGCGACCAGCCTCGAGGTCACCGCGTCGCCGGTGGTGAGGCCGTGGTCGACGCCGAGGTCGATGACGCCGTCCGCCACGGCCAGCGCGCTGAAGCCGGCGCTCACCGGCACCCGCTCCAGTTGGCGGGCGTCTTGCCAATAGCGGGCGTAGTCCTGGTTCCTCGCCAGCTCGAAGCCGACCACGGTGCCGGCCCCGGCCTGCTCGGCGAGCTGGTCGCCGAGGTTCATGCCGGCCCAGAGACGCTCCAGGTCGGCGATCGCCCGCTCGTCGCGGGCCTGCTCGGGGTTGCGGTCGAGCAGGCTGCCGTTCGGCACGGACAGGGTGACGTCGCCGAAGGCCGAGCGGGCTTCGATCAGCGGCAGGTCGCCGCCCTGCTCGGTGAGGAAGATGTCGCCCGCGGCCCGCACGACGAGCCCGTCGTCGGGGCCGAAGGCCGAGCGGAGCTGGAGGGGCTTGTCGGCTGCACCGATGGCGCCGGTGCGCGATTCCAGCGCGACCCGCCGGCCCTCGACGTCGGTGCCTTCGAAGAACGACTGGCGGATGTCGCCGTCGACGCGGATGCTGACGTCGCCGTCGCCGCTCTGCACGCCGCGCAGCGTCACGCTGCCGGTGAGCACGTCGACGTTCACGTCACCGCGGTCGCTGCGCAAGTTCAGCTCGCCCTCCACCTCGGTGAGGTCGACCCGAAGCGGCGTCGCCGCACCGATGCCGTCGCCGGCCGCGACCTGAAGGCCGGCCGCGCTGATGCGGGTGCCGGCGGTGACCATCTCAACCGCACCCCCGGCCGTGAGGTCGACCTTGCCCGCGGTGTTGGTGATCGGCCCCGCGAGATGCAGGTCGCCGCCGGTCGTCACCGTGATCGCACCCTGGTCGCTGCCGATGAATGCGATGGCGATCGGGTGGTCCGCCTTCAGCGTGTGGCGGAAGAGCCACGCTTCAGGGACGAGGTAGTCGCGCTGGAGTTCCGTCTCCAGCTGCGGATTGACCGGACCGGCGCGTGTCGAGAGCTGCTGGTCGAGCAACGTCACCGGCCCGACGAAGGGCGCGGCCGTGAAGACGTAGCCGGGGTTCTCGAACAGCGTCTCCAAACCCACGAGTTGGTCGCGGGACAGCACGAGTTCCGACGGCAGGACCGCGGGTTCCGCGACCGGCGACCGCGTGATCTGCGGGTTGAACGGCGGATCGGGATCGTCCGTACCGAGGCCGGAGAACGGCTGGTCTTCGCCTTCCGGGTTCCAATTCGCGGTCCACGTCCGCGTTTCGATCAGGGACTGATCGAGCACGTTGGTCCAGCGCAGGAGCTGGCCTTCCTGCGGTTGGTAGGCGACGGCCTCGTCCGGCCCGGACGTGGTGACGCGCCCGTCCAGGATCAGGGCGGCGCCGTCGTCCAAGACCTCGCCGACGTCGAAGGTGATCCCGCCCGTGCCGCTGGCGCTCCGGACCGTCAGCCGGTCGCCGGCCTGCAGGCCCGCGAAGGTGTTGGCGGCCTCGCCGGTGCCGTCGTCGCTCAACACCAGGACCGAGCCGCCGAAGATGAACGTGCTGCCGGCAAAGGTTCGCGGCGCGTCGAAGGCCGTGGATTCGAAGATCAGCCCGCTCTCCATCACGATCGGCGGCAAGCCGGTGACGTTGCGCGTCGTTTCGATCGTGTCGCCGACGCGGCGGTAGATCGTCTGGAGGGGGGTGCCGGCGGCGTTCGTTTGCGCGGTGTCGGTGATGACGATCTGCCCCGCGATGCCGTCGCCGCCGGTATCCAGGCGGTTGAGCCTGAGGGCGAAGTCGGTGCGGTTGTCGATGGTGATGGTGCCGAAGCCGTCGACCGCCTGCAGCCGCCCCGAGCCGGTGCTGACGACGTTGCCGTGGAGCGAGATGTAGCCGCCCTGCACGGCGACGTTGCCGACGACGATCGAGCGGGTCTCCAGGTCGTAGAAGGTGGTGATGCCCTTGGCATCCGCCACGGCGTCGAGCCGGATCAACCCGTCCGGCCCCGGCGCCGGCTCGCCGGTGAGGACCAGCGAGGGCGCAAAGGCAGCCTCGACTTCGCGCATCTGCTGCTCGAGGCCCAGCGCGCGGAAGGAATCGTACATCCATTGCGCCTGCGCGATCTGTGCGCGTTGCGCCGGATCGACGTCGATGACGACGTGCCGCTCCGGTCGCCCGCTTTGGATGGTGCCGTTGACGTTGAGGTAGACGGCATCGATGAACACGTCGCCGCTGGCGAGGATGGTGCCCCCCGGCTTTACGCCGCCCAACTGCACGGGCATCGACAGCCCGAGGAGCGGTATGCCCAAATCCGCCACCTGCTGCCGTGCGGCACCCTCGAGGGGGCTCGCCTCGTCTCCCCATTGGCCGCTGACCGTGCCCGGCGCCTCGCCGCCGCCGAGCGGCTGGCCGCCCGCGTGGAAGATGCCGTCGTCGCTGAGGACGAAGTCGAGGCCGGAGCTGATGTTGATGCGGCCGGCATCGACATTGCCCGTCACCACCACGCTGCCGGTGGCGTTGCGCACGGCCAACTCGCCCTCCAGCACGCTCACCCGGCCGGTGATCTGCAGCATCGGTGGCGGTGAGGCGTCGGGCCTGGACGCATCGTAGCTGTTGACGATGACGATGCGCGGCATGGCACCGCCGCTCGCGGTCACCACCTCGGCGAAGGTCGCCGATGCCTCGCCCCGGTTGCGGGCGTTGATGTCGGCGAGGCTCTCGACGCGCGCGTCGTTGAAGCGGATCAGCCCGCCCGAACCGGCGAGGATTTCGAGGTCGGTGATGCGCAGATAGTGCGGGCTCGCATTGGTGATCTGGATGACGGCGTCGCCCGGTGCGGCGATGCTGCCGCTGCCGGTCACGACGTCGCCGTAGAGATCGACGTTGCCGAGCCGGGCGGTGATCGTCGGCACGGTCACCAGCGTCACGTTCAACTCGGCGCCCGGATCGGCGATGCCGAGCGTTGCGGCCTGGCGGGTCAGGCGATCGATCTGGAAGTCGTAGGCGGCAACGGCGGTCGGGTCCTTGGCATGCACCTGGCGCAGACGATGCAGCTCTTCGAGTTGCGCCCGGAAGTCGGCGGCGACGTCGATGGTTTCGAAGGTCAGGTCCTCGATCCCCTCGCTCGCATCGAACGGGATCCCCGGCCCATCGTGGATGTCGACGAACCACTGCCGCGCGATGCCGGCCTCGACCTTGCCGTCGATCACCACCCGGTCGGCCGAGGTCGCGCGGCTGCTGCCGGCCACGATCTCGAACGACACCTGTGCCAGATCGAACAGGTCGGCGAACCAATTGACCACGTCCTCGCCGGCCTGGCGGTAGAGGTCCTTGCCGATCCCCCGCCCGGAGGCCGCAAGCTCGCCCTCGACCGCGCCGATGGCGACGTGCGCGACGCTCGAGACCTTGGCACCGGCTTCGACGGTCACGGTGTTGGCCATGCGGACGACGGCATCGGCGTCGGGTGCCGTCTCCACCGGAAACGCCGTCTGGTTCCAGAGATCGGTGCGGGCGTTGGCGCGGACGTCGTTCGCCTGGCCGAGCGCGTCACGGCCGGCAAAGACCGCGACCAGGGTGTCGGAACGCAAGGTGGCATCGCCCGCCACCGTTACGTCGTTGCGTGCGTTCACCTCGGCGCGCGACCCGCCCTGGGCGGCACCGGCCAAGCCGTAGGTCTTGGCCCGCGCCTCGGCCGACACGGCGGCGACGGTGCGCGCACTCAACTCCACCTTGCCGGTGCCGTCGATCGAGGCCCGCTCGCCGATGCTGACGCGCGCCGCGAGCGGGCTCGCCTCGGTGCCCGCACGGAGGCGTGCTTCGGCCTTGGCGACGGCGATCGCACCGCCGCTGTCGAGCTTCGCCACGTCCGCGGCCTCGACGTCGTTCAGGGCGATCAGACGAACGGCGCCGGCGGCGCCACCAGCGGCCCGCAGATCGGCCGCCGCGCCGATGGTCACGTCGGTTGCTTGCCGGATGGTGGTCTCGCTCCTGGTGGCCGGCAGGTCGATCACCCCGCCCGAGCCCGCCTCGACGCTGAGCCCGCTGTCCGGCAGCGGCTTGCGCGTCCGGTTGGTGGCCTCGACGGTCATCGCGCGGCTGGCCGAAATGACGGTGCCAGCCCCCACCAGCGCCCCGACCGTGGCGTCGATCACGGTGGTGGCGAAGGCGCCGCTCCGGCCCACCACGCTGGCGCTGACGCTGTTGGCCCCAGCACCGGCCTCGGTCGTCTGCCGCGCGTCGAGGCGGACGTCGGCGGCCTTGACGTGGGCGGCATCGATGCGGGCGAGGGTCGTGGTCGCCGTGGTCGTGGTGGCGCGCGCGGCGGCACCTGCGACCACGCCGCCGCTGCCGCTGACGGCCCGGGCGGCTGCCCGCTCCGTGCCGATGGCGGCGACCGTGACGTTGCCGAGAGCCTCCAACTCGACGCCCGCATCCAGGCGCGCCTCGATGCGCCCCTCGGCGCGGGCGTCGGCCGGATTGGCGCCCGAGGCGACGATGCCGACGGCGAGCCCGGAGGCGACGGCTTCGGCTGCCGCCTCGCTCAGGGCTTCCACCCGCGCGTCGCCCTGCAGGGTCAGGCGAGCCCCCTCGCCGACGAAGGCGCGCACCACCGCTGCCGACAGCACGTTGGCGTCGGTCGCGTTGACGCCGATCAGCCCGCCACTGGCGCCGGTGGTCAAGGCACGCACGTTGTCGCCCCCGGCCGGCCGCCCCGACTGGGCCCCGAGCGTCAGGCTCCGGGCCTCGATCCGAACCGCATCGCCGAGCCAAGCCTCGACCGTCTGCTCGAGCCGGGCATCGGCCCGCTGCACGCCGACGCCGATGCCCAACCCGACGGCAATGCCGTCGGCACGGCTGTCGGCGAGCGCGGTCGACCGCGCCTGGACCACCAGATCGCCCGCGATGTCGACCGTCCGGCCGGCGCCGACATAGGCCTGGGTGGTGCCGGCAACGCGGGTGTTCGCCGCACCCCCCGCACCGGAAAGAACGCCGCCCGCCGCCGCCTTGGCATTGGCGATGGCGACGTCGTGGCTGATTGCCTCCAGCGTGACGTGGCGCGCCCGCGTCACGTCACCCAGCACATAGGCCTCGGTCGTGCCGGCGCTGGTGGCGTGGGCGAACGAGCCGCCGGCCGAAACGGCGCCGATGGCGAGACCGAAGGCATCCGCCCGTGCGGTGTGGTCGGCCACGGCCCGAAGGGTGACGTCGCCCGCCGGGGCTGCGCGCCAGGGCGCGAAATAGCCGGCCGCACCGACATCGAGGCGCTGCTGGGCGACGTCGAAGACGAGCATCAGCCCGCTCGCGTCGAGGGCGTTGCCGGCGCCGTCGCGGAAGGCGAGCGGCCCGACGCTGAAGAGTGCCGCATTGCTGGTCACGGGCGTCGCCGCGGCCAGGCGCAAGGCGCGGCCGTCGTCGGCGATGGCATCGAAGGCGTAGAGTTCGTCGACGCCGCTGCCGGCGAGGCGGACCACCGAGCCCGCCCGCAAGGTGGCGTTGGCGTCGACGAAGGTGCGCACTTCGGCTTCGTTCAGCGCCGTCGCCGTGGCACCGGCACCACCGCCCAGCAACGCACCGGCCGCGGACTGGGCAATGGCCGAGGCCCCCGCACCGATCGGATCGCCCGCTGCGTCGATGTTGTGCAGCGTCTCGAGGACGATCGACCCGCCGGCATGGACGGTGGCGTTCTCGGCGATGAAGGTCGAGATGCGCGAGGCGACGGTGGCGTTCGCGATCGACTGGCCCACCGCGACGCCGACGGAAGCACCGATGCCCCGAGACGTGGCGGCCGCCGTCGCCTCGCTGACGTTGCGCAAGGTGAAGTCGCCGCCGACCACGATCCGGGCGTCGGGCTCGACGAACAGGTTGACGACCGGGTCCACCAAGGCGGCGGTTCGCACCCCGAACCCGGCACCGCCGAGCCCCACCGACAGGCTTTCGCCGCCGGCCAGCGCCGTGCTGGTGGTCCGCACCTCCACCGTCAGGCTGCCCGGATGGACGATGGTCCCCTGCAGCGACACGTCGATGCGGCCGCCGACATGGGCCAAGGCATCGACGGTGCCGACCGCCACCACCGGGTTGAGCGCGATGCCGCCGCCCTGCGCCACCGCGCGCTCGTTGGAGAGGATGCCGATGAAGACCGAGCCGTCGGCCTCGGTACCTGCGAGCACGGCACCGGCGCCGATCTCCAGGACGAACGCCGGCGCGCTGACCGCCGTCACCTTGGCGACGCTGGAAAGCCCGACGCTGGTCGCCTCGTCCTCGCCCTCGCCGCCGATCAGCCACAAACCCCCGGCGCCGTAGCGGATGCCGCCCAGCTCCTGGGCGTGGATGCGCCCGCTGCTATCGGGCACGGCACCGAACGCCATCCCCGGCGTCGGCAGCCGGCGCACGCTGGGGACGATGGTCTCCGCCATCAGCCCGTCTGGGGCGTGGTCGAGCCCGATGGCGTGGCCCATCTCGTGCATCAGCACGGTCAAGAGGTCGATCCGCCCATGGGCCGGCCCGCCGACCGCATGGAGGCCGCCCGCGTCGTCGAGCACGAAGCCCGCATCGTCGTCGGGCGTCGGATCGACGTACCAACCCATCGAAGCGGCGGTGACGTCGAAGGTCACCACGTTGCCGGCGGTCAGCGCCACCACGTGGCCGGGCAGCACGTCGACCCGGTATTCGAGCGCCGCGAGCGTTGCCGCCTGGGCGTCGCTGAGGCCCGCGGCGCGCCACCGGTCGATGGCGGCTGCCGCCAGCTGCTCCACGCTGGCGACGTCGAGCAACAGGGGGGCGGCCACGGGCAGGGCCGCCTCGGCCGCCAGTTGCTGCGCGTTGGCGGCGCCGACGCGGATGCTGAGCGCCGTCGTGGTGGCCCCGCCATCACGGTCGCTGACCCGGACCGTCACCTCGTAGACGCCATTGCCCGTCGCGTCGTTGGGCGCTTGGAGGCTGGCCGGCGCCTGCAACAGCACGAGGCGGTTACCGACGAAGCCGAACAGCCCGCCGTCGGGGCCGCCGACCACCTCGTAGGACAACTCGTCCAAGGGTCGGTCGTCCTGGGCCGTGATCGGGCCCACGTCGAAACTGCCGTCGGCGATCGTCAACTCGCTGGGCGACGTGATGACGGGTGCCGTGTTGGCGATCACCCGGCCCGCGCGCTCGCGGATGCCCTCCAGGCTGCGGGGCGTGGTGTCCACCGCGCCGCCCGCCGTCTGGTAGGGCAGCACGCCGAGATTGAGGACCGGTGCCAGCGCCCACGACTGGCCATAGGTGACCACGACGTGCGCGCGGTGGCGTGCCTCGAGGCTCGGGCTGGCGTGGCTCGGTGCGTTGGGTGCGAACCCGAGGGCCGCCCCGGTCGGCGTGCCGTTGGCATGGACGTCGGCCGAGGCGACGATCAGGCCGCGCCCTTGCACCGTGAGCCACCCCGGCTCGGCGGCCGCCTCCAGCCCAGCCGGCGGCCGCTCCGCACCAAGGGCCGCCGTCACCCGTGGCTGCGCCCAGGCTCGGGTCTCGGCCTTGGTGGCGCCGAAGCCGATGGCGACACCGTTGGCGGTGGGCCTCGCCGTGTGGGCGGCCCCGGCGAGCACGGTCAGATCGCCCCCAACCGTGGCTCGCTCGCTGTCGAGCACGGCCGTCATCGCGCCGTCCGCGCGGGCATCGGCGAAGGCACCGCCGCCGACGACGAGCCCGTAGATTTGGCTGTTGGCGCTGGCCGTGGCGTCCAGCGACGACACGGCGAGCACCGCCAGATCGCGCGCCTCGAGCTGCACGTCGAACGAGACCGCCCCCCGCACCGTGGGCGTGCCGGTCAGCGTGGCGCGGCTGCCGTCCAGGTCGTTGGCGGCGATCAGGCCGCCCGCCGGGGCGTCGGCATGGGCACGGGCGAGGCCGGGCACCCGCTCCAGGCCGGCGTCGGTCTGGCGGAAATTGCTCGCTGCCAGGATCAAAACGTCGCCCGCCGTCGAGAGACGGGTGGGGCTCGCCGCCCCGCCGAGGCCCGCCGTCAGCGTCGGTGTCAGCGTGGTGGTGGCCTTGGCGGTCGAGACCGCCGCGCCCAGGAGGGTGAACGCCCCACCGAAGGCCTCGCTGTCGGCAGAGGCGAGCGAGGTCGCGCGCACGGTGACGTCGCCCTGCAGCGCTGCAAGGGCGCTGCCGATCGTTCCGCCGAGCCGCGCCGTCACCGTCGGGTTCACCGTGCTGGTGGCCGAAGCCCCGGCGACGTTGACACCCAAGAGCCCAATACCGCCCGCGAGGCCGAAGCTCTCGCTTTTGATCGATGCGTTGGTGAGGGCGTCGATCGTCACGTTGCGGGCGGCGAGGATGGTGCCGTCGCTGGTCGCCTCGGTGCGGGTCTCGAGCTTGGCCTCCGCCGTGCTGGTGCCGACTGCCACCGACAGCAGGCCCACGGCCGTACTCGCACCCTTGGCGATGGCGTTCGCCTCGACCGACTGGCGGGCGCTGACGACGACATCGCCCCGAGCGCCATCGAGCTGCAGCACGGCACCGCCGCCGATCGAAGCGGTCACGCTGCCGCCGACGGTGGTCGTGGCGAGGCCGCCCGCCACCGCCACGCCGGCACCGCCGGCAGCGAGCGCGGCGGCGACCGACACGGCCATGGCCTCGGCGCGGACGAAGCCGTCGCTCAGCGCTTCGACCTCGAGCGAGCCGGCGTGGAGCGTCGCTTCCCCCGCCAAGGTCGCCGCCACGTGGGTCCGGATGGTGTTCCTGTTCTCCGTCAACCCGACGGCGCCGGCGAGGGCGAAGGCCCCCCCCGAAGCGGCGATGGCGAAGGAATCGCTGTCCGACACGATGCGGCCGACGTCCCGCGCGCGCACCACGAGACCGTCGGCGGCGTCGAGCGTTGCCGCGCCGACCGCCGCCGTGATCCGGTTGGCGACGTCGTTGGTGGCGAAGGCCCCGCCGAACGAAAACGCGATGCCGGCGTATTTGCCGCCCGCGACGCTGACCGAGGCGGCCAGCGCCTCGCTGCGGATCTCGGCACCGGTGGCGGTCAAAGCCTCGACCCGGATCGCCCCGGCCGTCGCCTGCACGGCGCTGTCGGCGATCGAGGCGCGCAGCGTGTTCTCGATGCTATTCGTCGAAACGGTCGGGGCGATCGAGACGGCGACCCCGGCCTTGGCGCCGGCCCCGAGGCTCGCCGCCCCGCCCCGCGCGGTGGCGTCGATCAGGGCGCTGTCGCTCGCCACCACCTCGACCGTTCGGCCGGCCACCCCGGGTGCTCCCGTCGGGCGCGCGGGCACATTCTGGATCAGCGCCTCGGTGGTGCTGGTGAGGACGTTCTCGGCCACGGTGACCGCAATGGCGAGCGCGCCGCCACCGGCAGCACCCAAACCCGCCGCCCCGGCACCACCCTCGGCAAGGCTCGCCACCGCCGCCGCCGTCAGGGCGTCGATCCGGACGGCGGCGCCGGCCTTGACCTGTGCCCCTTCGACCACGGCGCGCACCGTGTTGCGGACCTCGTTCTTGGCGACGCCGACGCCGAGACCGCCACCGACACCGACCTTGCCGCCACCGACACCGATGCCGACGCCGCCGCCATCGGCGCGCAGGTGGCTGCGGTCGGCGGCGGCCACGGTGACGCTGCCATTGGCCGTCACGGCGTCGCCCTGGCTCCGGATCGCCGCCTCGACGTTCTGGAGCACGCGGTTCTCGGCCCCGGCACCGCCGGCACCGATGCCGACGCCCGCCGTCTTGGCGATACCGACCCCGCCGGCGACCGACAGGGCCCAGGCGCGCAGGTCGTTCGTCGCGGTCGCGGCGACCACGACGTCGCCTTCGGCCTGGACCGTGCTGTCCTCGATCAGCGCCCGCACCTCCGGGCCGCCGCGCACGAGGGCGAAGCCGTGCGCCTGTCCGGATGGTGCCAGCGACAGGGCCTCCCCCGCGACGGCGGCGGCCTGGGTCCTGGCCAGTTGCAGCCGGTCGGCGTCGACGGCGATGACGTAGTAGGTGCCGCCATGCGCGAGGGCGCCAAGGCCGGGTGTCGCCGCCGTGGGATCGTCGCTGCGGAAGGTGATGCGGTCGCCGGTGGCGAAGCCGTGGCCGACGAGGCGCAGCGTCGTGCGGTCCGAGCCGACGACGTCGCTCGTGCCGAAGCGCTTGACCCGGCCGTCGTCCGCCTGATCGCGGAAGTTGGGCGTCAGGTGGTTGAGGCTTTCAGCACCGCCGACGGCGAGCCCGACCGAGACGGTGCCCAAAGAGCCGGCGACCGCCAGCGCGAACCCGCCGGCATCCGCCTCCAGCCCGGCCTGGTCGCGGGCATGGACCACGACGTCGCCCGCGGTCGTGACGTCGCTGCCGCGCATCACGGCGACGGTCGAGGCGTTCAGCTCGTTGCGGGCGAAGGAGCCGGCGATCGCCACGCCGACCGTCGCGGTCGAACTCGCCGACCCCGCCACACCGGCGGCGATGCCCATGCCGAAGGCGCGCATCTTCCGCCCCTTCAGCAGGTCGACCGTGCCCGAAACGGCGCCGAGGTCGACGATCTCGGCGCTCTCGAAGCGCACGCTGGCGGTGGTTGCCGCCGCGAGTTGCAGCGGCGTCGTCTCGGCGAGGGTCAAGGTGGCGTTGCCGTCGGACCGGCCGGCGACGACGAACGTGCCCTGGAGCGCACCGCCGAGCCGCAACTGGGTGCCGCTCGCCACCTGTTCGAAGAAGCCTTCGGCGGCCGAGCCGTCGGCGTTCACCACCCGGAGCGTGCGCGTCGCCGCGTCGAACAGCACCCGCTGCCCGGCTGCGGTGGCGAGCGTCACCGGCGCCAGGGTCGGCGAGCGGCTGTCCATGAGGCGGAAGCGGTCGGCGTCGAGCCGCCAGACGACGTAGGAGCGGCCGTCGACCAGCCCTGGAAGAGCGCCGCTGCCAGCCTCGAACACGACGCGGTCGCCGTCGGCGAAGCCGTGCCCCGCCCGTTGGATGACATTGCCGGCGGCATCGACCGAAGCCGCGTCGAGCTGGACCCGTCGCTCGACGATGCCGCTGGAGAGGGCGGTGACCGCAACGTCGCCGCCCGCGTCGATCCGCACGGTCTGGGCCAGCGCGTCGGTGTCGACGACGAGGCGATTGCGGGCGAAACCCGCGCCCAGGGCGGCGCCCACGGTCGCCGTCCCCTTTGCCGCCAGCGCCAAGGCCACCGAAGCGCCGCCGGCATCGGCGCTCAGGGTGGCCCGCTCGACCGCACCCACCGTCACGGCACCCGCGCTGGTCACCACCCGCTCGGCGTCGCCGCCGTCGAGGCGCGCCCGCACGGTCGTCTTGGCGTCGTTCAGCGCGACCGCTGCCGACCCGGCAAAGGCCACGGACAAACTGGCCGGCTTGAAGGCGGCGCTGGCACCCACGGCGAAACCGATCGCCAAGGCCTCGCTCTCGAAGGCGTTCTCGGCCCGCACCACGACGTCGCCAACGGCATCGACGTCGCTGCGGAGAATGGCCGCCTCCACCCGGTGGCCAGCCTCCTCGCCGACCCGGTTGTGCGCCAGCGAAAACCCGATCGAGACGCCGAGGCCACCACCCGCGGAGCCGACGGCGACGGCGACCGAGCCGCCACCGGCATCGGCGCGGATCCCGGCGGCGTCGACCGCCGACACCTGGACGCTACCGCCGGCCACGATGCCGGCCTCGGCGATACCGTCGCCGTTGCGGTCGATGCCCGGGGCATCCTCGATCCGCGCTTTGCTGCGGATGTCGACGACGTTGACGGCCACCGCACCGGCACCGGCAATGGCACCGGCGAAGCCGCCGCCCTTGCTGACCCCGAGTGCTCCGCCGAAGGCCACCGCATCGACCTTGTAGGCATGGCCCGGATCGCGGCTGTGCCCCCGGGCGTCACCGCCCGCACCGATCTCCGTCAAACCCTTCGAGGCCGTCGCCTCGGTGGCGACGACCACGTCGCCCAGCACCTTGACGGTCGATCGCCGGACCAGCGCTTCGAGGGCGATGTCGACGTTGTTGACGGCCGCGGATACGCCAATCGAGAGGGCGCCACTCGGCGCCGTGCCGCCGACCGCGACGGCGAAGGCCAGCCCGCCGGCATCGGCGTCGACCTCGGCGCGGTCGTGGGCGCGTACGCTCAGGTCAGCCGCGTCTACCCGGGCGTCCACCACCTGGGCGCGCACCTCGGCGGCCAGGCGGTTGTAGACCCCGGCACCGGCACCGCTCACGGCGACCGTGGTCTTGCCGCCCTTCGCTCCGGAGGCGGCGATGCCGATGGCAACACCTTGGAGCTGCGCCCGGTTCTGCGCCTGCACCGTCACCCTGTCGTCGCTGGTGACGGTCATCCCCTCGATGGTCGCCTCGACCCTGTTGGACGTCTCGGCGGTGCCGTAGCTGTTGACGGCAAGGGCAGCACCGACAGCGACGCCGACGGCGGCCTTCTGTCCGCCGACCAGCGCCACGCCCAGCGCGCCGGCCACGGCCAGGCCCTTGCGCGCATCGTCGGCGCGCACGCTGACGGCGCCGGCGTCGAGTTCGTGGGTTTGCGCCGTGCCGACGATGTCGGCCCGGACATGGCCCAGGAGCGCGTTGACGGCGAGCGAGCCGGCGCCGGCCCCGGCAATGCCGGTACCGCCGGATTTGGCGAGGGCCCCGCCCACGCCGATGCCGACGGCCACGGCACGGGCCTCGCTCCTGGCGTCGACCTCGACGTTGCCGCCGCTCGCACCGAGCCGCAGGTCGGCCCGCTCGACGCGCGCCCGCACCTCTTGCTGGATCCGGTTTACGCCGACCCCGATCCCGACGCCGACCGCCTTGCCGGTCTGGCTGGTGGCCTGGGCGAAGGCGAGCGCCACACCGAAGCCGAGGGCAAGGTGCGCGCTGGTCTCGTCGACGGCCCTGACCCGGACGTCGCCGCCCCCGCTTGCCGACAACCGCTCGATGCCGCCGCCGCCGACCGTCGCCTCGACCAGCCGATTGACGGTGTTGAAGGCGAGGCCGCCGCTCACACCGACGCTCAGGCCCGAACTGCCCGCGCTGCCGGCGGCCAGCGCGCCACCGACCGCGAGCGCCACCATGCCGGGTCCACCGGCTTCGGGGGCAACCCGTGCCGCCACGGTGACGGCACCGTCGCTCAGGAGGGTGACGTCTTCGAGCCTTGCCAGCACCGCGTGCCCACGCAGCTTTTCCGGCCGGACCAATGCGTCCGTGTCGAGCGGCAGCGGACTGGTCGGCAACCGGTCGGCAAGTGGTGCGCCCGCGGCCGGTGCTCCACCTTCGGCAATGGTCCCCAGGGCGTTCACCGCGAGCGACGCGCCCACCGAGACCGCCCGCCCGCTGTTCGCCGAGCCGCCGCCGCTGGTCCATGTCGCCGCCAAGCCGCCGGCACCTGCGTAGGCGCGCGCCCGGTCGGTGGCCTGCACCGTCACGTCGCCGGTCACCGTCAGTGCGGTGTTCCGTGCAAAGGCCAGCACCTGCGCGTTGAGCAGGTTGACGGCGAGCCCGCCGGCCACCGCGACCGAGGTCTCGGTGTTCTTGGCAAGGGCACCGCCCACGGCGACCGCGAGCGCCAGGGGCTTGAAGTTGGCGCCAATGTCCAGCGATCCGGCCGTGACGGCCGTGCCCTGGACATAGGCGCGCACGTCGTCGGTCAGCGCATTGAGGGCGACCCCGAGGGCCACACCGACGGCGCGATTGGGCTGGCTCGAGCTGGCTTGGCTGGTCTTGCCGAAGCCGGCGCCCGCACCCGCCACGGCGGCACTGGCGACGGCGCCCGTGAGGTCCGCGGTCACCGCCACGTTGCCACCGGCCCGGACATGGCCGGGGGCACCCGTGGGTGCCGTGCCCAAAAACGCGCCGATCCGGGCATCGACGTCCCGGTCGGTGAAGGTCAGGGCCAAGCTGGCGCCGACCCCGGTGCGGGCCGACAGGGCGAAGCTGCCGGCCACGTTGACCACCACCTTGTCGTCGTTCGCCGCCACCGTCAGGTCGCCGGCCACGTCGACCTGGGCGCCATGGTCGATATATGCCTGCGTCTCGTGGGCCAGCACGTAGGCGCGGAGGATGCCGTTGACGGCCGTGGTCTCGGCGCGTCCGGCCGAGGCGCCCACCACCACGTCGCGGCCGCTGTTGGTCGCCTGGACGTCCAGCGTGTCGGCGAACAGCACGACGTCGCCCCCGATGCCGGCGATCGCCCGGTTGGAGAAGACGTCGACGAAGACGCCGATGCCCACGGCGCGCGCGGTCTCCTCGCCGCCGGTGGCAAAGCCCGAGATGTTCTGCCGCGGGTCGTTGAGGGTCCAGCTGCGGTAGTCGACCGAGGAACCGATCAGCGTGCCGTAGTTCAGGGGCACGGTGAAGTTGCCGCCGAGCGCGATCACGTCGCTGACCGCTTCGGCCGTCACCACCACGTCCTGCTCGCCCGTGCGGCGGCCCTCGCCGTCCTGCTGGTTGATGCGCGCCCCGTCGTCGATCCGGGCGGTGGCGCGGTGGTCGATCAAGAGCAGGCCGGCGGCGATGGCGACGCTCAACTTTTCCTGGCCGGTCGCCGTCGCCTGGCTCCAGGCGTCGATCAGGTTGTTGTCGAGCCCCATGTTGTCGTCGAGGCCGGTGAAGATCTGGGCGATGCCCCGCTCGGCGGCGTCGCCCGCGGCATCGAACGGCTCCCAGAAATCGAGATCGAGGTAGTTCTCCTCGGCGAGTGCGATCGGCCGCCCCTCGGGCCCGACATAGACGTAGGTCTGGCCGGCCTTGCCTCCGGCGGCGTGGCCCTCTGCCACGCGCACGACGTCGCCCGCAGAGGGCGTCAGCCGGTCGTCGGCGCCCCAGGCCACGGGCTCCCAATTGATGCCGGCGTCGTAGTTCTGCTGGCCGAGGTCGAGGGTCGGCGCACCTATATCCATGAAGCGGTAGACCTGCCCCGGCGTGCCGCCGGCGCCGTGCCCCGGTGCCACCCGCACGAGGCTGCCCGCCGTTACCTCCCGGCTGCCGACGGACGACAGGGTCGGCTGCGCATCGGAGGCGAAGGCGACCTGCTCGCGGAACGCATCGCGCAAATTGACGCCCCACAGCCCGGCGTCGTCGATGTCGTTGAGCGAGGTCGCAGCAACCGTCAGCGTGCCGCCGGCATCCACGGTCGCGTTTCGGATCAGGGCCTCGACGACGTTCTGCTGCCAGCCGAGATAGACCGCGACGGCGACGCCCGTGTCGACGTCGCCCTTCACCGACTGTCCACTCAGATTGCGCAGGCCGCCGCGCATAAAATCGCTCTTGCTGCCGACACCGACGCTCGCCGCCGCCGTCACGTCGGGCCGCGCGCTGGCGCTCGCCTGCACCGTTACGGCACCGGCGGCATCGACGCTGGCGGCCGCGCCTGCCGCTTGACCGATCCGCGCCGTCACCCGATTGACGTCGACTTCGATCGCGAGGGCGCCGGCCCCTTGCCAGCGCGGCTGCTGGCTCGTTTGGCTCGGGTTCGCGGCCTGACTGCCGAACTGTCTCGCCGCCCAGTCGGTCAGCGGCGCCGTCGCGAAGTTGACCGCGGTTTGTTCGATGTCACCGGCGAGCGTCCCGGACGAGGTGCTGCCGGCACCCGCGCTGGCGCCCGTGCCGTTGGCCACGCCGGGCGCGAACCACAGGTTGGACGCATCGACCGGCACGCGCTCCTGGCGGGCCGTCACCACGACGTCGCCGCCGCTGGTGACGCGGCCATCCACCAGCGCCTCGGTGGTGCCGCTCTCGATGCTGACGCCGATGGCGATGCCGAGCCGCCCGTCATTGCCGGTGATCGAGCCGGCATAGGTTCGATTGGCGTCGGCGGTGTCGGCCTGCACGAACACGTCGCCACCAGCCTCCAGGACCGCCCCGTCCTGGAGATGCGCCCGCGCCGTCGACGCGATCACGCTGACCGCGAGGGCATAGGCGTCGCGCGGGACGCGGTTCGCCATGAAGCCGAACGAGGCGGGGGTCGCCTCGGCGACCACGTCCGCCGTGTTTTCGACCTTGGCGCGGATCAGCGCGTCGTCGGCGATGGTGAGGTCCACCTGGCCGATGTCGACGGTCGCGGTGCTGGCGACGACCCCCACCGAAATGCCGAAGCCGATGGCGAGCAGCGGGGCCGAGCCAACGGCGCCGCCCGCGGTCGCCGTCACCACCAGGTCCTGGGCCTCGATCGCCGCGCGGTCGGTCGCGGTCGGCCCCGAATTCAGCTTGATCGTCGCCGTGGGTACGGAGACGGCGACGGCGAGGTTGACGGCCAACCCTTCGAGAAAGTCCGCCAAGCCCTCCGCCACGTACTGCCCCACTGGGGCCTCGTCGCCGACGTCGAAGAGGTTGGCGGTGTTCGCCTCGGCAACGATCCGAACCTTGCCGCCGTAGATCTGGGCGGCCCCCATCAGGATCTCGGCGGTGACCACGTCGACATTGGCGAAGCCCAAGGCGGTCGCATAGCCGAAGCGCTCCAACGCCTCGATGGTGACGGCCCCGGCCTCGCCCGCCACCAAGGAGCGGGCGTCGATCACCGTACCGTCGGCGATGGTGATCTTGCTCTCGATGATCGAATCGTGCTCACCGATCGGCCGCTGCAACTCCGCGGCGGCGTTGCTTTCGGCGCGCAGCGTCACGTCGCCGCCGAAGGTGCGGATGGCGAAGCCCCGGGTGTCGATCACCGCCGCTTCGATCTTCAAATGGCCGACCTGCTGCACGAGATCGCCAGCGAGGCGCCCGGTCGTCAGGGTCGTGGTCAGTTGGCTCGCCACGCCCTCGATCCGATACCAGCCGAGGAGATCGTCCTGGTCGATCGCGTCGCCGAGGCCCAAGAGCACCACCTCGTCGGCCCCGCCCGCACTCAGGTCGAGCAGGACCGGTGGCGCCGTCACGGCGTTTTCGAGGTTGCGGACGTCGATCCGGTAGACGTCGTCGCCGGCACCGCCACGCAGCACGTCGGCGCCGCCGCCGGTGGCGAGGACCACCCGGCCGAGGGTGACGGCGCTCGCATCCAGCTCGTCGGCGAAGGCGGAGCCGGTGAGCCGCACCTCGGCGATGCCCTGGATGGAGGTGGTGCCCTCGCCCTCGATCTCCAGCGCGGCGTCGCTGAGGCGCATCACCACCGCCTGGGGGGCATCGCTCCGATCGGCGATCAAGGCGTCGCTGCCGCCGCCGCCACGGACGTCATTGTCCCCGCCGCCGGCATCCAAGAGGTCGTTGCCGGGCGAGCCGATCAGCACGTCGTTGCCGGCACCACCGACCAGGGTGACGAAGGCCCCGGACGCCAGGCGCTGTCCCGTCAACACGTTGCCGGAGGCGTCGGCCGCCAACAGGCCGAGGTGGGATGCCGTGGTTGCGTCGTTCAGCGCGGTCACGGCGAGCGCGCCGCCGCCGGCCAGCCGATCGACGATGCGGAGGCGCCCGTCCACGAGGCTCGCGTCCAGGTGCGGATCGGCGGCTGCGATGGCGTCGAGCACGTCCTGGATCCGCTGCGCTGCGCCCAGATTGCCGATGTCGACGTCGATCTTGCGGCCGTCGGTGCCGGTGAGGCGGAAGTCGCGCGCCGTGTCGCGCAGGGCGACGCCCACCAACACGCCGTCCACCAAGCCGCGGCCGACCCCCTCGATGCCCAGGGCCAGAGCGGCGTTCGAGCCGCCCAGCGCCTCGACCCTCGCCACGCCCGGGAGCACGATGGCGGTGCCGCTCGGATCGAGCGCCGCCGCCACGCCGGGCACGGCCAGCCGGTCGAGCGCCTGCGCCAAGGTGCTGACCCCGCCGAGGTCGACGTCGACGCGGCTGCCATCGGCCAGGTGCAGGCGCAGATCCGCCCCCGCGACGCTCGCGACGCCGAGGTCCGCGAGCGACGTCAGGTTGGCGGTGGTGCGAAAGCTGGTGAGGCTGCCGGTCGCTTGGCCCACGCCCTCGAACCGGCCGTCGCGGAAGTTCAAGAGCCGCAGCTCCAGTTCCGGACCGGCGATGCCGGTGAAGCCCGCAGCGTCGATCCGGTTGCCGCTGTCGCCGCCGACCAGCGTCGCGGTGCCGATCCGGCCGAGCGCGTTGGTCTCGAACACCGCCCCGCCCGGTGCAGCGAGCGTCAGGCGGGCGTCGGTGAGCACGAAATCGGCGTCGCGCTCGACCTCCAGGCGGTTGAAGCCGCCACCGCCGTCGACCGTGTCGTTGCCGGCCCCCGGCCGCAACACGTCGTTGCCGAGCCCACCCCGCAGGACGTCGGCGTGGGCGGTGCCGATCAACAGGTTGTTGCCGCCGACACCGTCGAGCGTCACCCCGCCCCGGGTGAACCCGCTCGCATCCAACAGGTTCGCCCGCGAGCCGCCCGTCAGCTCGGCGGTGTGGATGTTGGCGAGGGTCGAGAGTAGCCGTTCGCCTTCCACCACCTGGACGCTGGCGGGCGCCGATGCACCGTCGAAGGTGAGGCGGCTCGTGTCGACGGTGAGCGGCGACGCCCCGCCGACGCCGATCGGCTGGCCGCCGAGCAGCCCGGTGAAGGTCACGACCCAGCTGGAGGGCTGGTCCCCCGCCGTGACGCGCAGCCCATCGCGCGCCAAGCCGGCGAGGCCCGCAAGGGCCGCCCGCACCAGCGCCGGGTCGGCATCGTAGGCCAGCTCGACCGTCACCGCTTCGCCGTAGGCGAGGGTGAAGGTGCCGCCGGTGACGTTGGCCGGCAGGACGAGGGTAACCTTTTCGTCCACGCCCTCGCCACGGTCGAGCGTGGTGTCGGTCAGCACCAGACGTCGGTTGCTCGTCTCCACCAGGGTGTTGAAGCCGCCGCCGCCGTCGATGTCGTTCTGGCCCGAGCCGCCGGTGAGCACGTCGTCGCCGGCGCCACCGCGCAGCGTGTCGTTGCCGGCGCCGCCATCGAGGATCACGCTACCGCGGGTGAAGGCGCTCGCGTCGAGCACGTTGTCGCTCGGCCCGCCGATGAGCGTCGCATGCGCGATGCCGACAAGGGCCGTCACCGTGCCGTCGATGGTCAGGGCGTCATCCGTCAGGGTGACGACGCTGGCGTCGCGCACCATCACGATGCGGTCGGCGCCGCCACCGCCGTCCACCTCGCCACCGCCCTCCACGCCGCGGAACACGTCGTCGAACGCGGTACCGATCAGGACGTCGGCGTCGAAGCGGCCGTCCAGGGTCCGCACCCCGCTCAGGGCGGCGATGGTGGCGCCAACCAGTCGACCGTTCACCCCGCTGCCGGCGATGCCGAGGTCGGTGGCGGCCGTCCCGCCATTGCGGTTCTCCACGGTGAAGGCGCTGCTACCCCCGCTCAGGTCGTCCAGCACCAGATGGCGCCCGTCGTCGCCGATGCGTGCCGTCAACAGGCCCCGGGCTGCGTCGTTCAACGCCGCCAGCAGCCGGTTCACCGTGTCGGCCAGGGTGAGGTCGAGATCGAGGCGCGTCCCGTCGGCGAGCGTGATGCGGAGGTCGGCGGTGACGCGGTTGATCGCGTCACCAACGAGCACGACCTGACGCTCGACCTCGGGCGAGGGTTCCGTCGGCATCACGATCTGGCCAACGCCCGTGTCGACGAGCCCCAGGTCGCGTGCCGCGAGCGAGCCGTTCCGGGCGGTCACCGCCAAGTCCTCGCTCGGCGCTTCGACCCACAGGTCCTGAAGCACCAGGGCAGCGCCGTCGGTGGTGATCTCCACCAGCAGCCGCTCGCCCAGTTCCGCGGTAGCCGCCGCCTGGTTGATCCGCACGAGGACGTCGGCGATGGTGACGGCCCCGCTGAGGTCGACCTCGATCACCCTGCCATCGGTCAGGGTGATCGCGAAATCGGCCACGCCGTCGGCGATCCGCACGCCGTCACCCTCGTTCAGCCAGGCGAGCGGCGTGTCCGGATCGGCCAGCAGATTGGGGCTGGAACGGGTGGCCATGCCGATGCCGAGGTCGTCCAACCGCACCTCGGCGCCGCCGTCGAGGACCACACCGCCACCGGTGAAGGCCGAGGCGTCGAGCCGGTTGGGGTCGAGCCCGCCGATCAGCTCGGCGCTGTCGATGTTCTGGATGGCGACGACGCGATCGGTGCCGATTGCGACCTGGTCGTCCTGGAGCGTGATGTCGGCGTTGGCGCGGACGATCAAGACGTCGTGCCCGGCCCCGCCGCGCACCCGTTCGTTGTTTGGGCCCACGAAGAACGTGTTGCCGGCGTCGCCGCCGATCAGCACCCGCCCGCCGGCCATGAGGTTCGGGTGGCTCGCCGAGCCGATGACGTAGTCGAAACCCTGGAGGCTCGCGAACAGCGAGACCTCGCCGCGCTCCAGATCGAGCACCAGTTCCTGGCGGACCGCGGAGAAGTCGATCACGTTCCAGCCACTGCCGCCGATCAGCGCGGCGATGCCCTCGGCTTCGATGGTGAAGCCGCCATGGCGCATCTCCACCTGCAGATCGTCGCCGACCAGGGCTTCGCGGATCATCAGGCTCAAATCGGGCTGGACCTGGACCCAGACGTCCGCCGTCACCGCCCCGAGGTCGATGGTGTCGATCTCGCCCTGTTCCGCCAAAGGATCGCCCGCGATCCGCACCTGGCCGATCGTCGGCCCGAAGCGGTAGGTGTCGTCACCGGCACCGCCGGCCAGCTCGTCGTCGCCGCCGCCGCTGACGAACACCTCGTCGCCGACACCGCCGACGATGCGGTCGTCGAACGCGGTGCCGATCACCGTCTCGAAGCCGATGACCGTGAAGCTGCGCGCCTCGTCCTCGCGGGCAAACTCGACCGTGCTGCGCCCGAGGTCCACCTCGATCGGCGCGTCCAGGGCCGAAAAATCCAGCGTCGCCGGGGCCGTGCCGGCGACGAACACGGCGACGTCGCGGAAGTCGGCGAGGACGACCGGGTCGGCGCCCCCGAGATCGACGAGCTGGCCCCCGGCCGCGTCGAAGCGAACCGTCGCGGTGCGATCCGGCAGCACGACGATGTCGGCGCCGTCGCCCCCGCCGCCCTCGATCCGCTCGATGCGACCGTCGCCGACGAAGGCGAAGGTGTCGTCGGCGCCGCCGCCGACCAGCGTCTCGATGCCCGCGAAGCTGACGGTGAGCAGCTCCTGCCGGTCCGGGCCATCGGCATCGCGGGCCAGGCGTGCGGTGCCGCCGCCATCGGCGTCGATGGTGAACACCACGTCGGCGGTGCCGGCGACGACGAGCTGGTCGCTGCCGCCACCGGCGCGCAGGGTGATCGTGGTCGTGACGTCGTCGAACGCGGCAAAGCCGCTGGTGTCGATGGTGACCACGTCGTCGCCATCGCCGAGGTCGAGGATGATGTCGACGTGGCCGATCTCCAGGCTCGACGCCGTGGCCTCGATGCGGATCGCACCGCCGGTGTTCGGGCCCTGCAGCTCCACCCGGTTGCTCGGGCCGAGGATGGCTTGCTCGAGCAGTTGCTCCTCGCCGTCGGCCAGTCGCAACACCTGCACCACGGCCGTGCGGGTGGGGGCGGACGGCTGGTCGGTCTCGACGTCGCCGAGGCGGACGATCACCGCCTCCAGCGGGTCCGCCTGGCCGAGGTCGAGCGCCAGATCGGCGTTCAACAGGAGACGCTGCTCGAGCGGTTCGAAGGCCAGGCTTGGCGGGCGCCACGCACCCCACCCGCCAGCCCGTGCGCGCTCGGCGAAGTGCTCGAGCAGGGTCCGTAGTGGTTGGCGTCCGCGCCAGCGACGACGAATGCGGCGACGGCCCTCTGCCACTGCGTGCTCCCCGGACGCCGCCACGCCGCCGACGAGGCGCGATTTGAGATTGGTGATTGTTGAACCGTTAACCTCTGAGCAGAGCTGGAGCAATACCGGGCGCATCCTGCAGCCGGCCCTGATGACGCAGGTCCTCGTCTGGGAAGATCGGCGCCATGCCAGCCATGAGGAATGGCAGGCTTACCGCCAGCCACAGGGTCGGCTCACGTGCGTCAACATTGAGGCTCAACAAGGCTGCAAAACTGTTTTAGCCTGGAAGAACATATCCTGAATGCAAACAATCCGGCGTCGATCGGCGCGACGGGAGAGCCATCCATGCGGACCATTCTCGGGGCATTGTTGGGCTTGGTGTTGGCCGTGCAGGCGCAGGCCGCGCTGCTGTTGGAGCCCTCCCGGGATCTACGGAGCCTCCAGCCCGGCGACCGCTTCGAGGTGACCCTGCGCACGGGGCCCACGGCCGTGAACCTCTTGGGCGGCGTGTTCGACCTGCACTACGACGCCGACGTCCTGGCCTATCTCGGCGCCGAGTTCGCGCCCGCCTTCCTTTTGTTCAACAACGACCAGCGAGGTCGGGCGGTGGGGGCGAGCGGGCCAACCACCATCGCCGACATCGCCTTTTCCGACTTCTTCATGGGCACAGGCGGTGGGGCCCAGGATCTGCTGACGCTGAATTTTGCGGCCTTGGCGCCCGGCGCGAGCACGATCGGCATCAGTCCCAGCCGCACGGGCTTTACGGGCCACGACCCGACCACGCCCCTGAGCCTGACCCTACCCGGCTCGCTGGAAGCGACCGTGGTCCCCGTTCCGGCCGCGCTGCCGCTCCTCGCCACGGCTCTGCTCGCCCTCGGCGCCGTTCGTGCATACGGCAACCCCACCCGCTGAGCGGCCCGGTTCGTTCCCGCCGCAGCGCCCGGCACCCGACCACGAACGCCGGCCCGCGCCGACTTGAGACGAAGCAGTCCCCGACGCGTCGTCGGCTATCCGCAGATTGGACGCCACCTCGCCGCATTGGGCATTTCCGCTCGAGGTCAAGTCCTGCCGTCCCGGCTGGCCGCCCCTTGCGCTCGTCCTGCGACCAAAACTCACGCCCAATCTAGGATTTCGCGCCCAATCGTGCTAAGCTCAGCGCCGCTTTTTGGACGTCGTCGATGCCACCCCCACCGCCCGTGGCCCCAGCCCGCCGGCAGCCAAAAAAACGATTCTACAAAACGAACTGTCCCACCCCGCTTTCGTTCTTGCGCAAATAGTTAGCCTGGGGATAACGGGTATTATGACAAATCGCCTGCCGCCGCCTTGCCAGCACGCCGGCGCCACGGCGGCCCGAATTTGCGGTTCGTCGGCGGCGGGTCGAAAAAGCGGCGTGATTGCAGGGCGTTGCCATGTAGCGGTCTACGGAAATGAGACACGGCGTTTGCATCAGGCGGCCATGGCCAGGTTGGTCTGGTCGGCGCGCACCTGGGCGGGTGTTCGATAGCCGTGACGCTGGAGGATCCAGCGCTGGTTGTAGGTGTCCTTGAAGGCGTGCAGGGCGTGGCGGAGGTCGAGGGCGGTGTCGAAGCGCCGCTGCCAGAGCAGGTTCTCCTTCAGGACGCGGATGAAGCGCTCGGCGCAGCCATTGCCCTCGGGCTCGCGAACGAACGCAGGCGAGCTTTCGAGCCCGAGG
>RECO01000094.1 GCA_007694015.1 Geminicoccaceae bacterium
TGCACCATGATCTGCAGGTTGGGGGAACGGCGCATGGGCAGGGACTCCGGTGGAGACGGGAGGAAAACGTAAGGGCTAGGGGGCTTTTGGCCCCCTAGGACCCCCAGCCAGCGGCGCTGCCGCTGCCACTTTTTCAAAAGTGGCGGCGGCGGTAGCCGTCGCCTGGGGGGTCCAAGGGGGGACCATCAAGTCCCCCCTTGCCTTCCTTCGACTTCGCTAATCGCGCGCGCGCTCGACGTAGCTGAACTCGGTGGTGTTGACGACGACGCGGGTGCCGGCCTCGATGTGGGGGGGGACCATGACGCGCACGCCGTTGTCGAGGATGGCGGGTTTGTAGGAGGCGGCGGCGGTTTGGCCTTTGACCACCGGGTCGGCCTCGACGACCTCGAGAACGACGGTTTCGGGAAGGCTGACGCCGAGGGCGCGGCCTTCGTAGGTTTCGACCGTGCAGATCATGCCCTCCTGGAGGAAGACCGCCTGGTCACCGAGCATGTCCTTAGTGAGCGTGACCTGCTCGAAGTTTTCCTGTTCCATGAAGTGGAGCAGGTTGTCTTCGGCGTAGAGGAATTGGTATTGGGCCTCGTCGAGGCGGACGCGCTCCACGGTTTCGGCGGCGCGGAAGCGCTCGTTGAGCTTGGTACCCTCGACGATGGCCTTCATTTCGGCCTGGAGATAGGCTGGCCCCTTGCCGGGCTTGACGTGCTCGGTCTTGAGCACGCGCCAAAGCTTGTCCTGGTGTTCCAGCACCATGCCGGGCCGGATCTCGTTGCCGTTGATCTTCATCGATGCTCTCTAATTGCTGGCCGTCGGTGCCGAGGTGCTGAGCCGTTCTGCGGCTGCCATCTCGTGCGCGAGATCGGCGTTCACCCAATCCCCATCGACCAGGAGAAAGTCGGCTCCCGCCCTCACCAAAGCCGAGATCGAGCCCGCCTCGGCGCGCGCCGCACACGGCAGGACGAATAGCTGTTGCCACCAGTGGAGGCAATCGCTCACGCTGTCGAGCGAACCATCGAACAGCACGACGTCACACCCGAACTCGCCCGCCTCCATCGCAACGTGGCGCGACGTGCCGACAGCGACGACGATGATGCCGGGCCGCCCCCAAGCCCGGCGCAACGCCGTGACCTCCATCTCGGCATCCGCGCCGAGGGTGACGATGACGCCGTCGGCGCCGGGCTCCGGCTCGAAGGCACCGGCGAGGAGCAGGGCCGCGGGCAGCGAGGCGGCGAGACCCTCGGGCACTGCGTCGGCCTCGGCGACGAGGCCCGCCAGGCGGTCCGCGGCGGCCAAGACCTGGAGCGCGTCACGCAGGCTGGGCGACGGGGCTGCCGGCACCCGCACGAGGAGCCGGCAGCGCGCGTCGTCGATTTCGCGTTCCACCAGGGCGGGCTCAGGACTCGCCGAGGTAGATCTTGCAGATCTGGTCCAGCAGTTCCATCGCCTCGGCCTTGGGACGGCGGAAGGCGTTGCGGCCGACGATCGACCCGGACCCGCCACCGTCGCGAATGCCACGGACGTCATCGAGGAACGATGCGGTGTCCTTGGCCTCGCCGCCGGAGAAGACGACCAGGCGCTTGCCGGCGTAGCAGACCTGCATGATGTGCTCGATGCGCTTGGCGAGGGTCGAGCCGTCGATCTTCTGCTCCTCGTAGACCTTCGCGGCCTCCTTGAGGTCGAGGGCAGCCGACGGCGGCTTCACCTTGATGATGTTGGCGCCCATGAGGGCCGCCATGTGCGCGGCGTAGGCGACGATGTCGAAGGCCACCTCGTTGGTCACCTTGCCGCCGCGCGGGTAGGACCAAACGACGACGCAAAGGCCGTTTGCCTTCGCCTCGTAGGTCAGTTCGCGGAGCTCCTCCATCATGCCGTAATTGGCCTCGGAGCCGGGATACATGGTGAAGCCGATGCCGACGCAGCCGAGGCGCAGGGCGTCCTTGACGCTCGCGGTGATGGCCTGGTCGCCGACGCCGGTGTGCAGGCTGTTGGCGCTGTTCATCTTGAGGATGAGCGGCAGCTCGCCGGCAAAGGTGTCGGCACCCGCTTCCAGGCTGCCCAAGGGTGCTGCGTAGCCCGACAGTTCGGCGTCGAGGGCCAGCTCGAACAGGTAATGCGGGTCGTAGGCAGCCGGGTTGGAGGCGAAGGAGCGGGCCGGCCCGTGCTCGAAGCCCTGATCGACCGGAAGGATCACCAGCTTGCCAGAGCCGCCGAGGCGGCCGTGCATCAACAGCCGGGCGAGGTTGCCTTTGACCCCGGCATTCTCGCCCTCGTACCAGGAGAGGATTTCCTTTACCTTGGGTGTCAGTCGCATGGCGTCATCCCGTTGCTGTTCGGATCATGGCTCAGATGCGCGCTTTCGTAGCAGCCTCGGCGGAATTGGTCACTGTGCTCGAAGCGCCAACGCGCGATTTGGGCAGTAACCTGGGGGTGGGCGGTGAGAACCACGTGCGGCAGCTCTGGCGCCTCGCGCGCGCCATGCGCTGCGATCAACGCCGTGAGAGCCGCCGCGGCCGGGCCCTGCACCGTGTGATGCAGGTGACGGCAGCCGACACGCAGCGCCGCCAAGACGGTGCCAGCACGGTCGCCGCACATGACGACCACTGGCCGGCCGAGGACTTCTTCCGCGGCCTGCCAGAACGCCGGCCCGGACGCTTGCGCGTTGCGTCCGTAGAGCTTCACGCCCCGTCGGACAGCAGCGGCCCAAGCCACTACGTCGCGCGCTTGGTGCGTGTCGTTGACCGCGATCCGCAGCGGTCGGTTCAGGCGCGGAGCGCGGCGACGCCGGGCAACTCCTTGCCCTCCAGCCATTCGAGGAAGGCGCCACCCGCGGTCGAAACGTAGGAGAAGCGTTCCAGAACGCCGGCCTTCGCCAGCGCCGCCACCGTGTCGCCGCCGCCGGCGACCGTTTTGAGCTTGCCGGCATCGGTAAGGTCGGCGGCGGCCAGCGCCACACCGGTGGTGCCGGCATCGAACGGGTCGAGCTCGAAAGCGCCCATCGGACCGTTCCAGAGCAGCGTCTTGCAACCGGCCAGCGCCGTCTCGACCGCTTTGACCGTCGCCGGGCCGACATCGACGATCATCTCGTCGGCCGCCACCTCCTCTGGCGCCACGACGCGATTGTCCGCCTGGGCTTCGAAGGTGGTCACGACGACCGCGTCCTCCGGCAACAGGATGCGGCAGCCCTTGGCCTCGGCGTCGGCCAGGATGGCGCGGGCGGTGTCGGCCAAGTCTTTCTCGCACAGCGACTTGCCGACCGGCTTGCCCTGGGCGTGCAAAAAGGTGTTGGCCATGCCGCCACCAATGATCAAGAGGTCGACCTTGGCGACGAGATTGCCGAGCACGTCGAGCTTACTCGATACCTTGGCGCCGCCAATCACGGCAGCAACCGGCCGCTCCGGGACCTCCAATGCGGCCTGCAGCGCTTCGAGTTCGGCCTGCATCAAGCGGCCGACATAGGTGGGCAGCCGCGAGGCGACACCGGTAATCGAGGCGTGGGCCCGGTGCGAGCAGGAAAAGGCGTCGTTGACGTAGAGGTCGGCGAGCTTGGCGAGACCGTCCGCGAAGGCCGGGTCGTCCTTCTCTTCGCCGGCATGAAAGCGCAGGTTTTCCAACAGCACGAGGTCGCCATGTGCCGCTTTGGCCACGGCCGCATCGGCGACGGCGCCGATGCAGTCATCGGCGAAGTGGACCTTGCGGCCGGGCAGTGCCCGCTCCAACGGTGCCACGATGGGACGGAGCGACATCGAGCTTTCGACCTTGCCCTTGGGCCGGCCGAAATGCGAAGCGACGACGACGACGGCACCGGCTGCAGCCAGTTCTTCCAGGGTCTCGGCGGCGCGTTCGATGCGGGTGGCGTCCGTCACTTCGCCTGCGGCCATGGGCACGTTGAAGTCGACTCGGACGAGCACGCGCTTACCGCGTGCGTCGATGTCGTCGAGCGTTTTGAACGCCGGCATCGCTTCCTCCCGTTATTTCGGCGGCTGGTTCGAGCGCAGATTGGGGTAACACGCACCCTGGGCGCCGTCCACGCCGACCAAACGCCGCCGGCCTTGGCCGGCCGATCGGGGGCAGGGCGCCAAAAGCCCCCTGCGTTCGAACCCTCTCGTTTGTGCGCTGCGTCGTTCAGCGCGAGTCGCGGGCGGCCTGCGCGTTCTTGACGAACTGGGAAACCCGACCCGCTTCCATGGCGCTGCCGATCTGGGGGGCTTTGGTGTTGGGATTGGCCCGCATGCCCTTGCGGCTGGTTCGCCCAGCGTCGACCGGCCGGCCGCGCCCCCCAGCGCTGCTTTGGCGGAGGGCCAGGGCGCGGCGGGCCGCTTCGACCGTCGCCTCGCGCCCGTTCGCGCGCTGCCGGCGCGCACGTTCGGCATTCACCCGCTTGAGCGCTTGGGCAAGCACGTCGAGCTTGAGCGCCGAGCCTTCGTCGCGCTTGGAGGCCTCGGCCCCCTTTGGACGGGCCTTGCCGCGCATCTCGCGGCGGCGGCGATGCGCCTCGGTGCGGGCCTTGTCCCTGAGGTCGCGCAGCCGCTTGGTCAGGTCGCCCAGCGCCGCCTCGTCGAGCGTTTGCACGTGCGGATGATGGGAGTGAGCGACCGTTTCCTGCTCATCGACGTTGAGCGCGCGTCGCTCGTCGCGTTGGCTGATGGACACGGCAGAGCCCTCCTTGAACATGACCGGAGGACGCAGCGTAAAGCGCCGTCGCGCCCGGTCAACGGGGCACCGCTCCACGACGCGCAAAGGCCCCCGGTGAACCGAGGGCCTTCGTGACCAACCCGTCAGGCGAAGCTCAGGCCGGCTCGGCGTAGGTGTAGTCGAGGCCGCGGGCGCGGGAGAAGGCTTCCTCCGACAGCGCCGACCAGGCCATCGCGTCCTTTCGAAAGCGCAGGATGTTGTCCATGACCTCGCGCGACATCGCATCCTGGGAGGCGAGATCGTTCATGACCTGCCCCGCGAGGTTGCCCAATGCGGTCAGCGTTTCGTCGTTGAGCATGCGCTGCTGGACGTTGTGCTCGTTGATCAGCTTTTCCAACGCGTCGTTGTTGCGGGCAACGAACTCGGACAGCACGGTGGAATTTACGGCGCGGTTGGCGGCCTCGACGATCCTCTTGAGATCGTTGGGCAATTGCTCCCAGGCGCGCAGGCTGATGAAGTTGTCGAGCACCGTTGCCGGCTCGTGCCAACCCGGTCCGTAATAGTAGCGGGCGAACTGGTGAAAGCCGAAGGCGAGGTCGTTGAACGGTCCCACCCACTCCGCGGCATCGATCGCACCGGACGACAGGGCCGGCGGGATTTCGCCACCGGGCAGGTTCACCACCGTCGCTCCAGCCGCCGCCGCCACGCGCCCGCCGAGACCCGGCAAGCGGTAGCGCAAGCCGCGGAAATCCTCGATGCTGTGGATCTCCTTGTTGAACCACCCCATCATCTGGGTGCCGGTGTTGCCCGAAGGGAAGAACTTCGTGCCCATTTCGGCATAGACCTTGTCGGCCAGTTCCTGGCCGCCGCCGAAGAGAAACCAGGCGTTCTGTTCTTGGGCGTTCATGCCAAACGGCATGCAGGCGATGAACTGCGTCGCCGGCACCTTGTTCAGCCAATAATACGGAGCGCCGTGCCCCATCTCCAAGGTGCCGCCCTCGACCGCGTCCATGGTCTCGAAGGCCGGCACGATCTCGCCGGCGCCGAACACCTCGATCTGCAGCCGACCGTCCGACATGTCGCGGATCAGCCGGGCGAGCAACTCCGCCCCGGTGCCCAGGCCGGGAAAGTTTTTGGGCCACGTCGTCTGCATGCGCCAGCGGAAGGTTTGCTGGGCAATGGCTGGCTTGGGGAAGGTGGAGGCGGCGACGGCGGCCCCGCCGGCGACGGCGCCCGTTGCGAGTGACTTGATGACGGATCTGCGTTGCACGGATCGATACTCCCTGACGAAAAGGCCAGACGAGGCCAACGGCCCACGACGGAGCGCCATGCATAGCTGCCTTGCAATGGAACGGCTAGCCTTTGGTCGAAGCCTGGAAAGGTATCCAGCGGTCGCCCGCGAGGACCTCCAGGGGGCGAAACCGGGCCTTGTAGGCCATCTTTCGCGACCCCTCGATCCAATAGCCGAGATAGACGTAGTCGAGGCTGGCCGCGGCGGCGAGGCCAAGATGACGCAGGATGATTTCGGTACCGAGGGAACGGGCGGCCTGCGCAGGATCGAAGAACTTGTAGACGCCCGAAAGGCCGCTCGCCACCTCGTCGGTCAAGCTGGCGGCGATCAAGGCGCCCTTGGCGTCGCGCAGTTCGATCAGGCGGGTGCTGACCGGGCTCGTTTCCAGCATCCGCCGAAAACTCCCCCGATCCATGTCGGCCATGCCGCCGTCGCCATGCCGCCCTTGGATGTAGGCACGAAACAGCCGGTAGCGCTCCTCGCTGTAGCTCGGCGGTTCGACGTAGGTGATCAGATCGGCGTTGTGCTTCGCCACCCGACGCAAGTTGCGGCTGGGGGCGAAGCCGGCGACCGCGATGCGCACCGAGCGACAGGCCTGACAGCCCGGGCAGATCGGTCGGTAGAGGATGTTTTGGCTGCGGCGAAAGCCCGCCTGCATCAGCACCTCGTGCCGGCGATCGGCATCCATGCCCTGGACGATCGTGAACAGACGACGTTCCTCGCGCCCCGCAAGATAGGGACAAGGCTGCAATTCGGTGCTGGCGAAGGTGGTCAGCCGCGTGCTGGCGCGGGTGCTTTCGACGGTCGGCGGGCGCGAGGTCGAAACGGCCAAGGCTTCATCCGGAGCAAAAACTACGTGGCCGCACTGTGCCCCTGATCGGCGCACGAGAAAAGCGCGCCGTGGTCCGGGATGGTGGAGCCACTAGTGCACAGGCGCATTCGGAGCGTTCCGCTCCGGATGCGCCGTTGATGCACTAACTCCATGGAATCGTGCAGCTTTGGCGCAGTCGGACGTGATTCGTCCGACTGCGCCGCTGCACTAGCAGACGGGCCGCGTGGAGGGGAGGAAACCTGGAGCGGCGTAGGGGGCGAGGCGCTCAGCCCACGCCGCGCAAGGCCACGGGGCTCAGCCGGGTCAAGTCGAAGCGCAACCGTTCGACGAGTTCCAAACCGCGAACGACGTCGGGATCGCGTGGGCTACCACTCGCGGCAACACTGCGCTGCAACCGGTTGGCAGCCGCTTCGGCGAGGCCACACAAATCTTCGAAGGATTGTGCCCCGCAACGCAGCAGATCCGCTTCAGCGGCTCCGATCTCGCCGTCGACGCCGCCCTGCGACGTCGGCCACTCGGCGCTCTCGACTTCGGCGCGCGTCATGCCGGCGAGTTCGAGGGCCTGTGCCGCCCACGCCGGTAGCGGGGTTTGGGGGGGAGAGCCCGCTAGCGCCTGGTTGCGGGGGCGGCGTTGTTCCAACACGCGCAAGCGGTGGTTGACCAAGCGGCTTTCGGCGATGACGGCCATGGTGCGCGTCTCCCAGGCTTTCTGCCCCTATTGTTGCGTCATGTGCACGGATTCGGTCAATAAAAAGTAACGCTATCATTCAAAAGTAGATAGCCGCGACGGTATTATGTCAAGTCAAATAAAACCCACAATACAAATTTCATTTATAGAAAAATTCACTAAAATTTTTCCCATTTGACGGGCACGGCGAGAGTGCTACCTGCAGGTTCGGATTCGAAGGGAGCCCTAACCGCTTGGACCGTAACTCGCCGCAGCCGCCACTGCCGGAACCCCCGAAGTTGCCGGAAGCGCCGGAAGAGCCGCGGCCGAAACTGCTGCCGCGCCCCAGTTTGGCCGGGCGGCTGCGCAACTACTTTCTGGCGGGCGTCATCGTGCTGGCGCCCGTCAGCATCACCTTCTGGATCGTCTGGCAGGTGATCGAACTGGTCGACAGCCTGTTCAAGAGCGTTTTGCCGCCGGCCTACCACCCCGAGCGCTGGCTGCCGTTCAGCATCCCGGGCCTGGGTGCCGTGTTGATGGTCGGTCTGATCACGCTGATCGGCATGCTGACCGCGGGCTATGTCGGCCGAAGCATCATGCGGGTGGGGGAAGCCATCCTCAACCGGATGCCCGTCATCCGGAATATCTACGGGGCGTTGAAGCAGATCTTCGTCACAGTGTTCTCCGAGCACTCGCAGTCGTTTCGCGAGGTGGTGCTGTTGGAATACCCGCGGCGGGGGACTTGGGCGATTGGCTTCGTCACCGGCACGACACGCGGTGAAATCCAGGACCGGGTCGAGCCCCGCCTGATCAACGTGTTCGTGCCGACGACACCGAACCCGACGTCGGGCTTTTTGCTCTTCGTCCCGCGCGAGGACGTGCTGAAGCTCGAGATGTCGGTCGAAGAGGGGGTCAAGATGGTCATCTCCGGCGGCATCGTCGTGCCCGAACGCCTCCAGCAGGCGGCGGCAGCCGCGTTGAGCGGTCAGCCGGCGACCAGACCGCCCGCCACCGTCGACTGAGGACGAAACAGCCAGCGCGGATCGAACCGCCCGCATCCACCTGGTGTCGGGTCGTCCAACGTCAGAGCGCGCAAACGGGCCTCGTCCTTCCCCCAATCGACGAAACGAAACGCAGCCACACCGGCTTGGCGCCAGCCGAGGCGGTCGCCTTCGCCGCGCCACGCCAGATCGGCCTCCGCCAATTTGAGCCCGTCGTGACAGCGGCGCAGGAGGTCGAGCCGGCGATGCTGGCCAGGTGCCAGCGGCGTGGTGTGCAACAACAGGCAGCTCGCGGGTTGGCCGGCGCGGCCGACGCGGCCGCGCAGCTGGTGTAACTGCGCGAGTCCGAAGCGCTCGGCGGCTTCGATGACGATGATCGAGGCATCTGGCACGTCGATCCCGACCTCGACGATGGTCGTTGCGACCAAGAGCGATGTCTGGCCGGTGCGAAAGGCCGTCAAGGCGGCGTCGCGCTGGGCGGCCTGCATCCGGCCGTGCACGAGGCCGACGGCCTTGGGCCGCAGCGTCCGCAGCGCCTCGAAGCGGGCGAGGGCACCCGCGTCGTGGCCTGTGCCGTCGATGCTGGCGGTGACCCAAAAGGCCCGCTCACCGCGGTCGATGGCGCCGAGCAGGCGCTCGACCACCTGGTCGACGCGCCGGTTCGGCACCGCCCGCGTGACAACGTTGCCGCCGGTGCCGGGCCGAGCCTCCAGGTGACTGACCTCCAGATCACCGCGCAAGGCCATCGCGAGGCTACGCGGGATCGGCGTGGCCGAAAGCGAGAGCACGTGCGCGTCGGTACCCTTGGCGGCGAGTGCCAAGCGCTGGCGCACGCCGAAGCGGTGCTGTTCATCGATCACCAACAGGCCGAGATCGCGAAACGGGACGGGCGCCTCGAACAGTGCATGAGTACCGACCAGGAGGTGAATGCGGCCGTCCTGCAGGGCTTGGTGCAGGTTGCTGCGCCCCGCTTTGGGTACGGTACCGACCAACAGCGCCACTTCGACGCCGAGGGGGCGAAGCCAGCGGTCGAGGGTGTCGGCATGCTGGCGGGCGAGCGCCTCGCTCGGAGCCATCAGCGCCACTTGGCGGCCGGCCTCGATCACGTCGGCGGCGGCAAGCGCGGCGACCAGGGTCTTGCCGCTGCCGACGTCGCCGTTGACCAGCCGCCGCATCCGTTCGCCGCGCCCGACATCGGCGCGGATCGCCGCGTGCGCGGCCACTTGGCTCGGGGTGGGGGCGAAGGGCAGGGCACGGATCAAGGCGTCGGCCAAGCGGCCGCCCGCCCGGATCGGACGCGTCGTGCGGCCCAGTGCGGCCCGCGCGGCTGCGTGTTCGAGGCGAAAGGCGCGCCATTCCTCGATGGCGAGCCGTTGGCGGGCGGCCTCCGCATCGCCTTCGGCGACGCCGTGGAGGATGGCGAGGGCTCCGGCGGTGGTGGGGAGTGCTGCGCACGTGCCTTCGTCCGGCCAGCGGGCCACCACCGTGCGGACCAGTTCGCCGAGGGTGCGGGCCAGGCGGCCATCGAGCCCGCTATAGCGGACGCGCCGCTGGCCGAGCTCCACGGCACGGATCGGCTTTGGGTGGTCGGCCCGCCACCGGCCGCACTCATCGGCGTCGAGCTTGGCGAGGAGGAGGTGCGGGCCCGGCGCCGCCAGCCGGCGGGCCAAGCTCTGCGGCGGGCGGCGAAACCAGCGCAGACGGATCGGCCGCGCGTCCACCTTGCCGTCCAGAACCGCACCGAACCGCCCCCAGTCGCGCCAAGGTGGCGTCGGCGTAAACGCGATCACCACGGCCTCGCTCGGCAGATCGTCCAAGGGTGCCAGCGCCTCCAGCCGGTCGATTCGGCTTGGCAGGGTCACCAACAGGTCGGCGAGACGCGCCTCTGCCCCGAACGCGGCTTCGAGTGCGACGGCGCGCCGCGGGCCGATGCCGGGCAGGGCCGCAACCGGTGTCGCCAACAGCTGAGCCAACGGCTCGGCTGCTGGACTTGCCATGGCTATGGGGTCGTTGCGGGGCTTGCTTGGCGGCACGGTCGAATTGCGATAGATGACGGCGCCCGTACTCGAGCACGGAGATCGCCGTGGGTGAACCCGAAACGGTGCGTCGCAAGCGCCTCGCCTATCGCAGCCTCTATCGCGGCGTGCGCGAGACCGACATCATCTTTCGCCGCTTCGTCGATCGGCATCTCGACGACCTGGATGGCGCGGACCTCGACCGCTACGAGGCGCTGTTGGACGAGCACGACCAGGACATCCTCTCCTGGGTGACGGGGCGCGTGCCGGTGCCCGTCCGCCACGACCACACCGTCTTTCAAAAGCTCTCGGAGGACGTGAGCGCAAACCCGTGAGCGCATCGTTGGAGGCGACGGCCGAGCTGAAATCGGCCCCGAGCCTGCGTTTGCCGGCAAGGTCGCTCGCAGGCGCACCCGAGGGGGCGGACGCGCTCTTTACCGCCGCGCGGCTGGGCGCCACGGACTGCCATGTCCACATCGCCCGCGATTCGACCCGCGGCGATCGGTTCGCCGCGGTGGCCCGCTTCACGCGGCCCGACCTGCAGACGCTGGCCCTGCCGGGCTGGGACTGCTTGCCCTATGATCGCGTGTCGCCCACGGCCGAGGTCATGGCGCAGCGGCTGGAGACCTTGGCCGCACTCGCCGGCGGCGTGTCGGGCCCCTTGCTCTTGACGGTCAGCGTCAACGCGATCCTGCAATACGTCCCGCCGCCCGAGGCGATCCGTGCGGCCCGGGTGGTCGTGACGGCTGGTGACCGGATCGATCGCGACCAGCTGATCGCCAAGCTGGAGGGCTTGGGCTATCGGCGCTGCAGCACCGTGGTGGAAGCCGGCGAATACGCTGTCCGCGGCAGCCTGATCGACGTCTTCGCGACCGGCGGGGCGAGCCCGGTGCGGCTCGATTTCTTCGGCAAGGAGGTCGAGGCGATCCGCACCTTCGATGCCCTGACCCAGCGTTCGCTCGGCAAGATCGATGCCCTGAGCTTGACGCCGTCCTCCGAGGTCATGCTCGATCCACCATCGATCGAGCGGTTCAAGGTTGGCTTCTTGCAGCGCTTCGGCGCCGTCACCGACGATCCCTTGGTGGAGGCGGTCACGGCCGGACGCGCCTTTGCCGGCATGGAGCACTGGCTGCCGCTGTTCTACGAGCGGCTGGCGACACTGTTCGATTACCTGCCGGCCTCGTTCACCTGGTCGTTGGACGACCAGGCCGAAGCGGCTCTCCAGGCCCGCATCGAGACCATCACCGAACACTATCAGGCCCGGCTCGACCCGCCGGTTGCCGGGAGCCCTTTTGCCACCCCCTACCGGGCCCTGGAACCGGAGCGGCTCTACCTCGATGCCGGGACGCTCGCGCGGTGTTTGCGCGGCCACGAGGGGCTGCGCTTTCACGCCGGCGACGCGTTCGGTGGCGACGGCGAGGTGTTGCAGGCGGGCGGGCGTGTCGGCCGCGATTTCGCACCCGAGCGCAAGCAGCGCGACGTCCCCTTGTTCGACGCAGTGATCGCGCATTTGCAGGCCCACGAGAACAAGGGCTTCGCCGTGGTCGTTGCGGCGCGCAGCGAGGGTGCGCGCCAACGCCTCGAAGCCATGTTGACCGATGCGGGGCTCGCTGGCTTGCCGCCGGTACGCCATCTCACCGCCAACGAGCGCTATGCGCGTTGCGTCAGCGCGGTGTTGCCGATCGAACACGGCTTCGTCCACGGCGATCTGGTCGTGCTCAGCGAGGACGACATTCTGGGCGACCGGCTCAAGCGCACGCGGCCGAGCAAGCGCAAAAGCGACAAGCTGATCGCCGAGATTTCAGGCCTCGCCGTGGGCGACCTCGTGGTGCATGCGAGCCACGGCATCGGCCGCTTCGACGGGCTGGAGGCGATCGACGTCGGCGGCGCACCCCACGACTGCATCCGCCTCGTCTATGCCGGCAACGACAAGCTGTTCGTGCCGGTGGAAAATCTGGAGGTGCTCTCCCGCTACGGCTCGGGTGACGACAAAGCGCACCTCGACAAACTCGGCGGCGCCGGCTGGCAGGCACGCAAGGCGCAGGTCAAGCAGCGCATCAAGGAACTGGCCGACAAGCTGATCAAGGTTGCGGCCGAACGCGCCCTGCGCCGCGGCCTGCCGCTGGAGAAAACGGCGGGGCTCTACGAGGAGTTCTGCGCGCGCTTCCCGTTCGAGGAGACCGACGACCAGCTGAACGCGATCGACGCCGTGATCGCCGACATGGCCTCGGGCCGGCCGATGGACCGCCTGGTCTGCGGCGACGTCGGGTTCGGCAAGACCGAAGTCGCGCTCCGGGCGGCCTTCGTGGCGGCCATGGCCGGCCGCCAGGTGGCGGTGCTGGCGCCGACCACGCTGTTGGTGCGGCAGCACTTTCGCGTGTTTCAAGCGCGCTTTCAGGGTTTCCCACTAAGGGTAGGCATGGTCTCGCGTTTCGTGCCGGTGCGGACCGTCAACAAGATCAAGGAAGAGCTGGCTTCCGGGCAGCTCGACATCGTCATCGGCACCCATGCCCTGTTGAGCAAGACGGTCAGCTTCAAGGACTTGGGCCTATTGATCGTCGACGAAGAGCAGCACTTCGGCGTGACGCACAAGGAGCGGCTGAAGGAGTTGCGGGCCGAAGTGCACGTCTTGACGATGACGGCAACGCCCATCCCGCGCACGCTGCAAATGGCCTTGGGCGGGCTCAAGGATCTCTCGATCATCGCCACGGCGCCGGTCGACCGCTTGGCCGTGCGCAGCTTCGTCATGCCCGCTGACCCCGTGGTCCTGCGCGAGGCCCTGATGCGCGAACATTTCCGGGGTGGGCAGAGCTTCTACGTCTGCCCGCGGATCGAGGACCAAGCCCGGCTCGCCCGCGACCTCGAAAAGCTGCTGCCCGAACTCAAGATCGCCGTCGCCAACGGCCGCATGGCCGGCAAGGAGCTGGAAGAGGTCATGACGGCCTTCGACGACGGTGCCGTCGACGTGCTCTTGGCCACCAACATCATCGAGAGCGGCCTCGACATCCCCCGGGCCAACACCATGATCGTGCATCGGGCCGATCTGTTCGGCCTGTCGCAACTCTACCAGTTGCGCGGCCGGATCGGTCGGGGCAAAGTGCGCGGCTACGCCTATTTCACCGTACCGCCCAACCGGGTGTTGCGGGACACCGCGGAGCGGCGGTTGAAAGTGATGGAGACCATCGACGGCCTCGGGGCGGGCTTTCAGGTGGCGAGCCACGACATGGACATTCGTGGTCACGGCAATCTGTTGGGCGACGAGCAGTCCGGGCACATCAAGGAGGTCGGCTTCGAGCTTTACCAGCAGTTACTCGAAGAAGCCCTTGAAGAAGCCCGACAAAGCGGTTTCAGCGACGCGCCGAGCACGGACCGCGAGTGGACCCCGCAGATCGCCATCGACGTGCCGGCGATGATGCCCGAGGGCTACGTCGCCGACCTCGACCTGCGGCTGGCGCTCTACCGCCGGCTCGCCTCCCTGGAGACGGTCGACGACATCGAGGCCTTCGCCGCCGAGCTGATCGACCGGTTCGGCAATCTGCCTGCCGAAACCGACAATCTCTTGGCGCTCGTCCGCTTGAAGCAGGCTTGCCGGCGGGCGAACGTGGAAAAGCTCGACGCCGGGCCCAAGGGCATCGTCTTGGCGTTTCGGGGTAACCAGTTCGCCCATCCGGAGCGGCTGTTGCCGTTGATCGCCGACAGCCGCGGCCGCATCCGGGTGCGCCCGGACCATAAGCTGGTCATCGCCCGCGAGACCCAGTCACCCGCCGAGCGGTTGGCGGAAGCGCACGCCTTCGTCGGCAAGCTCGCCGAACTGGCCGCCTGAGATGGACGTGTTCCTCTACACCCATCCCGCTGCCCTGCAGCACGATACGGGGCCCGGTCATCCCGAGGCGGCGATCCGCTTGCAGCGCATCTTGAAGGCGCTCGACGACACGCCCGACCTCCACCTCGTTCGCTACGAGGCACCGCGGGCGACGCGCGACGTGTTGGCGCGCGCCCACACGGCCACTCATGTGGCCAACATCCTCGATCAAGTCCCGCTGCGCGGGCGGATGCCCATCGACGCCGACACCTGGCTCAGCCCTGGCACCGGCGAGGCGGCGCTGCGGGCAGCCGGCGGGGTGGTGGCGGCGACCGACGCGGTACTCGCCGGCCGCGCCAAGCGGGCGTTCGTTGCGATGCGGCCGCCGGGCCACCACGCCGAGCCGGCGCTCGCCATGGGCTTTTGCTTTTTCAACAACATCGCCGTCGGGGCCCACCACGCGCTGGCGGTGCATGGGCTGGAGCGCGTCGCCATCCTCGATTTCGACGTGCACCACGGCAACGGCACAGAGGCGATCTTCGAGGCCGAGCCGCGCGTGCTTTACGCGTCGATTCACCAAGCGCCGCTCTTTCCGGGCACCGGCCACGTCGACGACGTCGGTGTGGGCAACATCGTCAACACGCCGGTGCCGGGCGGTACGACCGGGCCGCGCTGGCGCGCCGCTCTGGAGGCGCGCATCCTGCCCGCGATGGACGCGTTTCGCCCCCAATTGGTGATGATTTCGGCCGGCTTCGACGCCCATGCGTCCGACCCGCTGGCGAGTTTACTCCTGACCGAGACCGACTTCACCTGGGTGACCGACCGCATGGTCGAACTTGCGAACCGTCATGCCGATGGGCGAGTGGTGTCGGTGCTGGAAGGTGGCTACGATCCCGATGCCCTGGCGCGCGCCGTCGTCAGCCATCTTCGCGCGCTGGGAGTGGGGACATGAAGGCGGCCAAGGCCCAACCCAAGGACGTGGCGACGCTGAGCTTCGAGGAAGCCCTGGGCGAGTTGGAGAGCATCGTCGATCGCTTGGACAAAGGCGACATCGAGTTGGCCCATTCGATCGAAGCCTACGAGCGCGGCACCGCACTCCGCCAGCACTGTGAGCGGAAACTCGACGAAGCCCGGCTCCGGGTCGAGCGGATCAGCCAGGGCAGCGACGACCAGTTCACGACGAGCCCGCTGGATCCCCTGGCGAGCGACACGCCGAATGGGGCCGGGTCGTGAGCTTCGACGACTTCACCGCGGCACGCGAGCGTCTGGTCCCGCTGATCGACCAGGAACTCCTGGCGCTCGTGCCCGAGGGAATCCACGACGCGAGCCGCCTCACGGCGGCCATGCGCTACGCTTTGATGGCGGGCGGCAAACGGGTGCGGCCACTCTTGACCGTCCTTACGGGCCGGCTGTTCGACGTCGCGGAGACGGCCGCGATCCGCATCGGTGCGGCGATCGAGTGCGTCCACACCTATTCCTTGATCCACGACGATCTGCCGGCGATGGACGACGCGCTCGAGCGACGCGGCCGGCCGACCCTGCACAAGGCGTTCGACGAGGCGACGGCTATCCTGGCGGGCGACGCGCTGCAGGCGTTGGCGTTCGAAGCCCTGGTATCGCGCCGACTGGCGGTGCCAGTCGAGGCCAAGGTGGCGCTGGTCGGTGGCCTCGCGCGCGCGGCGGGGCTGCCCGGCATGTGCGGCGGCCAGATGCTCGATCTCGAAGCGGGCAGCACCACCCGCCTCGAGGACGTCGAACGATTGCAGGCGCTCAAAACCGGTGCGTTGATCACCTTCAGTTGCGAGGCGGGAGCATTGGCCGGCGCGGCGGGCGAGGACGCCTTGGCTGCCGTGGTCGACTATGGTCGTGCCATCGGTGCCGCCTTTCAAATCCGCGACGATCTGCTCGACGTGACGGGCGATGCGGCCGTGGTAGGCAAGGATTTGGGCCGCGACCTAGCGCAGGAAAAGGCGACCTTCGTCAGCTGCCTGGGGGTCGAAGGTGCCAGTGCGGCGCTCGCCGATGCCGTGCAAAAGGCTGAGGCTGCCTTGGATCGCTTCGGCTCGGCAGCGCGACCCCTGGCGGAGCTGGCGCGCTACATCGCGGCGCGAACCAGCTAAACGAACGAGCGATGCGTTGTGTGAGAGGCATATGTCGGCAACCCCCCTGCTCGATGACGTGAACGATCCGACCGACCTGCGGCGGCTGGAGGTCTCGGCCCTGGAAAAGCTGGCCGACGAGCTGCGGCAGGAGACGATCGACGCGGTCTCCCATACGGGTGGCCATCTCGGCGCCGGCCTCGGTGTGGTCGAGCTGACGGTGGCGTTGCACTACGTCTTCCAAACGCCACGCGACAAGCTGATCTGGGACGTCGGCCATCAGGCCTATCCGCACAAGATCCTGACCGGCCGGCGTGACCGCATCCGCACGCTGCGCCAGCCAGGGGGGCTCTCCGGGTTCACCAAGCGCAGCGAGAGCGAGTACGACCCGTTCGGGGCCGCGCATAGCTCGACCTCGATCTCGGCCGGCCTCGGCATGGCCGCCGCCCGCGACCTTGGCAAGGACGCCTTCAACGTCGTGGCGGTCATCGGCGACGGGGCGATGACCGCCGGCATGGCCTACGAGGCGATGAACAACGCCGGCGCCAGCAAGTCGCGGCTGATCGTCATCCTCAACGACAACGACATGTCGATTGCGCCCAATGTCGGCGCCTTGAACAACTACCTGTCGCGGGTGGTCTCGTCGTCGCCGTTCCGCACGGCCCGCGACGTGATGAAGCAGCTCACCCACTATTTCCCGAAGCCGCTCGCGAAGGCGGCGGCCAAGGCCGAGGGCAAGGCGCGCAGCCTGATGACGGGCGGCATCTTGTTCGAGGAGTTGGGCTTCTACTACGTCGGGCCGGTCGATGGGCACGATCTGGAGCACTTGGTGCCCGTGCTCGAAAACGTCCGCGACAACTGCAAGACGGGGCCGGTGCTGGTCCACGTCCGAACCCAGAAGGGCAAGGGCTTCGCTCCCGCCGACGATGCGATGGACAAGTGCCACGCCGTCAACAAGTTCGATCCGGCCACCGGCCTGCAGGTCGCCAAGACCTCGAACGCGCCGAGCTTCACCGGTGTATTCGCCAAGGCCTTGGTACAAGCGGCGGAACGCGATCCGAAGATCGTCGGCATCACGGCAGCGATGCCCGACGGCACCGGCATCGCCAAGCTGATGGAGCGCTTTCCCGATCGCACCTTCGACGTGGGCATCGCCGAGCAGCACGCCGTGACCTTCGCCGCCGGCATGGCGACCCAGGGCTACAAGCCCTTCTGCGCCATTTACTCGACCTTCCTTCAGCGCGCCTACGACCAGGTGGTGCACGACGTCGCCCTGCAGAACCTGCCGGTAAGGTTCGCCATCGACCGCGCCGGTATCGTCGGTGCCGACGGCGCCACCCACGCCGGCAGTTTCGACGTCGCCTATCTCGGTTGCTTGCCGAACATGGTCGTCATGGCGGCGAGCGACGAAGCGGAACTGGTGCACATGGTGACGACGGCTGCCGCCTACGATGGCGGGCCGATCGCCTTCCGCTATCCGCGCGGCGAGGGGCCGGGCGTGGAGGTGCCGGAGGAAGGCCAAATCCTGCCGATCGGCAAGGGGCGTGTCCTGCGCACCGGCAGCACGGTGGCGCTCTTGGGCTTCGGCACGCGGGTCTACGAGTGCCTCGCTGCGGCCGACCAGCTGGCGCAGCAAGGCATTTCGACCACCGTGGCCGACGCTCGCTTTGCGAAGCCCCTCGACCGCGACCTGATCACCCAGCTCGCTCGCGACCACGCCGTGCTGTTGACGGTGGAAGAGGGCAGCATCGGTGGCTTCGGCAGCGCCGTGCAGCAGCTCCTCTTGGAGGAGGGGCTGCTCGATGGCGGCCTCGTGCGGCTGCGCAGCCTCGTTCTGCCCGACCGCTACCTCGATCACGGCAACACCCAAGCGCTCTACGCCGAAGCCGGGCTGGACGCCAAGGCGATCGCGGCGCGCGCCTTGGCGTTGCTCGGCGGTGCGGTGCAGCAGCGGTCGACCTCGGCCGCCTCTTGACCGCCCAAGGTCTGGCCGACCCGTTCGAGGCGCCGTCGGGCAAGCACGCCGGCAGCGAGAACTTTCCGGTTGCCTCGTGGCTGATCCCGCGCGAGTTGCGACCGCACGCGATGGCCTTCTACACCTTCGCGCGCGCCATCGACGATGTCGCCGATTCCGACCTGTCACCGGAAGAAAAGCGCTTCCGACTCAAAGCCTTCGACGCAGCTCTTGAGAGGCCCGACGAAGGCGGGCCGCGCGCCGCCTTGGCTCTGGCACGGAGCCTCGCCGTGACGCGGGTCAGCGCGCGTCACGGTCGCGATCTGATCCGCGCCTTCCTGCGCGACGTCGACCAAGGGCGCTACCGCGACTGGGACGATCTGATGTCGTACTGCGCGCTGTCGGCGGCACCGGTCGGGCGCTATCTCATGGACTTGCATGGCGAAGATGCAGCACTGCACGAAGGTAGTGACCAGCTCTGCGCGGCCCTGCAGGTGATCAACCACCTCCAGGACTGCGGCGACGACTACCGCGAGATGGATCGGGTCTACATCCCCGAACCGTGGCTCCGCGCCGAAGGACTGGGGGTAGAGGTGCTGGCCGAGGCAGAGGCCGTGCCGGGGCTGCGCCGCGTGTGGGATCGGCTGCTCGACGAAACGCAAGTACTCTTGGCCCATTCCAAGCCGCTCGCTGCCCGGATCCAGAGCCGGGGCCTGGCTTTGGAGACGGCGGCGATCCAGGCACTTGCCCAGCGTCTCGTGGCGGAACTCCGCCGGCGCGATCCCTTGCGCGAGCGGGTGGTGCTGGGGCGCGGCACGATGGCCTGGGTCGGCCTTGCCGGTGCTTTTGGCGCCTGGCGACGGCGGTGGGGCCAGGGCTGATGCTGGAGGTCTCGGCGTTCGCGTGTCTGGCTGCGTGGCTGGTGCTTCTCTTCGCCCGCGACGGCTTTTGGCGCCAGGATCAACGCCTGGGCGAACGGGAACCGAGCCGGACACCCCCCGTCATCGCCATCGTGCCGGCGCGCAACGAAGCGGCGACGGTCGTCGCCTGCCTGGAGGCGCTGTCAGCACAGGACTATCCGGGCGAACTCACCGTTCTGTTGGTCGACGACGGCAGCGACGATGCGACCAACGAGCTGGCGCGAGGGGTTGCCGAGAGGAGCCTCCGGCCGATCCGCGTGCTGGCCGCACCGCCGAAGCCTCCGGGTTGGAGCGGCAAAATCGCGGCGCAAGAGGCGGGCCTCGACGCGCTCGAGGGTCTAAGCCCGGCGCCGAGCTGGTTGTGGCTGACCGATGCCGACATCGTCCACGGACCCGACGTGCTGCGGCGGCTCGTGGGTGAGGCCCTGGCCCGGCGGGTCGATCTGGCGTCGACCATGGTCCGCCTGTCGACGCGCAATGCCGTCGAGCGGTGGCTGGCCCCGGCCTTCGTCTATTTCTTCCAACTGCTCTATCCGTTTCGCGCGGTGAACGACCCGGCGCGCGGCGTCGCCGCTGCCGCTGGTGGCTGCATTCTGGTGGATCATGCGAAGCTCCGCGCCGCTGGTGGCTTCGCGCCGATCGCGGACCAGTTGATCGACGACATCGCGCTGGCACGACTGATCCGTGCCCGCGGCGGTCGTTTGTGGCTGGGGCTGAACCATGCCAGCCACAGCGTCCGCGGCTACGACTTCGGCGCGTTCGCCAACATGGTCGCCCGGACGGCCTTCACCGAACTCCGCCATTCCTATCCGCGGCTCGTGATATCGCTTCTGGGCTTGAGCCTCGTCTTCGTCGCACCTTGGGCGCTGCTCGTCTTGGCCGACGAGGCCGGCCGGCTGGCGGCCTTGGCCGCGTGCGTGCTGATGCTTTGGAGCTACGTACCGACGGTCCGGGCCTATGGCTTGCCACAGCTCTGGGTTGCAACCCTGCCGGTGGCGGCGGTCGCCTATATGGGGATGACCCTTCTCTCGGCGTGGCGACACGCCCGCGGTGCCGGCGCCGCCTGGCGCGGGCGGACCTATGCCGGCTGAGCCGCGGCAATGGCGGCCTGCATGAAGCTGGGGGTTGACCGACACCGGCGCGGCGGTTGTCCTGACGCGGCCGTGCCGTGGCCACGCCGAGCGGAGAGACCATGAGGTCCGTGTCGTCCCTGGAACCCGATGTGGTCGATGACCGCTACGTCGATCGCGTGGTGGCCGCCGCCGGGTCGTCGTTCTTCTGGGCGATGCGGCTCTTGCCGCCACCGCGGCGGCGCATCGTCTTCGCCATCTACGCGTTCTGCCGTGAGGTGGACGACATCGCCGACGACGACCGGCCGCGGGCACAGAAGCTCCAAGACCTCCAGTTCTGGCGGGCGGAAATCGCGCGGCTTTATGCTGGCGAGCCGACCCGGCCCATCACCCGCGTGCTCGCCGGCGGCACCGGACGCTACGGGCTTGACCGCAACGACTTCGAGGCAATCATCGACGGTATGGCGATGGACGCCGAAGGGCCGGTGGTGGCGCCGAGCCGCGCCGAACTCGATCTCTATTGCGATCGGGTGGCGAGTGCGGTCGGCCGTTTGTGCGTGCCGGTGTTCGGCGAGCCAGGCGCGCGGGGCAGGGCGGTGGCCGACCCGCTCGGCCGGGCGCTGCAACTCACCAACATCCTGCGCGACCTCGACGAAGACGCCGCCCTCGGCCGCCTCTACCTGCCGCGGGAAGCGCTGGAGGAAGCCGGTATTCCGCTCGATCCGACCAGAGCCATCGCCCATCCGGCATTGCCTACCGTCTGTGCCGACCTCGCCGCGGAAGCCGCTGGCTGCTACGACGCCGCCGCCGCGGCCATCCGCGCGTGCGACGGCCGCCGCATTCGGCCGGCACGGATGATGATGGCCGTCTATCGCTGCACCTTCGACCGGCTCGCCGCGCGTGGCTGGGCGGCGCCGCGACGTGCGGTGCGACCGAGCAAGGGGCTCAAGCTTTGGATCGCACTCCGCTCGGCCTTCGGGGAGGTGTGATGGCCATCGTCTACGTCGTCGGCGCCGGCCTCGCGGGGCTGGCCGCGGCTACGGCGGCCGCGGCAGCCGGCCGCCACGTCGTGCTGCTGGAGATGGCCCGCCATGCGGGGGGGCGCTGTCGGACATTCCACGACCCGACGCTCGATCGCCGGATCGACAACGGCAATCACCTGATCCTCTCCGGCAATGGCGACGTGACCCGCTATCTGGACCGCATCGGCGGCAGGGGTCGCTTGATCGAACTCGCCCCCGCCCGCTTTCCCTTCGTCGATCTGACGACCGGGGAGCGGTGGACGGTGGCCCCCAATGCCGGGCCCGTTCCCTGGTGGTTACTGGCGAAAGGCCGCCGTCCCAAGGGGGCAGACCTGGTCTCGTTGTTGCGCGGCGCGAAGTTCTTGACCGCCGGCAGCGAAGCGCGGGTGGCCGACCTGTTGCCGGCGGACGATCCCGCGTTCCGGCGTTTTTGGGAACCGCTCGCGGTCGGCGTCTTGAACACCAGGGCCGAGGCAGGGGCAGCCACGCTATTGCGCCCGGTCCTCTTGGAGACCTTCGCGAAGGGCGAGGCCCATTGCCGACCTTTGCTTGCCACCACCGGGCTCGGCGACGCCTTGGTCGAGCCCGCAGTGGAGCAGTTGCGACGCCAGGGGGCTTCAGTCCATTTCGGGGCCCGGGTCGAGGCCCTGAGCTTCGCGGGTGAGCGGGTGACGGGGCTGCGCAGCGCCGGCGCTTGGCTGCCGCTCGAAGCCCATGATGCGCTGGTTCTGGCAACCCCACCTTGGGCGACCGCGGCACTGGTTCCCGGTCTGACCGGCCCGATGGCCTTTGCGCCGATCTTGAACGTGCACTTCAAAATCGATCGATTGCACGTTGAAAGACCGAGCTTGTTGGGTGTCATCGGCGGTCTGACCCAGTGGGTTTTCCGACGCCACGACGTGGCCGCGGTAACGGTCAGTGCGGCCGAAGCCGTGATCGACGAGCCGGCTGACCGCTTGGCCGCAAGCATCTGGCCGGAGGTGCGGACCGCACTCGAGCTTTCGCCGGCGCTGCCGGTGCCGCCTTTTCGCCTGGTGAAAGAACGTCGGGCCACGCCCGTGCAGACCCCCCGAGCGGCAGCGCAACGGTGGCAACCCCGCACCGCTTGGTCCAATCTGACGCTCGCCGGCGACTGGACGGCGACGGGTCTGCCGGCCACCATCGAAAGTGCGGTGCGCAGTGGCCACGTTGCCGCACAACTGCTAATGAAGAGGTCGCATGCTGCATTGCAGCAGGAGGCGCTCGCCGTCGCGGGCCAGCGGCCCTGAACGCCGAACCCATGGGATTTGCCTTGTTGTTGGAACCATCGACGAACGAGCTGTTGCAACGCGTCGACAGCGTGGTGGAGGACGCCGCCACCGCTTTGGAGCAACGCCAGAAGGCCGATGGGCATTGGGTGTTCGCACTGGAGGCCGATGCGACGATCAGTAGCGAGTACATCATGCTCGAGCACTTCCTCGACCAGATCGACGAGGCGCTCGAGGCCGATCTGGCGGTCTATGTCCGCAGCCTACAGGGAGATCACGGCGGCTGGCCGCTGTTCCACGGCGGCGAGTTCAACATCAGCGCGAGCGTCAAGGCGTATTTCGCGCTGAAGCTCTTCGGCGATCCGGTGGATGCGCCGCATATGGTGCGCGCTCGCGAAGCCATTCTGGCGGCGGGCGGGGCGGCGCGATCGAACGTCTTCACGCTCTACAGCCTGGCCCTGTTCGAGCAGGTACCCTGGCGGGCGGTGCCGACCATGCCGGTCGAACTGATGCTCATGCCACGCTGGTTCCCGGCCAATATGTGGGCGTTCTCCTACTGGTCACGCACGGTCATCGCACCATTGCTGGTGGTCTCGGCCTTGAAGCCGAAGGCCCGGAACCCACGCCGCGTCGATATCCGCGAGTTGTTCGTGACGGCACCCGAGGCCGAGCAGGATTATATCCGTAATCCCACCGGCACGCGAATCGGCGAAGCCTTCTTGCTGCTCGACAAGATCTTGAAGGTGGCGGAGCCGCGCTTCTCGAAGCGGCTGCGCAAGCGGGCGATCGACCGCGCCGTCGACTTCATCGTCGAGCGGCTCAATGGCGAAGAAGGCGTCGGCGCCATTTTTCCGGCCATGGCCAATACCGTGATGGCCTTTGCGGCCTTGGGGCAGGGGCCCGATCATCCCCAACGCGCGCTGGCGATGCGGGCGGTGCAAAAGCTCGTCACCGTGGACGACCAGGGGCGGCGCTTTTGCCAGCCCTGTGTGTCGCCGGTGTGGGACACGGCGTTGAGCCTGCACGCCCTGGCCGAGGCGGGTGCAGGCGTTGATGCACGGGCGACGGCTTGGCTGCGCGCCAAGCAGGTGCTCGACGTCAAGGGCGACTGGGCCGTGCAACGGCCGGACGTGCGGCCGGGTGGCTGGGCGTTCGAATACGACAACCCGCATTACCCCGATATCGACGACACCGCCCTGATCGGCATGGCGCTCGACCGCGCCAAGGACCCGTCGAACGACGAGGCCATTCAACGGGCCGCGGAGTGGGTGTTGGGCCTACAGAGCGCCAATGGCGGTTGGGGTGCGTTCGATGCCGACAACACGCGCTACTACCTGAACCACATCCCCTTCGCCGACCACGGCGCCTTGCTCGACCCGCCGACGGCCGACGTCACCGCCCGCTGCCTCGGCTTTCTGGCCCAGATCGGCTACGATGCGACGCATCCGGCGGTGGCGCGGGGGCTCGACTATCTGCGCCGGGAGCAGGAGCCGGACGGCAGTTGGTTCGGCCGCTGGGGGACCAACTACGTCTACGGCACGTGGTCGGTCTTGAGTGCCTTGAACGCGCTGCAGGTGCCGAAGGACGATCCTGCCGTGCGCCGCGCCGTGGCCTATCTGCTCTCCCAGCAGCGCACGGACGGCGGCTGGGGCGAAGATGGCGCCACCTACTTTGCGGACCGGCGGGGTGAGGCCAAGGCGTCGACCCCGTCACAGACGGCCTGGGCCTTGATGGGGCTGATGGCGGCAGGGGCCACGGCCGAACCCGCGGTGGCCAGGGGCGTGCGTTTTCTGGTCGATCACCCGCGGGAGGGTTCGGAGTGGGAGGAGCCGTGGCACACGGCCGTCGGCTTCCCGCGCATTTTTTACCTCCGCTACCACGGCTACCGGCACGTTTTTCCGCTCTGGGCGCTGGCACGCTACCGCAACCTCGTCCGCAGCAATGCCGGCGAGGTGGCCTACGGCATCTGAGGTCCATGCGGCTCGGCATCGTCTCCGGGCTGGAACGCGAGCGCCGGGCCTGCGCGCGCGGCTGGGGCCATGGCTACACGGCGGAGGCGCCGCTCTACGGCGTTGGCATGGGGCCGGAGGCGGCGGCGGGTGCGACGCGTGACCTGATCGAACGCGGCGTCTCATTGATCGTCAGCTTCGGTCTCGCCGGTGCCCTGGAGCCGCGGCTGCGGCCGGGCAGTTTGGTCGTTCCCGCTGAGGTGGGTGACGGCGCCACCAGCTATCCGGTTGCGTCGGCGCCGCTGCGCGCGGCCCTGGAAGGCGAGGGGGGACGGCTTTTGAGTGTGGCCGTCCCTTTGGTCGACCCCGACGCCAAGCTCGATGCGGCCGTCAAGGGCTTCGACGCTGTCGACATGGAGAGCTTCGCCGCCGCCGACGTGGCGCACGCGGCCGGCGTCCGCTTTCTCGCGGTGCGCGCCATTAGCGATCCGGCGCGCCGCCCGCTACCGCACGTGGCCCGGGTCGCGGTCGGCGCCAACGGCAAGCTCCGCCCGCTCGCCATCGCCGCGGCCTTGACCGGCCGGCCCGGCGATTGGCCGTTGGTGTGGCGGACGGCCCTGGATGTCCGCGCGGCCGAGGCGAGCCTAAGACGCGCGGCGGCGACGCTCGCGCGTCTCACCGGGCAGGGGCTGCTCTAGCGCCTTCTGCACGTGGCGCTCGAACACGTAATCGGCCGGGCGCTGCTGCGACAGGTCGATGTCAGGGACCATCGGCTTTTCGGTCTGGATGCCGCGCCAAGCCACGGCGAGCGCCTTCCACGGCTTGGCGATGGTGTCGTTCACCGCCGTCGGCTCGTAGCCGCAGTGGACCATGCAATCGGCGCATTTCTCGTAAGCACCCGTGCCGTAGCGGTCCCACTCGGTTGTTTCCATGAGTTCTTTGAAGGTCTCCGCATAGCCTTCACCGACCAAATAGCACGGACGCTGCCAACCGAAGATGTTGCGGGTCGGATTGCCCCACGGCGTGCAGCGATAGTCCTGGTTGCCCGCAAGGAAATCCAGATAGAGCGAGGACTGGTTGAAGACCCACTTTTTGCCCGTGTTGCGACGGAAAACATCGCGAAACAGGTTGCGGGTTTGTTGCCGGTTCAAGAAATGTTGCTGGTCGGGAGCGCGTTCGTAAGCATAACCCGGAGACACGGTGATGCCCTCGACGCCGAGCGTCATGCAGTAGTCAAAGAAGGCAGCAACCCGTTCCGCATCGGCATTGTTGAACAGGGTGCAGTTGATCGTCACCCGAAAGCCGCGATCGCGGGCGGCTTCGATCGCCCGCACGGCGCGCTCGAACACGCCGTCCTGGCAGACCGACTTGTCGTGCTCTTCCTTCAGGCCATCCAGATGGACGGAGAAGGTCAGGTAGACGCTGGGCGTAAACTGCTCCAGCTTCTTTTCCAGCAGCAGCGCGTTGGTGCAGAGGTAGACGAATTTCTTGCGGGCGACGATGCCGGCAACGATGTCCTTGATGCCGGGGTGCAAGAGCGGCTCACCGCCAGGGATCGAAACGATCGGCGCGCCGCACTCGTCGACCGCCGCCAAGCAGTCCGCGACGCTCAAATGCCGGTCCAGGATCGGCTTCGGGTAATCGATCTTGCCGCAGCCGGCGCAGGCCAGGTTGCAGCGGAACAGCGGTTCCAGCATCAGCACCAACGGGTAGCGCTTTCGGCCGCGGAGCTTTTGCTTGACGATGTAGCCGCCGACGCGAAGCTGTTGGATCAAGGGGATCGACAAGGGCGCTGACCTCGAGCAGGGGGATGCGTCAGGACACCCAACACGAAGCGCCGGCCCAGCGCAACCGCAGCATTGTCACGGCTCCCAGGAGCAATACGCGAGGATACGGGAAGCGATATTATGACAAATCATAGAGCTCCCGGTAGAGGCCGTTTTCAAGAGCCAACTTCCCGGTTGACCGTTGCCAACGGGCCACGACCGCGTCGGCATTTGGCGGCGCCCCGACTTGGCGCTACATCGTCGCCATGACCGACACAGCACCCCGCCTGCTCCTCGTCGATGGCTCCGGCTACATCTTCCGGGCCTTCTTCGCCCTGCCGCCGATGACCCGGCCCGACGGCACCCCCGTCAACGCCGTGTATGGCTTTTGCAACATGCTCTGGCGGCTGATGCAGGACCGCCCCAACGACCACATCCTCGTCGTGTTCGATGCCTCAGGCGAGAGCTTCAGGAACGAGATCTACGACCAGTACAAGGCGAACCGGGAAGAAGCGCCCGAAGACCTGAAGCCGCAGATGGCGATCGTCCGCGAGGCGGTGGACGCCTTCGGCCTGCCGCACATCGAGCAAATCGGCTTCGAGGCCGACGACCTCATCGCCACCTATGCGCGCTTGGCCAAGGCCGCAGGCGAGCCCGTGCAGATCGTCTCCTCCGACAAGGACCTGATGCAGCTCATCGGCCCTGGCGTCACCATGTGGGACCCGATGAAGAACCGCGACGTCGACGACGCCGTGGTGAAGGATCGCTTCCACGTCACACCGGACAAGGTGCGCGACGTGTTGGCGCTGGCCGGCGACAGCTCGGACAACGTCCCGGGCGTGCCCGGTATCGGCGCCAAGACGGCGGCGCAATTGTTGGAGCAGTTCGGCGACCTCGAAACCCTCCTCGCCAACGCCCCGAGCATCAAGCAGCCGAAGCGCCGCCAGACCCTGATCGACTTCGCCGACCAGGCGCGGCTGTCGCAAAAGCTCGTGACACTCAAGGACGACGTGCCGGTCGAATTGCCGCTGGACGCGTTGAAGCGTCCCGCCTTCGACTCCGCCAAGGCCAAGGCATTCCTCGACGTCAACGACTTCAAGTCGCTGAAGAACCGCATCGACCAGGCGGTCGGCGAAGCGGCGGCGACAATCGAGGCCATCGCCGGCGAGATCGAAACCGTGCTCATCCAGGACCTCGAGGCGCTGGAGGGCTGGCTCGCCGCTGCCGACCGGGCGGGGGTGCTCGCCCTCGACGTCGAGACCACGTCGTTGAACGTCGCCGCCGCCGAACTGGTTGGGGTGTCGCTCGCCATCGAACCCGGCAAGGGCGCCTACCTGCCGCTGCAGCATAAGGACGAGTTCGGCCACCTCGTTGCCGGCCAGGTCGACCTGGAAGAGGCCCTGGCCAGGCTGCGCGCCCCGCTCGCCGAGGGCGCCATCCTCAAGGTGCTGCACAACGCCAAATACGACCTCGCCGTGCTGGCCCGCTACGGCCTGCCCGTGCAGCCGATCGACGACACCATGCTGCTTTCCTACGTCCTCGACGGTGCCGCCCACGGCCATGGCATGGACGAGCTGGCCCGCCGCCATCTGCAGCACGAGACCATCCCGTTCGAGGCCGTCTGCGGCAAGGGCAAGAGCCAGATCACCTTCGACCAAGCGCCGATCGAGAAGGCCGCCGCCTACGCCGCCGAGGACGCCGAGGTCACGCTCCGCCTCTGGCGCCAGCTCAAGGCCCGGCTGGTGCACGAGCACCAGGTCGGTGTCTACGAAACCCTGGAACGCCCCCTGCCCCCGATCATCGCCGCGATGGAGACCGCGGGTGTCCTGGTCGACACCGACATTCTGAAGCGGCTCACCGCCGACTTTACCCAGCGCATGGCCCAGCTCGAGGACGAAGCGACCAAGCTCGCGGGGCGCCCCTTCAACCTGGGCTCACCCAAGCAACTCGGCGAAGTCCTGTTCGACGAACTCGGCCTCGGCGGCTCCGGGAAGAAGACCAAGACCGGCAGTCACGCCACCGGCGCCGAGGTCTTGGAGGAACTCGCCGCCCAAGGCCACGAGTTGCCCCGCGTCGTGCTCGACTGGCGCCAGCTGCAGAAGCTCACCCGCACCTACACCGAAGCCCTGGTCGACGAGGTGCAGCCCACGACCGGGCGCATCCACACCTCCTACATGCTGGCATCCACCTCCACCGGCCGGCTGAGTTCGACCGACCCGAACCTCCAGAACATCCCCATCCGCACCGAGGAAGGCCGGAAAATCCGCACCGCCTTCATCGCCGCCGACGGCCACGCCCTGGTCTCCGCCGACTACTCCCAGGTGGAGTTGCGCATTCTCGCCCACATCGCCGACATCGGTCCCTTGAAGGACGCCTTTGCCAACGACGTCGACATCCACAGCGTCACCGCCGCCGAAATGTTCGACGTGCCGGTGGATCAGGTGTCGGGCGAGCTCCGCCGCCGCGCCAAGACCATCAACTACGGCATCATCTACGGCATCGGTGCCTGGGGCCTCGCCACCCGCCTCGGCATCGACCAGGCCGACGCCAAAGCCTTCATCGCCCGCTATTTCGAACGCTACCCCGGCATCAAGGCCTATATGGACCGGGTCAAGGACGAGGCCCGCACCCATGGTGCGGTCCGCACCCTCTTCGGCCGGCGCTGCGTCATCCCCGAGATCAACACCAAGGTCGTTGCCCGCCGCGCCTACGCCGAGCGCCAAGCCATCAACGCCCCGATCCAAGGCTCCGCTGCCGACATCATGAAACGCGCCATGATCCGCGTCGACCGCCGGCTGCGCCAGGACGAGAGCAAGGCGCGCCTGCTCCTCCAGGTCCACGACGAACTGGTTCTCGAAGTGCCGAAGGACGAAGTCGTCGCCACCACCGACCTCCTCCGCCACGAAATGGCCAACGCCGCCGCGCTCTCCGTCCCCCTCGTCGTCGACGTCGGCCACGGCACCAACTGGGACGCCGCGCACTGAGGGCGGCCGGCCGGTCGCGTCCGCCATGCTCGACGCAGCTGCGCCGCCAGCATCGCCAAAGCGCCCCATCGACAGCCCCTGCACCCCGCCCACCGTCCTCGTTGCCTTGCTTTTTTTTGCTCGCAACGTCTTTGGCAGTTCCCACCACCGTGGGAACACGCCAACAATTCGTTTCAGCCCAATTACGAAATCGTTGAACTCATGTCCCATCCGCTGGTCGCGCTGCCCGAAGACTTTGCCGCCGAATGTGCCGCCTTTACCGCCGTGCATGGTGCCGTCGAAACGATCGAGCTGTTGCTCGTGGACCTCAACGGCGTGGTCCGCGGCAAGTGGCTGCCGGCCGCGACGCTCGCCAAGCTGGCGCTGGAAGGCGCCCGCTTGCCGCGTTCCACCTTCGGGCTCGACATTTGGGGCGAGGACGTGGACGAAGCGGGCATTGCGCTGGCCACGGGCGACCCCGACGGCTTCTTGAAGCCGGCCCCCGGCACGCTGGTGCCGGTGCCCTGGGCGAAGCGGCCGACGGCGCAGCTGTTGACGTCGCTCTTGGAGCCGGATCAGCACACCCCCTGCCCGCTCGACCCCCGCCGCGTGCTGCAACGCGAGGTCGACGCCCTCGCCTCGTTGGGCTTCAAGCCGATGGTAGCGTTGGAGTTGGAGTTCTACCTCGTCACCGCCGAGGGCGACCACGCCCTGCCCCCGCCCGGCACGCCGACGCTCGGCTCGCAGCTCTACGACCTCGACGTGATGCGCAGCTTCTCCGATCTGTTGGAGGCGATGGCGGCCAACTGCGCCTGCCAGAACCTGCCGACCGAGACGGCGATCGCCGAGTTCGGCCCCGGTCAGTTCGAGATCAACCTGCACCACGTGGCGGATGCCGTGCGCGCCGCCGACCACGCCGTCCTGCTGCGCCGCTGCCTCAAGCAGACCGCGCGTGCCCACGGCCTCGACGTCACCTTCATGGCCAAGCCCTATGGCGACCAGAGCGGCAGCGGCATGCACGTCCACGTCAGCCTGCTCGATGCGGACGATCGGCCGGTGTTCGCGGGCGAGGCGGACCGGCTCGCCCCGCCGCTCCGGGCCGCCATCGCCGGCGTGCTCGCCACCGCCGCCGACAACCAGCTGGTCTTTGCGCCCACGGCCAACGCCTATCGCCGCTTCCAGCAAAGCTCCTATGCCCCGCTGGTCGCCTGCTGGGGCTTCGACAATCGCAACGCCGCCGTCCGCGTGCCGGCAACCACCGGGCGGGCCGCACGGTTGGAACATCGAGTGGCCGGGGCCGACGCCAATCCCTATCTGGTGGTGGCGGCGATCCTCGCCGGCGTGCGCCAAGGCTTGATCGAGAAGCGCAGCCTGGGCGCCCCGGTCGACGGCGACCGTGTCGCGCATGCCGGCTTTGCCTTTACCGACCGCTGGGGCGAAGCCATCCAGCGCTTTCGCGATGCGGATCATCCGCGCGGTTGGATGGAGGCGGAACCGCACCGCGCCTTCGTCACGGCCAAGGAAAAGGAGCGGGCGACCATGCTGACGAGGGTGAGCGATGTCGAATATGCCACGTATCTGCGCCGCTTTTAGCGCGCTGGCGCTGGCCGGCTGCACGGTCATGAGCGCCGAGGAGCGCCTGCAGCGAGATTGTCTGGCGAGCGACCAGGCCAGTTGTGCCGCCTTGGAGCGGCGCGCCGACTTGCCAGAAACGCTGCGCGCGCCCACCAGTACCGCCGAACCGCGCCTCTACCCGAGAGCCGGCGTCACCGTCGGCACCGGCGGCAACATCGGTGGCGGTGTCGGCCTCAGCATCGGCGCCGACCCGTTCGCCGACCCGTGGCGCGATCCCTGGGAGCGGCGCGGCCGCTGGTAGGATGGCGCTCGGCGCGACCCTTCGCGATTTGTCATAATACCCGTTATCCCCAGGCCAAACACTTGTAAAACATAGAAAGTAGGGTCGGACAGTTCGTTTTGTAGAATCGTTTTTTTTGGGACGCCCGCGGCGGCCGCGCGGGCGGCTTGCCAGGTGATGAACGGGTTCCAAAAAGCGATACGGAACCTAGCACGACTAGGCGCAAAATCCTAGATGGCCAAGGCGCGGTCCAGGGCGTGGAGGGTTTGGACGACCGCCGGCCAGCCGCTCGGGCGCCAGCCGAGCGATTGCAGCTTGGTGGTCTGCATCAGCCCCTCGGGGCCGGGGCTCGGGGGTGGCAACGGGCCGCCCAAGAGGCGCGCCAGGGCGCGGTGGGTGACGTAGACGTCCGAGACGTTGAAGGCCTCGCCCGCGACCTCTGCCGGGGGTGCGGTCAAGAGCAGGTGGACGGCCTCGGCGAGATCGGGGCCGTAGACCTCGGTGCCACCGCGCGGCGGCGGCGCCCGGTGGCTGCGGCAGTCACGCACCAAGGCCACCCATTTCGCGCGTTCGATCGGCTGCGTCAGGCCGAACACGCCGGTGGCGCGGAGGCTGCACACGGGCCACCCTTCCGCCTTGCCGTAGCCGCGCAGGACCGCCTCCACCGCCGCCTTGTAGGCGCCGTAATGGGTGGTGGGGGCAAGCGGGTGATGCTCGTCGAGGGCCCGATCCGCGAGGCGGGGGCCGTAGACGGCGCGGCTCGAGAGAAAGACGACGCGGCCGACGCCGGCCCTTCGCGCCGCCTCGATCAGCCGCAGCGAGCCCTGGAGGTTGGTGCGGAGAAAGCCCGCCACGTCAGCGCCTTCGCCGCCCCGGTAGTGGCCCGGCAGGTGGTGGAAGGCGGCGTGCACCAGCGCTGCGGCACCGGCGACGAGGCGTTCGGCGCTGGCGGCATCGTCGAGGCCGCCCAGAACCCAACGGATCGGGCCCGGAAAGCCGGCCAAATCGCTGGCGGGTCGAGACCAAGCCACGACCTCGTGGCCGCGGGCGAGGAGGTCGGCAGCCACGAAGCGGCCGACATAGCCCGTGGCGCCGGTGAGGGCGACCAGCACCTCAGCCGCGTTTTTTCGCCGAGCCCAGATAGTTGACCGCGGTCAAGGGCACGAGGCCGAAGGTCGGATCGAGCCGGCGGTTGATGCCGGTCGGGCCGAAGCCCTGGAACCGGCCGACAGTGTAGCCGCGCCGCGTCAATGCCCGCTGCAGATCCGCCGGGCGAATGAACAACGCCGGATCGTGCGTGCCTTCGGGCAGGAGGCGCAACACCTTCTCGCCCATGGTGACGACGACGAAGCTGGCAAGCGGGTTCTTGTTGATGGTGTCGAACAGAAACCAGCCGCCCGGCTTCAACACGCGCGTGACCTCGTCCAACACGCGCTCCAGGTCGGCCACGTGCTCCAACGAATCGCACGCCACCACCACGTCGAAGCGGTGGTCCGGGAGGGGCAGCGCCTCGCCCACGCCTTCGACGTAGTCGATCGAAAGACCCATCCGTTCGGCGTGCCGGCGAGCGGCGGCGAGGGCCTGCGCGGCCGGATCGACGCCCGTGACCTTGGCCCCCTTCTCGGCCATCGCTTCCGCCATGAAGCCGCCGCCGCAGCCGAGATCCAGCACCTCCAGGCCCTGCCAATCGCCGACGATGCGGTCGAAATGGCGCAGCCGGGCCGGCACCATGTTGTGCAGGGTGCGCAACCAAGCCGTGTCGCCCGCCCACCACCGCTCGGCGTGGGCGTCGTACATTTCGAGATCGTTCGCGGGACGGGGCGCGGGACGGGCCATGCGGGGGGCTCCTCGGACACGGGCGCTGTGGCTAGGGACTTCCAGCGCAATGTGGCGCAAAGCCGGCCGAGGTCGAGCCCTGAGCACCACGCCGGGGTCGGGCGCTCGTCAGTCCGCCATGCGGTCGCCGCCCCGAGCGCGGACGACGCGGTTTCGCCCCAGGTCCTTGGCGGTGTAGAGGGCGCGGTCGGCGCGGGCCATGGCGTCGTCGACCTTGCGGTCCGAAGGCAAGAGCTCGGCGACGCCGAAGCTCGCCGTCAGCCGCAACGGCCCATGGTCGGTCGCAAGAGCGCATCCGGCCACGGCCGCGCGCAGCTTCTCCGCGATCCGGACGGCAGCGCTGGCGTCGGCACCCGGCAGGCACACGAGAAATTCCTCGCCGCCGAGCCGGCCGACGACGTCGCTGCGCCGCAGCGCCGCCGTGCAGACCCTCGCCACGGCGCGCAAGGCTTCGTCGCCGACGCCATGACCATAGGTGTCGTTGACCGCCTTGAAGCGGTCGAGATCGAGCAGCACCAGCGCCGCAACGCCGCCGAAACGCTGGACCCGCTCCAGCTCGCCCTGCACCAGTTCCATCACGAAGCGGCGGTTGGGCAACTCCGTCAGCGGATCGGTGGCCGCGAGGCGGGCCAGTTCCAGCTCCACGAGCTTGCGCTCGGTGATGTCGAGATGCGAGACGACCGCCCCGCCACCGGCCACCTCCAGCGGCGTGACCCGGCCGAGAAACCACCGCCGTTCGGTCGGGGAATGACAGGGATATTCGAGTTCGAACACCGCACTCCGCCGCTCCAGCACGGCGCGCACACCGCGCGTGAAGAGGCTCGCCTCGGCTTCTTCGGCATCGGTCGACGATTGGCAAACCTGCAGGTAGTTGCGACCGATATCCGAATAGTCTGGCGGCGCGCCGTTCTCGAGCGCGAAGCGACGCCACGCCCGGTTGACCGCGACGATCAAGCCCCGCTGATCGAGCACGCAGATGTGCGAGGCGAGCGCATCGAGCACGGCCTTGGCGTAATCCGGGTCGGCAATCGGTGTGCTGGGCCGTGGCAGCGTGACGGCATGATCCACGAGAGAACCTCGAGCAACGTCCGCGGTTGCCGCGAACCACAGGCCACCCTGCGCGCGTTCCTTTAAGGATCACTTAAGACCACAGCCCAGCACCGAAGGCGGCCGTCAACTCGAGCGTTTTGCGGTATGCTCGACCATCCCGCGCCCCCGCCCGCCGGGGTCCCCACGCTGCTTTGCAGCGCGGGGTGGCCGGCCACCCATGGCATCGTGCACTCGTGGTTGGCCGGGCGGGGGTGAGGGATGGTCCGTGCGCTACCTAACCGGGAAACGCTCTAACCGGGAAACGCTCTAGCCGGCGGCGGCGTTGCGGAGCGCGGTGCGGACGAGGCTCGGCGTCAGGACCTGGGGCAGCACCTGCGCCGGCGCGCCGTTCGCGCCATAGACCACGTAGAGCGGGACCCCCGGATGGTCGTAGCGGCGGAGATAGTCGGCGATCACGGCGTCGCGGTTGGTCCAGTCACCGACGAAATAGGTGATGCCGTGCTCGGTCAGCAGCCGCTCGAAGTCGCGGCCGGACAGGGCGACGCGCTCGTTCACCTGGCAGGTGATGCACCAGGCCGCCGTCAGATGCACGAAGACGGGCTCGCCGGCGGCACGGGCTTCGGCCAAGCGCTCGGGATCGAAGCGTTCGCCGAGCGTGAGCGGCTCCGCCTCGCCGGTCGCGGCGGTCACGGGCAGGCTGGTGGCCGGCACGGTCAGGAGTGCGAGCGCCACCACCCCGGCCACCGCCCCGCCGAGCCGTGCCGTTCGGCTGGCACCGCCGAGCGCCGGTGCGGCGAGCCAGAGGCCGAAGGCGAGCAGGACGGCGCCGACCAGCACGGCCAGCACCGCATCGGGGCCGGCCTGCTGCGCCAGCACCCAGACGAGCCATGCCGCCGAGGCGTACATCGGAAAGGCGAGGCCCTGGCGCAGCCGCGTCATCCACGGGCCCGGACGCGGCAGGCGGCGGCCCATGCCCGGCACCCAGGTCACCAGCAAGAAAGGCAAGGCGAGACCGACACCGAGCGCCAGGAAGACCGCGAGGGTGACGTGGGCCGGCTGGGTCAGGGCGAAGCCCAGGGCCGCCGCCATGAAGGGTGCCGTGCAGGGGGTGGCGACGACCACCGCCAAGAGGCCGGTGGCGAAGGCCCCGAGCCCGTCAGGGCGCGCTGCGACGCTGCCGCCCACGTTCGGCGTCAGGTTGAGGGCGAACAACCCCGAAAGGTTGAGGCCCACGACGAACAGGACATAGGCGAGGAGCGCCACCACCACGGGCGATTGCAGCTGGAAGCCCCAGCCGATCTGGGCGCCGCCGGCGCGGAGCGCGATCAACGCCCCGGCGACGGCCGCGAAGGTGACGAGCACGCCCGCGAGATAGAGGAGGCCGTGGCGCCGGAGCGTCGCCCGGTCGCTGCCGCCGACTTCGACCAGCGCCAACGCCTTCATCGACAGGACGGGGAAGACGCACGGCATCAGGTTCAACAAGACCCCGCCGGCCAGCGCCAACAGCACGGCGGCCAAGAGGCCGAGACCCGCCCCGCCCCGCAGCGCGCCTTCGGCCCAGCCGGGGGCGCTCGCCAGCATGGGCAGGTCGACGATCAGCGCCTGCTCGAAGTGCTGCGGCCCCAGGGCTTCGGTCAGGACCAGCACGCCTTCGAGCCGCTCGGCGGGCGGGGCTCGCCCCGGCGGCAGGTGCAGGACGAGGCCGTCGGCGCGGACCTCCCAGGGCTGGGCTGCGGGATGGTTCAGCCGGCCGGATTCGGCCGGGAAGAACCGGACGTCCTGCAAGAGTGCCGGATCGAAGTGGCCTTCGATCGTGAGTTGCAAGGGCTCCGGACCGCTCGCCGTCAAGTCGAAGGGCGAGGGCTGGGGCAGGCGCGCCTTGAAGCGGTCGAACAGGGCGAGTGTCGCAGGATCGGCCAGGGTTTCGGGGCCGGTCGCAAGGCTGAGCCCGACGGTGCCGCTCTCCGGGATGCAGATGTCGGCGCAGACCAGCCAGAGCGCATCGGCTTCGAGCGGGACGGGCTCGCCGAGCGGCCAGTCGGCCGGCACGCTCACCTCGACCAGGTGCAACACCTCGCCGTAATAGCCGAAGTTCATCAAGGGCCCGTAGGGCACCGCCTCGGGCAAGGGCCACTGGATCGGCCCCGCCACCACGCCCGGCAAAAGCTGCCAATCCAGATTGGTCGCAGCCCCACTGTCGCCAGGATTTTTCCAATAGGTGTGCCAGCCCGGAATGATGTCCAAATGCAGGCCGACCCAAACGGTGTCGCCGGGCGCTACCGTCGCCACCTCACTGACCAGGCTCGCCTTGACCCGTTCGGTCTGGACCACCTGCGCCTCGGCGCCGGCCCAACCCGAGAGGACCAAGAAGGCCCCCGCCACCCATCGCATGATACTCGTCATGAGGGTCAGATACGCCCCACACCCCGAAGCGCAAGGCGCGCCTTGGTCGCTCATGGGCGCGGGAAGCCAGGGAAGGGAAGGAAGGGTAGGGAAGGGAAGGAAGGGAAGGAAGAAGGCAAGGGGGGACTTGATGGTCCCCCCTTGGACCCCCCCAGGCAGCGGCTTTGCCGCTGCCAATGGAAAGGGGAGACGGCGGCTTTGCCGCTGCCAATGGAAAGGGGAGACGGCGGCTTTGCCGCTGCCAATGGAAAGGGGAGACGGCGGCTTTGCCGCTGCCAATGGAAAGGGGAGACGGCGGCTTTGCCGCTGCCAATGGAAAGGGGAGACGGCGGCTTTGCCGCTGCCAATGGAAAGGGGAGACGGCGGCTTTGCCGCTGCCAATGGAAAGGGGAGACGGCGGCGGGGCTGCAGCTCAACTCGACAATTGGCGGCGGCGTAGCCGTCGCTCGGGGGTCCTAGTGCACAGGCGCAATCGGAGCGTTCGGCTCCGATTGCGCCG
>RECO01000288.1 GCA_007694015.1 Geminicoccaceae bacterium
GGGCGGGGGTGAGGGATGGCCCGTGCGCTACCTAACCGGGAAACGCTCTAGAGCATTTTTTCGCAAGGCTGGACCATCCCGCCCCCCAGCGGCTGGAGGTGCGGGATGGCCACGGATCAACCTAACCAAAAAACGCCCTGGCCGGCGCCGAAACGACGATTGGGGAGGGGACGACCATGCGCATCGAGACGATCCGCACGCATCTGTTGACGGCACCCATCAGCGAGCCCTTCGCGTTCTCGCAACGCTGGGTGCACGAACGGGTCGCCTTGATCGTCGAGGTGGTGGCCGAAGGCGGGCTCGTCGGCTGGGGCGAGTGCTACGGCCCGCCGCGCCTCTTGCAGCCCGTGATCGAGCGCTTCTACGCGCCGCTCCTGGTCGGCCACGACGCGCTCGCCGGTGCGGCGCACTGGGAGCGCCTCTACAACGAGCTGCGCGACCACGGCCAGCGCGGCCTGGCCGTTCAGGCCCTGGCTGGCCTCGACGTGGCACTTTGGGATTTGCGCGGCAAGGCGGCGGGCTTGCCGATCCACCGGCTGATGGGCGGGCCCTTGCGCAGCTCGGCCAGGGCCTACGCCACCGGGCTCTACCGCAAGACCGACGATACCGGCCGGAACCGCGCCCTGTTGGTCGAGGAGGCCCAAGGCTACGCCGCCGACGGCTTCGGCGCGATGAAGCTCAAGGTCGGCTTCGATCCGGTCGACGACGCCGCCAATACCGAGGCCATCCGCGCCGCCATCGGCGACGGCATCGGCTTGATGATCGACGCCAATCACGGCTTCGACCGCATCGACGCCCTGGCCCTGGCCCGGCGCGTCGAGCCGCTCGGCATCGGCTGGTTCGAGGAGCCGGTGGCACCGGAGGACGTGGCCGGCTATCGCTGGCTCGCCGGCCAGACCGCGATCCCCATCGCCGGCGGCGAGTGCAGCTTCACCCGCTTCGACTTCCAGATCTTGCTCGCCAACGGGGCGGTCGACGTCGTGCAGCCGGATACGTGCGCGGCGGGCGGGCTCACCGAGTGCCTGCGCATCGCGGCCTTGGCCAATGCCGCGGGCGTGCGCTACCACCCGCACGTCTGGGGCACCGGCATCGCCATCGCCACCGCGTTGCACCTGATCGCCATGCTGCCGGCCGCCGCCCAGGGGCTTTGGGCCAACGAGCCCTGGCTCGAATTCGACCGCACGCCGCATCCCTTCCGCGACGCCATTGTCAAACAGCCCTTCCGGCTGGAGCAGGGGCGCGTCGCGGTGCCGACCGGCCCGGGGCTGGGGATCGAGATCGATCGCGACGCCCTCGCCCGCTTCCGCACCGAGCCCTGATCCGTCGCCTCGGCAGAGACGAGACGAGACGAGCGGCGCCGCGCCCTGGTGCCGCCCCAGCGCCCCCCGCAAAAGCGTGAGCCGGGGATGAGCCCTTGGTCGTGGTCCAAGTGCCGTGCTGCGTGTAAGCCAACGGGAACGAAACCCTGTAGCGAACCGACGAGACCGGCCCCGGGCTTTCGGTTCGATCATCGAGGAGAATGGCCATGACCGGCGCCCCACCCTTCACCAACTCGCCGATCGTGGCCCGCTACGTCGACCGCACCCCCGGCTCGGCGGCGCTGCACGCGCGCGCCGAGCGCGTGCTGCCCGCAGGCGTCACCCACGACAGCCGCCTGATGCAGCCGCATCAGTTGGCCGTCACCCACGCCAAAGGGGCGCGCAAGTGGGACGTCGACGGCAACGAATACGTCGACTACGTCGGCGGCCACGGCGCTTTGATGCTCGGCCACGCCCACCCGGACGTGATGGCGGCCGTCGCCGAGCAGCTGGCCCGCGGCACCCACTACGGCGCCAATCACGAGCTGGAGGTGATCTGGGCCGAACTCGTCGTCGAGATGGTGCCGTCGGCCGAGATGGTACGCTTCACCTCGTCCGGCACCGAAGCCACCTTGATGGCGCTGCGTCTCGCCCGCGCTGCCACCGGCCGCCCCTTGATCCTGCGCTTCAAGGGCCATTTCCACGGCTGGCACGACCACATGGCGTTCGGCTTTCAAGACCACTTCGACGGTACGGCCAGCACGGGCGTGCTGCCCGAACTGGCGAGCAACGTCGTCCTGGTCGATCCGGATGAGCCGGACGAGCTGTTGGCGGCCCTCGAGACCCACGGGCACCGCCTCGCTGCCGCCATCCTGGAGCCGACCGGCGCCAGCTACGGCCAGGTGCCGATGCCCGCTTCCACGGTGACGCTGTTGCGCGAAGAGACCGCAAAGCGCGGCATCGTCCTGATCTTCGACGAGGTGGTCACGGGCTTTCGCGTCGCCCGCGGTGGCGCCCAGGAAGCCTTGGGCATCCGCCCCGACCTCACCACCCTCGCCAAGATCCTCGCCGGCGGGCTGCCGGGTGGCGCCGTCGCCGGTCGCCGCGATCTGTTGGAACTGCTGGACCCGAAGGCCGCGCGCGGCCGCGGAGTCGAAAAGGTGAACCACCAGGGCACCTACAACGCCAACCCGGTCTCGGCGGCGGCGGGCATCGCCACGCTCGAATTGCTGCGCGACGGCAGCGCCATCGCCAAGGCCCACGACTATGCCGCCACCCTGCGCCGGCGCCTGAACGAGGTGGTCAAGGCTGCCGGCGTCAACTGGCTGGTCTACGGCCAGCACACGGGCTGGCACGTCTTCGTCAACCCCGAAGGACTGGACCTCACCGCCGCGGCCGCGGCACCCGAAACGCTGGGCTATCGCCGGATCAAGGCCGCCAAGGGGCACCCCGCCATCGAACAGTTGCGCCTCGCCATGCGCCGGCATGGGGTCGACATCGCGCCCTGGCCGGGCGGTCCGGCCTCGGCGGCGCACGACGAGAGCGACCTGGAGCGCACGGTGCAGGCCTTCGCCTCGAGTCTGGAGGACCTGAAGGCCGAGCGTGTCGTCGATGCGCACGCCTGACCCGGCAACCGCGATCGATCGCCCCTAGCACCCATGCTCGAGTTCGTGCTGGCGATCGCGGTCAAGGCGGTCGCGACGGGGGCCTTCGTGTTGGCCATGGCGGTGCTGATCGAGCGCGCACCGCCCCTGGTCGCGGCGGCGTCGATCGGCTTTCCGGTGGTGGTCGGGCCCGGCTTCTTCCTCGTCGCCCTGCAACAGCCGACACCGTTCCTCACCGCGGCCGCCGCCAACGCGGTCCTGACCTTCGTTGCGACCCTCGTCTTCATGGTCGTGATCGGTCGCGGCTTCGCCAGGCTCGGCGTGGTGACGCTGCTGCTCTGCGGCTGCGGCGCCTGGGCCGTCACCGCGTTCGCGGTCACCCACTCGACCCTGGAACTGCCCTGGTCGCTCCTTCTCTTCGCCGCGGCGTTCGCCGCCTCGCACCTGATCCTGCCCTTCACCGCCGAGCCCGCACCGGCCGCGGCGAAGGCGCCGGGCCTGCGGCGCCGTCCCCCGTTCGGTCGGGCGATCCAGGCCGGGCTGTTCGTGGCGCTGGTGACCTACGCCGCCGATGCGCTGGGCGAACGGGTGACGGCGGCCCTGCTCACCATGCCGGTGGCGATGATGTTCTTGACGGTCGAACTGAAGCAGCGGGTCGAGGCCGATGTGGGCGAGCGCATCTTTCGCTGGGGCCGGATGGGCTTGGTGGCCCTCATGTCGTTCGTGCTCACCATCCACCTGACGGCGGCAGCGCTCGGCAACGTTCCCGCCACGCTCCTGGCCTTCCTGGTCTCGATCGTCGTCGCCATCGGCCTCGTCGTGACGGAGCGTTCGCTGTCAACGCTGATCAGAGATTGGGCAGCCAAAGGGCCAGGCCTGGGAAGCTGATGAGCACGCCGATCATGACCAAAAGCGTGACCACGAACGGCAGTGAGCCCAGCATCACGTCGTGCAACTGCCCGCGCCCCCGCACCCCCTGCACCACGAACAGGTTGATGCCGACCGGTGGGGTGATCATTGCCGTCTCGATCAACAACATGATCAAGATGCCGAACCAGATCGGATCGTAGCCGAGGCTGACGACGATCGGCGTGATGATCGGCACCGTGGTGATCATCATGGAGAGGGTCTCCATGAACATGCCGAGGATGAGGTAGAAGAGGACGATCATCATCAGGGTCTCGAACGGTGTCAGACCCAGATTGGTGACGAAGGCGTTGACCTGGCGGGTGAGGCCGATCGAGGCCATCACGAAGTTCAAGAAATAGGCGGCGACCAGGATCGCCAGGATCATCGCCGAGGTCTGCACCGTGCCCTCGACCGCTTGGCGCAGCCCGGCGAGGTCCAGCCGGTTTTGCCGGTGGGACAGGGTCAGGCCCAAGGCCGCGAGCACGCCGAGTGCTGCCGATTCCGTCGGTGTGGCCCAGCCCGCATAGATCGAGCCGATGACCACGAGGAAGATGACCAAAGGCGGCAACAGATCGGGCAGCGTGCGGATGCGCTCCCGCCAGGCGGAACTGCGGCGGGTCCCGCCCCATTCGGGGCGGAACGAGCAGATCACGATCACCGTCACCATGAAGAGGCTGGCGAGGATCAGGCCCGGCACGATGCCCGCGAGGTACAGCTTGGGGATCGAGGTGTCGGTCAATACCCCGTAGACGATCAGGTTGATCGAGGGCGGAATGAGGATGCCGAGCGTGCCGCCGGCGGCGAGCGTGCCGAGGAACAGACGGTCGTTGTAGCCCTGGTTGCGGCCCTCGGCGATGGCGACCGTGCCCACCGTGGCCGCGGTCGCCACGCTGGAGCCCGAGATCGCCGAGAACATGGTGCAGGCGCCGATGTTCGAGTGCATCAGCCCGCCCGGCAGCCAGGTCAGCCAATGGCCGAGGGCGGCATACATCCGCTGCGCCATGCCCGAGCGCAGCATGATCTCGCCGAGCAGCACGAACAGCGGGATCGACACCAGGAGGGTGTTGTTCATCACCTTCCAGGCGATCTCGCCGATGGCGCGGTGGACCGGCAGGAAAGCGTAGGTATCGGCGAGGAAGAGGCCGAGCACGCCGAGCGAGGCGGCCACCGGGACCGCGAGCGCCAGGAGCGTCAACAAGGTGATGAGAGCGGTAGGGATCATCGGGTGTTGCGACCTTCCGCGGCGAGCCGGGTCGTGGCGTCCTCGACCTCTTCCTTGGTTTCCTCGAGGATCGAGCGGGAGCCGATCAGATCCTGCACGTCGCCGAAGCGCCCGCGCAGCAGCGCCCAAAGACTGCGCACGAGCAAGAGGAGCGCGCAGAGCAGGAAGAGCACCAACCCCGCACCCCACAGCGCCTGGGGGATCCAAAGCGGCGTTTCCAGGCGCGACAGCGAGCGTGAACCCACCTGGAACGAACGGGCGAACACGCCGGTCCAGGCATACCAGGTCACGACGCTCATGAAGGCCATGAACAGCGCCAGGCCGACGATGTCGAGCAGGGCGCGGAGCGGCACGGGCAGGAGCACGTAGAGCGAATCGATGCGCACGTGCGCCCGCCTGAGCAAGGTGAAGGCAAGGCCCCAGGCGATGCCGATCGCCATCGCATAGCCCGCCAGTTCGTCGGTGCCGGGGATCGACATGCCAAGGAACCGCCGCAGCAGCACCTCGACCCCGATCAGCAAGGCGGCGGCGAACAGGAGCAGGCCACCGAACCACGTCCCGAGGCGGGCAATGGCCATGGCCAGCTTGGTGAGAAACTCCAAGGCCAAGCTCCCGTTCGCCGACCGCTACCCGTTCAGCCCTGCGGCGCCGTCAGACCGAGCACCTGACCGATGGTCTCGTTCCACTCGGCAGCACAGTCCGCCCCGCAGCGCCTAGCCCAACCGCGCAGCACCTCGGTCTCGAGCAGGTTGTCGAGGGCCTCACGGTCGGCATCGGCCACCGGCACGAGCGTCATCGAGGCCTTGATGCCGATGGTGCAGGGCTCCTCGCCGATGTTGCAGCTGATGCCCTCGTCGGTGGCGAGCTGCACGGTTTCCCACATCTTGTCCTCGTAGGCGGCGAACTGCTCCAGGAGGAACTCCTGCACCGCCGCATCGAGCCCGTTCCAGGTGTCGAGGTTGATGGCGTGGGCGTTGACGCTCCAGCCGAGCGAAAGCGGGTAGATGTGGGTGGCGACCTCCCACCAGCGGGCGGTGTTGCCGCTCAAGGAGCCGGTGACGCCGCAGTCGACCACGCCGCGCTGCAAGGCCGGCACCACCTCGGCGAAGGGCAGGCTCACCGTCGTGCCGCCGATGCCCTGGATGAAGTCGTTCATCGTGGCGTTGAACACGCGCACCTTCTTGCCGCGCAGGTCGTTCAGACCCGCGAGTTCGTCGCGGCACCAGAACACCTGCGGCGGGTTGGCGCCGACCGCCATGAGCTTGGCGTTCCAGCTTTCGGCCATCTTGCGGGCCATGACCGGCTTCCAGGCCTCGCAGGCGGCGCGGGCGTCGGTCACGGTCGTGGTCAGACCCGCGAGGTCGCAGCCCTCGAAGGCCGGATCGTCGCCCGCCATCTTGGAGATGTCCATGCTGGCGAAGTCCATCACGCCCTGGCTCAACAGCCGCAGCATGGTGGCATCGTCGATGCCCATCTGGTCGAGCGGTTGGATTTCCATGGTGACCTGGCCGTTGGACGCGGCCGGAATGGTCTCGCGCCAGAACGGCAACTCGTCGCGGCTGGACGCAACCGTCGGGCCGTTGAGGCCGATCCCGGTCAAGGCCGTCGCCGGCAGCTCGCTGGCCGTGGCCGGCACGGTCAGGGCGAGCACGGCCATCGCCGCACCGCTCGCCATCGTCGTCATTATCGCTCGCATCCTCACCTTCCCTTGCGCGTTGGGCCCAAGCTGCATTCGCTGCGCTGTGTGAAGCAAGAGCTGGGCCATGGATCCAGTCATGCAGACGGGCAACACGCGTATAGCGCGCACGCACTTGTGGCAATGCCCGGAATCGTGCCTCACTATCGGTCGTCATCCAAGCTGCCGCCAAGACTTGGCAGGCAACATGCTGGTTTCGCGCCGCACCGGCCGCCGCCGCCCTGAAAGGACGCCATGTCGCCCCCCATCGACCCGATCGAGTTCGAGCTGTTCAAAAACGCGTTGTTTTCGATCGCCGACGAGATGGCGCTGACCATCTGCCGAACGACCTATTCGAGCGTGCTGCGGGACAGCATGGATTTTTCCACGGCTTTTGCCGATCGCGACGGCAAGCTGGTCGCCCAGGGGCTGACCTTGCCGGGTCATCTCGGCTCGATCCCGACCGCACTGGAGGTGGTGGTCGAGCGGTACGGCCAAACCATGGTGGAAGGCGACGTCTTTGCCATGAACGATCCGTTCGACGGCGGCATGCACCTGCCCGACATCTTCGTCTTCAAGCCCTTGTTCGTCGAGGGTGAGCGGATCGCCTTCGCCGCCACCATCTGCCACCACACCGACGTCGGCGGCCGCGTCGCCGGCTCGAACGCCGCCGATTCGACCGAAATCTACCAAGAGGGGCTGCGCATCCCGCCCTTGCACCTCTACCAGGCGGGCGTGCGCAACGAGACGCTGTTCCGGCTGCTCGAGACCAATGTTCGCGTTCCGGTAAAGGTTTTGGGCGATCTCCGGGCCCAGCTCGCCGCCTGCCACATCGCCGAGCGGCAGTTCCACGACCTGGTCCAGCGCTACGGCGTCCTCAAGGTGAACCGCTACATGGCGGAAGTGATCGACTACGCCGAGCGGCTGACCCGTGCGGCGGTGGCGGACCTGCCCGACGGCGAGGTCAGCTTCGAGGACTGGATCGACGACGACGGCATCGACCTCGGCCAGCCGATCCGGCTCTTCTGCACGATGAAGAAGCAGGGTGACCGCATGACGGTCGATTGGACCGGGTCGTCGCCGCAGGTGAAGGGCGCCATCAACAACACCCTCTCCTACACCAAGGCCGCCAGCTACTGCGCCATCCGCTCGGTGCTGCCGGGCGACATCCCCAACAACGAGGGCGTCTTTCGCGTCATCGACGTGATCGCGCCCGAGGGCACCATCGCCAACGCCGTGCTGCCGGCGGCCTGTGCAGCGCGCGGCCTCACCGGCTTTCGCATGGTCGACTGTGCCTTCGGCGCGCTCGCCATGCTGGTGCCCGACCGGGTGTTCGCGGCCTCGGATGGAGGCAATACCGGCATTTCGATCGGCGGCTACCACGCCGACCGCAAGCCCTTCATCTTCGTCGACTTCGCCTGCGGCACCTGGGGCGGGCGGCCCTGGGCCGACGGGCTCGAGGGCAACGCCAACATGCTCGCCAACATGGCCTCGGTCTCGGTCGAGGTGATCGAGGCCGAATATCCGGTGCAGATCACGGCCTACGAGTTGCTGCCGGACCGCATGGGGGCGGGCAAGTTCCGGGGTGGTGCGCCCTACACCCGCTCCTACCGCTTCCTGGAGCGGGAGGCCGTTCTGCAGATCCGCTCCGACCGCCGCACCTTCAGGCCCTACGGCCTCTATGGCGGCCATCCGGGCCAGCCGTCAGAGAACCAGCTCATCCGCGACGGCGAGACCACGGCGCTGCCCAGCAAGTTCACGATGACCATCCGTGAGGGCGACGTCTACCGCCACGACCTCGCCGGCGCCGGCGGTTGGGGCGATCCCTTGGAGCGGGACCCTGAGGCCGTGTTGAAGGACGTGCGCAACGAGCTGTTGAGCCCGGACAAGGCCGCCCGCGACTACGGCGTCGTGGTCGAAGCGGCGCCCTGGCGGATCGATGCGGCAGCGACGGCCGACCTGCGCGACCGGCTGCGGCGGGGCCGTGGCGACGCGCCCCTGCCCACGATCCGCTGGCAAGACCCCGAAGCGGGAGACGTCGCATGAGTGCTTACCGCATCGGCGTCGACATCGGCGGCACCTTCACCGACATCGTGGTCGTGGACGCAGATGGCCGCGTCCGCACCAAGAAGGTCTCCTCCTCGGTCGGCAACTACGCCCAAGCCATCGTCGACGGGCTCGCGGGCCTGTTCGCCGAGCACGGCATCGCGCCCGGCTCGGTCCTCGAAATCCGCCACGGCACGACGGTCGCCTCGAACGCCATCCTGGAGCAGAAGGGAGCGCGCACCGGGCTCATCACCACGGCGGGCTTTCGCGACGTCCTGGAAATTCGCACCCTGCGGATGCCCAAGCTCTACGACCTCACCTGGCAAAAGCCGCCCGCCCTGGTCGAGCGTTATCTCAGGCGGACGGTCGACGAGCGCATCGACGTCCGGGGCAGGGTCGAGCGCCCGCTCGATCGGGCCGACGCCGAGGCCGCGGTCGGCCGTCTGCTCGACGAGGGTGTCGAGGCGATCGCCGTCTGCCTGCTCAACGCCTTCGCCAATCCCGCCCACGAGCGCATCGTCCAGGCGGCGATCGAGCGTCTGGCCCCAGGCCTGCCGCACTCCATCTCCTTCGACGTCCTGCCGGAAATCAAGGAGTACGAGCGCACCTCGACCACGGTCGTGAACACCTACGTCATGCCCGCCGTCGCCAGCTATCTGGCCCGGCTGCGCAGCGGCCTCGACACGGGCGAGGTGCGGGCCCCCCTTTACATCATGCAGTCCAATGGCGGGCTGATGACCGACGAGGCGGCGGCGAAGAAGCCCTGCACCATCATCGAATCGGGGCCGGCGGCCGGCGTCGTCGGGGCGCAGGCGATTGCCCGGCGCATGGGCTTCGGCGACGTCGTCAGCTTCGACATGGGCGGCACCACCGCCAAGGCCTCGCTGATCGAAGGCGGCAACGTCACCCGCAGCCAGGAATACCAGGTCGGCGGCGGCATCCTGATGGGCTCGAGGCTCATGACCGGCGGCGGCTACGCCTTGAAGGTGCCGGCGATCGACCTCGCCGAGGTCGGTGCCGGCGGCGGCTCGCTCGTCC
>RECO01000231.1 GCA_007694015.1 Geminicoccaceae bacterium
GGCTTCCCGCGCTGTGGCGGCGGCGGCTGCGCCTGGCGCTCGAGCGCGACCCCGGTCGGGCGGCCGTGCTGTTGGCCGGGCGCACCGCGGTCGAACGCGCCGACTTCGCCAGGCTGTTGGAGGTGCCGGCTGCCGCCGCGGTCGGGTGGGACGACATACGGGCCGAAGCTGGGCGGTGGTTGCGCGGTGGCGGGACAGGAACCGTTGCCGTGCGGACGCTCGTGCGCCGTGCCCCGGCGCTCTTGCGCGCTGAGTTGCAGGCCCTGCCGGATCGATCGGCCGCCCTCGCGCGCTTGGTCGGGTTGTTGGACGAGCGCGCCCGTGCCGGCCTGGCCCTGGCTTGGGGTGCCCACTTGGCGGGAGCATGGCTCACGGCGGCCGAACGCGCTTGGCATGCCCGACCCGATGCGAGGCCGGCGGCCCAAGCGCGGGAGGCGTTCTGGTCGTCGCTGTTCGAGCCACTCTTGGCCGGCGTCACCACCACGGAGGCCCTGCTGGCGACGTGGAGCCCCGGCCCGGGCCGCGCCCCGGAGGCGGCCGATGCGACGGCCGACGCCGCGGTCTATGCCGCCTATGCCGCCTTGGCCGACGGGCGAACCGAGCACGGCGAGATCGCTTCGACCCTCGCGGCGCTGCGCGATCGGGCGCCGGGCTTGCTGCGTGCGCTGCCGCACGATTGGCGCGCCCATGGCGTCGACCCTTTGCCCCTCCTGGCGGGGCAGCGCCCTGACCAACTCGCGGCCATGGTCGACGACCTCCTCGCCGTGGCCCTTTCGACCCCAGCGCCCGAGCTTCGCGCCACGCTCGGCGCGCGGCTGGCGACGCACACCGAACCGGCGCGCGTCGCCGCCGACCTCCTGCGCGCATTGGCGCGCGACGACGCCGTCGACGTCACCCGGCTGGGCGATGGCGGCGACGCGGATGGGCTCGAAGCGCCACTGCCCGACAGCCTGCACGCCCACCTGACGGGGGACGGTGCGGCAACCCCGCTGCTGGCGACGCTGGCAGAGCGTCAGGTGCGATCGACACCCGGGGCGTTGGCCGCGGTCTTTGCCGCACACCCCGCCGCGGTCAGCCGCTGCGTCGAGCTGTTGGACGAGGCCGACCGCAGCCGCGTCCTCTATGCCCTGCAGGGCAGGGCCGCCGCGCCGCTGGCGGATGCCTTGGCGGCGCTCGACCTGATCGAGGCTGCCGCCCCCGAACGCCTGTGGGCGGTCCTGCTCGATACGGCGGCGGTAGCCGCACCCGACGACGTGCTGGCCCGCTTCGTTGCGGCCGTGGTCAGGGCACGGTCGGCCGAGACCGCGCGCACAGCGGCGGAGGTGGCGCGGGCGTTGGGCCAACGGTTGCAGGTCGTGCCCGCCAGCGCCGCGACCCGCCAACTGCGCCGGGCACTCGACCGCGTGGCACCGCCCGCGGCGGCCCAGACCGCCGCCGCCGGCTGGTGGACGGGCGATGCGGGCCTTGTCCTGTTGGCCGTCTATCTGCCGACCCTGTTCGTGCGTGGCGGCTGGCTGACCGAGGGCACCTTCGCCGACGATGCCGAGCGCCACCGCGCCCGCGAGGCGCTACGCCGTTTGGTTTGGGGCAGGGCGACACCACCGGTCGACGGCCCGCCCGACCGGATCGGCGCCGTGTTGACGGGCCTCGCCCCCGACGCGCCGCCAGGCGACGCCGGCATCGAGACCATCGACGCCATCGATCCCTTGGTCGAGAGCCTGCTCCAAGTCGTCCTCCAGCGCTGGACGGCCGTCGGCAAGACCTCGGTCAGCGGCTTGCGCGAGGCGTTCTTGCAGCGTCCGGGCGTGATCGTCCGCCGCGACGACGGGCTTCACCTCCGCGTCGAAGGGCGGGCTTGGGACGTCCTGCTCGATCGCTTGCCCTGGAGCTACCAACTCGTGCGGCACCGCTGGATGCCGGAGCCCTTGTTCGTGCAGTGGCGGCCATGAGGAACTGCTTGCACAGCCGAGCACTCGGCGCCGAACTGGACTGGCTGGAGGCCGTGCTGGCCACGCGCTTGGCGGCCCATTTCGGCCAGCCAGCCCGCCCGTTGCCGCCGCCGCCGGGATCGGGGTCGGGGCCGGGATCTGGGTCGGGGTCGGGGTCGGGCGAACCGCCCGGCGCGCATGGGGAATTGGTGCGCGATCTCGAGCTCGATGCGGCCGAACGCTTGGTCCTAGCACTCGCCCTCGCCCCCCATCTGCGCCCGCAACTGCTCGATCCCCTGTTCGTGCAGAACACGGGCCTCGGCCGCGGCTTTGCCGAGTTCGGCGGCTGGAAGGGGACGCACCACGCGGGCTTCCTGCCGACGGGCGAGACGGCCGCCTTCGTCGTCGCGGGGACGGACCTCGAACGGCGCGTCACGGTGCAGGCGATGTTTCGCCCAGAGCACGTCTTTCGCCGTCTCGACCTCGTGCGGCTGGAGCCGATTGGTCCGTTCGAGCCGCAACTGAGCGGTGCTTTGAGCGTGCCGCCGGACTGGGTCCAAAGGCTCACCACGGGCCACCGGCCCAAGCCCGATTTCAGCCCCGATTTTCCGGCCAAGCGCCTGACCACCCGGCTTTGCTGGGACGATTTGGTGCTGCCGATGGAGACGCGGCTGGAGTTGCGCCAGATCGAGGGTTGGATGCGCCACGAACGGCGGATCATGGACGACTGGGGCCTGGGGCGCAGTCTGAAGCCCGGCTATCGCTGCTTGTTCTACGGCCCGCCCGGCACCGGCAAGACACTTACGGCGGTGCTGCTCGGCCAGAAGTTCGCGCTGGACGTCTACCGGGTCGATCTCTCGCTGATGGTCTCGAAATACATCGGCGAAACCGAAAAGAATCTCGCTCGTGTCTTCGACCAGGCCGAGCATCGCGATTGGCTCTTGTTCTTCGACGAGGCGGATGCGCTGTTCGGCAAGCGCACCCAGACCAACAGCTCGCTCGATCGCTACGGCAACCAGGAGATCGCGTATTTGCTGCAGCGGGTGGAGGACAGCCCTGGGCTCGTGATCCTGGCGACCAATTTGAAGAGCAATCTCGACGAGGCCTTCGCCCGCCGCTTTCAGTCCCTGGTCCACTTCCCGATGCCCGATGCCGAAGCCCGGCTGCAGCTTTGGCAAGGTGCGCTCGGCACCCGCTGCCGGCTTGCCCCCGAGCTGCGGCTCGAGCTGTTGGCGCGGCAGGTCGAGCTGGCCGGCGGGGCGATCGTCAACGTCGTCCGCCATGCCGCGATCGCAGCACTGGAGGACGCACGCGAGACGATCACCGAGGCCGATCTTCGCGCCGGGATCGCGCGCGAAATGCGCAAGCAGGGGCGCACGCTATGAGCGGCGCCCTCGGCGGCCTCGTCCGGTTGGTTTTGGGTTTGGTGCTGCTCGCCGCTGGCCTCGACGCCAGCCCGGCCGCGGCCCAACCGACGGCCGGTGACGACTGTGCCATATTCGCGCCCTTGCGCGACGAGCGCGACCGCGCGCTTGCCGCCCGCATCCAGGGCGGGCCGCGCGCGGTCTATAGCGAAGCCGAAGCCACGGCCCGCGGCGTCCGCAATTGGCGCGCCTATCTGACCGACGGCCTCATCCGCGACCAGAGCGTGCGCGCGCTCGAGGCCTTCTGCCGCGACTTTCCGCTGCGAACGGAAGGCTCGCGGCTGGACGCCTATGTCGAGGCAGCCCTCCACTACGCCGCCATCCACGACGGCGGGCCGGGCCTGATGGCGGGGACCCGCATCGTCGACTGGCGGGCTCGGATCAGCGATCCGGGCTTTGCCGCGTGGCTCGCCGCGGGTGCGCTGCCGGATGGACGCAACCTTCGCCGCCTGCGCCTCGCCGGCACGGCGCCGATGGTCTTGGCCCTGTTGGACGAGTGGCGAATGGCGGCCCCGCCGATCACGAACCCCGACGCCTGCACCGATGGCATCGCCAGCGCGGCGCTGGCGCGGCTCGGCAACGACCGGGCCGCCGCACTCGGCGTCATGGATCGCCTGCTCGGCGCACCGCCAGGGAGTGCTGCCGCGGACCCGGTGGCCGCGGTCAGCCAGTTCTGCCGAGCATTTCCCCTCAGCCCGCCGGCGGCCGACCCGGCGGCCGCCCTGGCCGATGCGCTTTTGCACTTCGTGCGGCTGGAGGCGGGCGATCCGCGCGCCCTCGCCACGCTCTCCAGTCCCGCCTTCGGCGACTGGGTGGCCCAAGCCGACGGCTCGGACCTGGGCGCGCATCGGCTGTTGCGCCTGGCTGGCACAGCACCGGTGGTGCTCGCCCTGTTGGATGCGTTCCCGGCGCCGACGCCAGCGCCCGCGACGCTGCCGGAGGCCTGCCGGCCCGACGATGCTTGGTCCTACTACGTACTCCGCGAAGACGACCTCGACGCCCTGGCGGCGCGGCCCGAACGTCGCGCGGCCCTCGGTGAGTTGATCGGGCAGGACTTCGCCAGTCAGGGGGCCCTGTTGCGTCGCGTCGAGGCGGCCTTGGGCGGTTTGGATGGCTGCAACGCGGCCTTGGCGCGGGCCATCATCGACGAGGTGGCAGTGGTGACCCGCTGGGGCTTGGGCGCGGAGGCGATGGCGGCCTTCGTTCTGGAGTTGCCCGAGGCGCTGCGGGCGAGCGTGACCCCGTTCGCGGGGCTCACGAGCCCCACCCGCGCCGGCCTGGAGGCGGCGATCCGGCGCGACCTCGACGCCGCCTTGGCAGCGCAGCGGCGCGCCGAGGCAGCGCGCTGGGCAGCCGTGGTCGCGGGGCGGACGCAACCGCGCTCGGCGGTGCCAGCGCCGCTCGACCCGGGCGGCTCGCTCGACGCGCTGATCCTGGGCTTGGCGCCTGGGCCCGAGGCGGAGCCGGAGCCACCGGCGCCGGACGATGACGCCGCAGCGCCAGCCGCACCCGAGGCCCCCCTCACCCCCGTCGTACCGCCCGCCGGCGTGACCCTTCCCGACAGCGAGCGCAGGGCCCTGGCGAACAGCTTGCCGTTCGACGTGTTCGACGCGATCGAGCCCATGTTCGAGCGGCCGTTCGCGAGCGCGGATACATTGGAACGCCGGGCGGCAGCCGACATCGAAGCCGCCTTGGAGCCTAGGACACGCGCCGATTTCGAGCGCTATCTGACGGAAATCGAGCCGCTGATCGGCCCCCAGTCCGCGCTCACGGTCAACCAGGCCCTGGTCGATGCGTTGACCGCCTTGCCGGCGGTGCAGCCGGTGGCGCCGGCCACCCTCGACCGGATCGAGCGCCTCGCCGAGGTGGCGTTTATCGACGAGCGGCTGTTCACCGCGGCGGTGCAGCACCCCACCAACGTCGAGCTGGCACCGGTGCCCGTGGAGGAACTCGACGTGCTGATCCGGACGGCGCGTCGACCGGTGCCGGCCGTCACCGCGCCCTTGCGTCCGTTCGTGGCCGATTGCGGCTGCCTGCGACCGCTGGATGGTGTCGTTTACGCCTTCTACCCCTCCTGGCTGCAAGACCCGGACGCCCTGGGGACGGTCGGCCGGATCGACCTGAGCCTGACGTCACATCTCGCCTATTTCGCAGTCCGGCTGTCGGGTGCCCGCGAGGTCCAAGCCGAGCGGCTGCATTGGCAGGAGGGCTTCGGCGGCGGCTTCGTCGCCCAGGTGCACCGCCACTACACCGAGGCCCATCTCGCCATCCAGCTCGACGACTGGACGGAATGGTCACCCGCTGCGAAGGAACGCGCCGCCCGCCTGATCGCCGAGGCCGCCGCCGAGGGCGCCGCGCGCGCGCCGCTCGGCTGGGCGAACCTCCTGTCGTGGCGTGTGTTCGACCGGTTCCTCTCCTCGAGGCTCGATGGTGTGACCCTCTACTTCAGCGACTTTGCCCACCCGGCCGCCCACATCGACGGCCAAGCGGCGCGGCGGGTCGGCGACGTCGTGCGGGCGTTGCGTCGCGAACTCGATCCCAGGCTTTCGATCAACGTCGCGTTCGACCTGCCCGCCGAGCGCGCCGGTGGCGCGGACGCTGGCGACCCCATCACCGCAGTGTTCTTGGGCATGGCCGACGTGCTGGGCGTGGAGGGGCGCATCGGCTGGACGCGGGAGGACCGCAGCCGGGTGGTCGACATGGTGCTGGTGTTTCTCGATCGGCCCACCCGCTCGTCGAAAAAGCGGCTCCATCGCGGCATCGAGGCGGCGTTCGCAGGGCAAGTGCGCGAGGACGTGCTGCGCATGGTGGTGCCCGTCATCCCCCCCAACGGGCACGCCGAAATCCACCATCTGGTGCCGGAACTGCAGGACGGACGGGTCAGCCTGGAGCTGCGCGAGCGCGCGTTCAGCCAGCTTCGCGACGATTTCAGCTTCTTCAACGACAATTTCCGGGGCGTGGGCTTCTGGCCGCCGCCGCTCGACGAGCAAGCCGGCTATGCCGACGTGATCAAGGCCATCGAGGACGCGTTTTGGATCCGCAAGAGCGACGACCTGTTGACCGCGTGGTCGCAGGCGATGCCCCGGGTTTGCGCCGTGGTCTGCCCGAACCGCACCGCCTTTCGCTTCGTGTTGGCCGCCTTGTTCCTGGCCGGGCTCGCGGTCGCGGTGACATCCAGGTTGTCGTGTCGCTTCTGCACCGACATCGCTGAACGGCTGTTGCTCCTGCCGATCTTGGCGACGGCGTTCCTCCTCACGTTCTTCGTCGTCGCGATCTGCGATCCGTGGCTCAGGACCGAAGCGTTCGAACTCTTGGCCCTGATGGTGGTCGCACTGTTCGCCTATCTCGTGGTCGTCTCGATCGCCCGGCTGCGCCGCGACGAAGACCCGTAGCCCGTTGCCTGGCTGAAGCCTTTTGCGAAACGCTTCAGCTCAGCCGGTACCGGCGTCGAACGGGCTCACCAGCGTGCCTTCTTGCAGGTAGAAGGGAAAGACGATGTTGGCCCGGTTGTTGGTGGCGATGACGCGGTAGACGACGCCGATCCGAAGCCTGCCTTCGGCGGCATCGGCAAGGTCGACCTCGACCCGCTCCAGCGTCACTCGCGGCTCGAAGAACAAGATGGCCTGGGCGATGGCGTCCTCCAGGTCGGCCACCAGCGTGGCGTCCAGCCGGTCGAACACGTAGCGGTAGATGTCGCAGCCATAGCGCGGCTGCATGACCCGCTCGCCCGGCCGGGTGCGGAGCAGGATCTGGAGGCTCTGGCGGATGTCGTCCTCCTCGGCCGCCATCGCGACGGCCTTGGTCGTGGCCGAAAACGCGACCGGAAACGCCCACCCCGTCCCCAAAAACGACCGCGGCCCGCTTGCCTTCGCCAACGCCTGTTCCCCGGCTCGCCGATCCCTGCCCACCGCCGTTGCGCCCGTATTCGACATCGCATCACGGCTTCTGCCAAGCAGTGGAGCATAGAACATGCCGGAGCGTAAGCGGCAGCTTCCAGAGCATTGGCGGAGATAACGGGTGTGGCGATCGGGCGATGCGGCTGAGGTCGACTTTGCCGACTTCAACTTCCGCCACGGGGTAGCGGATGACCCATCGCGCGCAGCAAGCGCTCCGATCCGAGGGCGGAGCAGCCGCCTTCAGGAGACGGCGGCGGCGAGGGACTGGCCCTTGGCGCCTGCGGTGCTCGAACTGGCCGCCATGCCCACCAAGTCCGTCGGCTTCGGCCGTCGGTCGGGGGGTGCGGGGGCTCAAAGCCCCCTGCCCTTGGCCTTCTTCTGCGTTACTCCGCCGCCTCTTCCAGGCCGATGAAGCCGCCGGATTGGTGGGCCCAGAGGTCGGCGTAGATGCCGTCCTTGGCGAGCAGGGCCTGGTGGCTGCCGGCTTCGACCACGCGGCCTTGGTCGAGGACCACGATGCGGTCCATGCGGGCGATGGTGGAGAGCCGGTGGGCGATGGCGACGACGGTGCGGCCCTGCATCAGCCGGTCGAGGGCGGCTTGGACAGCGGCCTCCGTCTCGCTGTCGAGCGCCGAGGTGGCCTCGTCCAGCACCAGGATGGGGGCGTCTTTGAGGATGGCGCGGGCAAGGGCGATGCGTTGGCGCTGGCCGCCCGAGAGCTTGACGCCACGCTCGCCGAGGAACGCGTCATAGCCGGTGCGACCGCGATGATCCTTCAGGTCGCGGATGAAGGGGTCGGCGGCGGCTTCGACGGCGGCACGGATCGCCGCTTCGCGTCCGGCTTCGGGGCGGCCGTAGAGGATGTTGTCCAGGGCCGAGCGGTTGAACATCGCCGTTTCCTGGGTGACGGTGGCGATCTGGCGGCGGAGGTGATCCTGGGCGAAGGCCCGGACGTCGATGCCGTCGATGGTGATGCGCCCGCCTTCGACGTCGTAGAGACGGGAGAGCAACGCCACGGTGGTCGACTTGCCGGCCCCGGACCGACCGACCAGCGCTACTTTTTCGCCGGGCGCGATGGAGAGCTCCAGGCCATCGAGGCCGCCGCCGAGTTCCCGGCCGTAGCGGAAGACGACGCGCTCGAAGCGGATGCGGCCCTGGACGCGGCGCGGTTGGTCGCTCGCGTCGGCGGCATCGACGATGTCGTGCGGCTTGGCGAGGGTTCGCATGCCGTCTTCGACCACGCCGACATTGGCGAAGAGGCCCATGGCGGTGAACGAGATCCAGCCGCTCATCTGGCCGATGCGCAGCGCCAGAAAGCCGGCGACGGCGATGGTACCGACGGTGGTCAGGTCCATGGCCCAGAGGTACAAGGCCCCGCCGACCAGGGCGACCGGCAAGATCCCGGCCAACACGGCGAGCCAGGCGCGAAAGCGCTGCACGACGCGCCCGAAGTCGAGGGCGGCCCCGCGAAAGCGCTGGAGTGCCAACCGGGCAGCCTCTTCCTCGCGGCCGGCATGGGCGAACAGCTTGACCGTGGCCATGTGCGACAGGCTGTCGACCAGCTGGCCGGAAACCCCGGCCCTGGCTTCGGCGCGAGCCTGGGAGAGGGCCCTGATGCGCGGCAGGTAGTACGCAACGATGCCAACATAGGCGGCGAGCCAAACGAAGAGGACGCCGCCCAGCCAGAAGTCGACCACCGCCATCGCCACGACCGCGCCGATGGCCGCCGCCACCGCGAAGCCGATCGAGTTCATGGCTTCGGTGACGCTATCGGCGAGCGCGGTTGCGGTCTGCATCTGCTTTTGCGCGACCCGGCCGGAGAAGTCGTCCTCGAAAAAGCGCAGGCTCTGGCCGAGGGTGTGGCGCTGCAGGCGCCAGACGCCGAGGTGGAACAGCCCCGGCTGCAAGCTCCGGCTGGACAAAGCACTGGAGACGATCATCAAGCCGGGGCGCAGGACGGCGAAGAACAGCGCAACGACGGCGAGGGCCAAGCCGTTGGCCGCGAAGAACGCGTCGGGCCCCGCCGCCGCGGCGTCGACCAGCCAGCCGATGAGCCAAGCCGCCACCGCCTCGGAGAGGCCGACCAGAAGCGACACGAAACCGAGCAGAAGGATCGCCGGCCAAGCCCCGTGCAACAGCCAACGCGAAAAGGGGCCAACGCCCTGGGGCGGCGGGCCCTTGGCCAAGGCTTCGGGATCGAACAGTCGCTCCGTCCACCGCATCCAGGCGCCCCTCGTCACGTTTCGCAAACCGATGACTTAGGGCAAGGGTGCCCGGATCGCCACCGCAGGCCTGCGCTTCGCGCCCGCGAGGGGGCGCGAAGCGACCTCAATCGGCCGCCTTGGCCGTGACCGACGACGCGTCACCGGGCGCCACGCCGATCTGCGGGCAGAGCGCGGTGACGGGGCATTGGCCGCAGCGGGGCACCCGGGCGCGGCAGACG
>RECO01000233.1 GCA_007694015.1 Geminicoccaceae bacterium
GGGGGGGTGGGGTTTTTTTTTTGGTTGTGTTATTTTTGCGGGGGGTTTTGGGCCCCTTCCACCCCCGACGGAGGGCCCGGGCCGTCGGACTTCAGGGTAGGAAGGAAAGCCTGATTGATGTAGATTCGTGAGGTGGTCGCAGGGAGTGTGCGAAGCGCCGAAAAAACGCCCAGTCAAAACGAACCCAGATCGCCATTTTTCATTTTTAAATCAATGGTTTACGGTGAATTTCCCGGCCCACGGCCGAGACCTTGGTCCAAGCCCTTTCCGCCAAGTGGCGACGGCAACGCCGTCGCTCGGGGGGTGCGGGGGGCCGAAAGCCCCCCGACCTTTCCTTACTTCGTGACGGCCACCACCTTCTGATAGAGCCCGCCGAAATAGGTCGTTTTCGACCAGGTGAAGCGGTCCGCATTGCGGGCCATCTCCCACACTTCCTGGTGCCAGAGGCCTTTGGCGAAGGGTTCGAGGGTGTCGAAGACGAGGCTCATGACGGGCTTCAAGGGGTGCCAGGCCTTGGGTTTGTGGTAGTCGATGAAGACGACCTTGCCGCCCGGCACCACCGCGTCGAGCAGCGCCTCGACCACACGGCGGCGATGGGCGTCCGGGATTTCGTGGATCAGGAAGAAGCAATTGACGGCGTCGTAGCTCGCGGCCGGCGTGTCGGCGGCGTCGCGATGCTGCAGGTGGCTGGTGGGGAAGGGGGCGAGCTTCTTGCGCACGTTGCGGAGCTGCACCGGGGCGATGTCGGCCATTTCCAGGGCACCGTCGGGGCCGAGCTTCGTGGCGAGCCGAGGTGCGACGTCGCCATAGGCGCAAGCCGGCTGCAGTACGCGCATGGCGGCGTCGAACTCGGCGATGGCCGCATCCGACAGGCGGCGGTAATTGCCCCAGAGGATCGCCCCGGCCACGAAGCCGTGGTCCAGGCGCTTGACGGACTTGGGGTTCAGATAGGCCCAGGCGTAGACGTCGCGCAGGTAGTCGGGCACGCGGGGGAAGCGCCGCTTGGCCGGCGCCTTTACGGGCACGCGCGCGTCCTCGACCGCCACGTCGCCGACGACGTCGGCCTCGGAAATTCGATCCATCAGGAAACCCTTCGTCCACCAAACCAAGCGCGGTCACGAGCGCTCAAAAGCGGCGCCCCACCTTCCGTTCTTCTTCTAACGGCAGGCCCGCGCGACGGTCCACTCCCGGCGTCGTCAACAGCGCATGGGCCCGGCGTTCGAACGCGGTGAGAATGTCCCCCAGTTGCTTGCCGAGCACGCTGCCGACCAAGAGTTTCATCTGCCGAATTTTGAACGCGATGTGGGCGTCGAGGTGAACGCGACAGCTGCTGTCGTCGAGCGGGATGAAGCGCCAGTTGACCTCGAAATGCCGGAAGGTGCGGCTGTGCGAGATCACCTGGATGCCGTGCGGCCGCTCCATGTGGGTGCGCGATTCGAAGCGCTCGCGGATCGGGCCGAAGGCCAGCATCTGGTCGGTCACGTACTCCTCGGCGTCGATTCGGCGCGTCCGCACGGCCTTCCACGCGGGCAGGAACTCGGGGTAGCGCTCGACGTCGGCCGCGATGTCGAACAGCGCTGCTGCCGGATAGGCGAGGTCCCGATCCACCGAGTAGTGCAGGAAATCCGGATCGCGCGTGGGCTTGAGTTCCGCCAATTTGGAACCTCCGCGGTCTTGCCCCTCCACGCTCACTGAAGCACGGCCGGCGCGCCCTGGCCAGGGGGAGCGGAGCATCGGGCGGGCCTTTTCGCTGCGCCGGTGGCGGTGGCCCTTGGCGAACTCAGGGGCGGATCGGCCCTGGCGGCAACGCGTCGTCGCGCGCCGTGGCGGCATCGAACACCGCACTTTCCACCCCCATGCGCGTCGCCTCCTCGACGAGGGCCGCGTGCGCTTGCGCGACGGCCAGGGTGTCGGCGCCGCGACAGACCAGCGTGGTGCCGAACCGGCCTTGCCGGAAGAACGGGTAGCTGCCGAGGTCGAGCGTCGGAAAGCGCGCCTGCACCCCTGCCAGCATCGCCGCCATCTCGCCCTCGGGGGCGTAGACCGTGAGGGCTCGGCTGGCGATCGGGGTGCCGCCCTCCAGGCTGCCCACCAGCCCGTCGACCATCGCCTGGAGAATTTTGGGCACGCCCGGCAGCACGTAGACGTTCTCCAGCCGAAAGCCGGGGGCAATGCTGACCGGATTGTCGATCAGCTCGACGCCCAGGGGCATGTCGGCCATCGAGAGGCGCGCTTCGTTGACCTGGTCCGGGTCGTAATAGCCGCGCAGGCGCCGCTCGGCCTCTTCGTTGCGGCCGAACGGCACGCCGAAGGCAGCCGCGATGCAGCGCGCGGTGATGTCGTCGTGGGTCGGCCCGATGCCGCCCGTGGTGAAGACGTAGCCGTAGCGGCCGCGGCAGGTGTTGACCGCCTCGACGATGGCGGCCTCGACGTCGGGGACGACGCGCGCCTCCATCACCCGGATGCCGGCCTCGCCGAGTTTCGCCGCGATGTAGGACAGATTGGCGTCCTTGGTGCGACCCGACAGAATTTCGTTGCCGATGACGATCACGGCGGCCGTGGCTGGCCTGGACATGCAATCCCCCTCCCTTCGACGCGTGGCGGGTGCTTACGCCGGTCAAGGGCCCTTGCCCAGCATTTCAAAAGCTGCACCATGACGGTCATGGATCTGCCGCAGCCGCTGACCGAAGGCCGCCTCGTGCGCCGCTACAAGCGCTTTTTGGCCGACGTCGAACTGGCGGGCGGCGAGGTGGTGACGGTGCATTGCCCCAATCCGGGCCGGATGGCCGGGCTGGATGCGGCGGGAGCGCGGGTTTGGCTGAAGCCGGCGCCGGCGGGGCGGAAGCTGCCCTTCGGGCTGGAGTTGGTCGAGGCCGATGGGGTCTGGGTCGGCATCAACACGGGCCATCCGAATGGCCTGGTGCGCGAGGCCTTGGCGCTCGGCGCCATTGCCGAACTCAGGGGCTACGCGTCGGTGCGTGCGGAGGTGCGCTACGGCAGCGAGCGCTCGCGCATCGATTTCTTGTTGGAGGACCCGGGGCGGCCGCCCTGCTGGGTCGAAATCAAGAACGTGCATTGGAAGGTCGGCCGCTTCGCCCGCTTTCCCGATGCCGTGACCAGCCGCGGCGCCAAGCACGCCCGCGAGTTGGCGGCACGCGTTTCGATTGGCGAACGCGCCGTCTTGCTCTACGTGATACAGCGTGAGGATTGCGAGGTCTTCGGGCTCGCCGATCGCACCGACCCCGCCTACGCCGCCGCCTGCCGCCAAGCGAAGGCAGCCGGGGTCGAAATTTTGGCCTATGCCTGCGCGGTGCGACCGGACACCATTCGCCTGGAGCGCCCCCTGCCCGTCGATTTGCAAGCGCCCGAGGACTGAAAGCGCCGGAAGAATGAACCGAAATACGGCCCGAAAGCTCGCCCAAGCGGTCCCGCTGCATGGCCCCGCCGCGTTCGAAGGCATGCGCCGCGCCGGCCGCGTCGCCGCGTTGATATTGGACCAGATCGGGCCGCACGTGGCGCCGGGGGTGACCACGGCCGAGCTGGATCAGCGCTGCCATGCGGCGACGACCGCCCTCGGCGCCACGTCGGCCACCATCGGCTATCGCGGCTACCAGCACGCCAGCTGCATCTCGCTCAACCACGTCGTCTGCCATGGCATTCCGAGCGACCGCAAGCTCAAGGACGGCGACATCCTCAACATCGACGTGACGGTGATCGTCGACGGCTGGCACGGCGACAGCTCGCGCATGTACTTCGCGGGCAACCCGCCCTTGAAGGCGCGGCGCCTCTGCCGGATCACCTTCGAGGCCTTGTGGAAGGGCCTGAACGCGATCCGTCCGGGCGCAACCCTCGGCGACTTGGGCCACGCCATCCAGAGCCACGCCGAGGCCCACCGCTGCTCGGTCGTGCGCGACTATTGCGGCCACGGCATCGGCCGGGTGTTCCACGACGCGCCGTCGGTGCTGCACTATGGCCGGCCGGGGGAGGGCCTCGTCCTCGAGCCCGGCATGATCTTCACCGTCGAGCCGATGATCAATCTCGGCACCTTCGAGACCAAGCTCTTGGGCGACGGTTGGACGGTGGTGACCAAGGATCGCCAACTGTCGGCACAGTTCGAGCACACCATCGGCGTCACCGACACGGGCTGCGAGGTCTTCACCCTCTCGCCCGCCGGCCTGCACCATCCGGACTGGTAGGGGGCCGTGGCGGCGTCACGCTTCTGGTCGCACGTGCTCGGGCACATGGGCACGCTCACGCCCGCCGACGAGCTGGCCAAGCGCGGCATGACGGCAACGGCGAAGGATGGCGGTGTCTACGTCACCGGCCGCACCTACCCCTTCCACCAGGTCCTGCGCCAAGCCGGCGGCGAATGGCTCGCCGAGGAAAAGGCGTGGCGCTTCGCCGATCCGGACCAGCTGGCAGCCGTGGCCGCCGTGCTCGACACCCCAGCAGCCTCCGGTCTCGCCGAGAACCAGGCCCCCTGGCGGCCCAAGCCCGGCACGGAGCATCGCGAGCGGGTGCGCGCCACCTTCATGGCCGCCGCCCCGGACGTGCTCGGCGACGAGGAGCTGTTGGAACTGCTGCTTTTCCACGCCGTGCCGAAGCGCGACACCCGCCCCCTGGCGCAGGCCCTGCTCCGCAGCTTCGGCGACCTGCACGGCGTGCTGGCGGCCGAACCCGCGCGGCTCGCCGAAGTCACCGCCTTCGATCCGGCCACCACCGAGCGCGAACTCGCCGCCGTGCTGTTTCGCCTCGTCCGCACCGTAGGCCTCCGCGCCCAGGCCGAGGGCTTCAAGAGCCGCCCGGTCATCGACAGCCCGGAGGAGCTGGAGCGCTACCTCGAAACCAGCCTCGCCCAGGCCGGCATCGAGGCCTTCCACGCGCTGTTCTTGGACGCCGGCAACCGCCTGATCCGCGACGAGTGCCTCGCCCGCGGCACGGTCGACCACACCCCCCTCTACCCGCGCGAGTTGGCGCGGCGCGCCTTGGAGCTGGGGGCCGTCGCGGTGATTTTGGTGCACAACCACCCCTCGGGCGACCCGACCCCCTCCAGCGCCGACATCGCCACCACCCGCCAAGTGGTCGACGCCCTGGCCGCCTTGAATGTCACGGTCTACGACCACCTGATCGTCGGCAAGGGACGCATCACGAGCTTTCGCAACCAAGGCCTGTTGTAGTTCGGACCATGCGCCGCCCCAGCTTCGTCCTCGCCGTCCTCTCGCTGCTCATCCTCGGCTGCGCCCGGCCGGAGCCGGCGCCGTTGGTGCCGGCGGGCGCCAGTGCGGCCCCCAGTGCTGCGGGCGCCTCACAGGCCGAACTCCTCGCCGCCGGGGGGCGGCTGCTCGACGGTGCTGCGGTCGAACGCCTCGAAGCCCGGCTCGGCCGGGCCAGGCTGGCCCAAGCACTCACGGGGCACGCAGCGGCCGCCTACACCATCCGCGCCGACGGCTCGCTCTGCCCCGATCTGCGCGATCTGCGCACCTGCCGCCTCGTGATCGAAGCCCAAGGCCGCCACCACCTGGTCGACCACACCGGCCGCTGGCGGGGCACGATCTGACTCGGCGCTCGCGCGCTACCGTCCGTCAACTGCCGAGCTTGGCCGCGCGCTCCGGCGGCGTCATCAGCACCTCGACCCGCTTGCCGCGGGCGCGCAACGCCAGCTCGCCGCGTTTGAGGGCCAAGGCCTCCTCGCCGAACACCTCCCGGCGCCAGCCCTTGAGCGCCGGCACGTCGGCGTCGTCGTCGGCGGCAATCTGCTCCAGATCGCTCGTCGTCGCGATCAACCGCTGCGCCACGTCGTGCCGCTCCGAGGCCAACCGCAACAGCACCTTCAACAGGTCGACGAGCGGGCCGATGCCCTTGGGCAGCCGCTGCACGGGCGGCAGCTGCGGGCAGCGCTCCGGCGGCAGGTCGACGGCCTCGTTGACGATGGCGACGATCGTCTCGGCGCTGCGGTTGTCGAGCTGCAGGCGCTTCAGCTCCTTCAGCGCCGGCACGCTGCGCGGCCGGTGGACGACCAGGTCCAACAGCACGTCGTCGCGCAGGATGCGGTTGCGCGGCAGGTCCTTGCGCTGCGCCTCGCGCTCGCGCCACGCCGCGACCCCCTGGAGCACGGCCAAAAAGCGCGGGTCGCGCGTCTTCACCTTGAGCCGGCGCCACATGTCGTCCGGTTCGGGCTCGTAGAGGCGCGGCTCCAACAGCGCCGCCAGCTCTTCGTCGACCCAGCCGCTGCGGCCCCGCTCCGCCAAGCTGCGGCTGAACTTCTCGTAGATGACGCGGAGGTGGACCACGTCGCCGAGTGCGTAGTCGATCTGCTTGGTGCTGAGGGGGCGCCTCGACCAATCGGTAAACCGGGCCGATTTGTCGAGATTGGCGCCCGCCACCTCGCGCACCAGCGCCTCATAGCCGATCTCGTCGCCGAAGCCGAGCACCATCGCCGCCAGCTGGGTGTCGAACAACGGCCGCGGCAGCCGTCCCGCCATCTGCTGGAAAATCTCCAGGTCCTGGCGCGGCGCGTGGAACACCTTGAGGATGCGCTCGTCGGTCAGGAGTTGGTAGAGCGGCTCCAGATGCAGCCCCTCCGCCAGGGTATCGACCGCGATGGCGCCCTGCGCGCCGCCCAGCTGGACGAGGCAGAGCTGCGCGTAATAGGTCCGGTCGCGCATGAATTCGGTGTCGATCGTGACGTAGGGCTGGCCGGCGAGATCGGCGACGAAACGTTCGAGTTCGGCGGTGGTGTTGATCAGGGACATGGACGATCTTTTGGAACCTGTGCTCCCGTACACATAGTGGTGCACCGCGCGCAGGCAAAGCGCGGCCTGCCTTGACACGTGCCCGCACCCGTGGCCTCTCCCCGCCACACGCGCACGGCACCGCCCGCTACGCTCCCTTCATCGCGCCCCGAGGTTTTGGCCATGCACGCCTATCGCACCCACTCCTGCGCCGATCTCGGCGCTGCCGACGTCGGCCAAACCGTGCGGCTCTCCGGCTGGGTGCACAGGAAGCGCGACCACGGTCAACTCCTGTTCGTCGATCTGCGCGACCATTACGGCCTGACCCAGATCGTCTTCCAGCCCGACACGGCCCCCTTCGCCGCCGCCGAAGCGCTGAAGCTCGAAAGCGTCATCTGCATCACCGGCGAGGTGGTCGCCCGCGCCCCGGAAGCCGTCAATCCCAAGTTGCAGACCGGCGAGATCGAGGTCCGCGCTTCGACCATGGAGGTGCTGGCCACCGCCGAGCCCCTGCCGCTCGAGGTGAATGCCGACCGCGACTACCCCGAGGAAACCCGCCTCAAATACCGCTTCCTCGACCTCCGCCGCGACAAGATGCACGCCAACATCCTGCTCCGCTCCAAGGTCGTCGCCTCGATCCGCCGGCGCATGGAAGCCCAAGGCTTCGTCGAGTTCCAAACCCCCATCCTCACCGCCAGCTCGCCCGAGGGGGCGCGCGACTTCCTGGTGCCGTCCCGCCTCCATCCCGGCCGCTTCTACGCGCTGCCCCAGGCCCCGCAGCAGTACAAGCAGCTGTTCATGATGTCCGGCTTCGACCGCTACTTCCAAATCGCCCCCTGCTTCCGCGACGAGGACGCCCGCGCCGACCGCTCGCCCGGCGAGTTCTACCAGCTCGACCTCGAGATGGCCTTCGTCACCCAAGACGACGTCTTCCAGGCCGTCGAACCGGTCATCGCCGGGGTGTTCGCCGAATTCAGCGAGCGCCGCATCGACAGCCCCTTCCCGCGCATCCCCTACAAGGAAGCGATGCTCAAATACGGCACCGACAAGCCGGACCTCCGCATCCCCATCGAATGCGCCGAGGCCAGTGACGTCTTCGCCGGCTCCGACTTCAAGGTCTTCGCCGGTGCCGTCGCCAAAGGTGCGGTGGTCCGCGCCATCCCCGCCCCCGGTGCCGTCGGCCGCCCGCGCAGCTTCTTCGACGGCATGATCGGCTTCGCCCAAAGCCTCGGTGCGCCCGGCCTCGGCTACATCCAGTTCGAGGACGGCGGCGCCAAGGGGCCCGTCGCCAAATTCCTCGACCAATCGCGCCTCCAGACCTTGCGCGAACGGCTGAACCTCGAGGACGGCGACGCCGTCTTCTTCGCCTGCGACAAGGCAGCCAAGGCAACGGCGCTTGCCGGTGCCGTCCGCCAGGAACTCGGCAAGCAACTCGACCTGATCGAGCCCGACGTCTTCCGCTTCTGCTGGATCGTCGACTTCCCGATGTACGAATATGACGAGGAGGCGAAGGCCATAGCCTTCTCCCACAACCCCTTCTCCATGCCCCAAGGCGGCCTCGAAGCCCTCGAAACCAAGGACCCCTTGGACATCCTGGCCTTCCAATACGACATCGTCTGCAACGGCGTCGAACTCTCCTCGGGCGCCATCCGTAACCACCGTCCCGACATCATGCTGAAGGCCTTCGAGATCGCCGGCTACGACCGCTCCGTCCTCGAAGAGCGCTTCGGCGGCATGTTCCGGGCGCTGCACTTCGGCGCCCCGCCGCACGGCGGTATCGCTCCCGGCATCGACCGCATCGTCATGCTCCTCGCCGGCACCGAAAACATCCGCGAAGTCACGGCCTTCCCCATGAACCAAAAAGCCGAAGACCCCCTCATGGGCGCCCCCTCCCGCGTCAGCGAAAAACAACTCAAGGAACTCCACATCAACCTCTCCCTCACCGCCCGCGAAGCCCTCGCCGCCGAAGGCTAGGGAAGAAGAACGGAAGGAAGACGAGCAAGGCGAGGGGGGACTTGATGGTCCCCCCTCGAACCCCCCAAAAACTCGAGGAGGTGCCCGCAAGCGGTGTTGGTCTCCTGTGCGCCCGAACGCGGCGAAGCCGTGGCGTTTCAGCAACGGCGAGATCGGCCTGAAGCAGAGATGAGCCCTGCGCAGCGCTCGTCTCAAAGCTGCAGAAAGCGGCCGAAACAGCGGGAAACTGTTTGCCTCAAGTCGGCGGTTACCCGACTTGCCGCTACGGCGTGGAGTGCCGGCCGGCATCATGGCGAGACTTGGGGTGGTGGTCGCCACCTTTGCCGGAAGTGATTGGCCGTCGGCCGTGAGGACCGCGCGGGCTGGCAGCAGTTCGCGGTAGAATGGTCCGGGCTCAAGAGAAGGGAGCTTGAAGATGTCGACGATGATGACCGACGCGACCACTCACACCACGGTTCATACTCCGCATGTCCCATGGAACAAGGGGCGTCTGATCGGCCAACGACCGCCCTTGAAGGTGCGGGAGGTCTGGGCCGTGCGCAGTCGCCTGCAGCAACGGCGGTCCGCCCGCGACCTTGCCCTGTTCAACCTCGCCGTCGACAGCAAGCTGCGCGGCTGCGATCTCGTCAGCCTTCGCGTCGCCGACGTCTCCACCGGCGGTCGGCTTCAGTCGCGCGCCATGGTCCGGCAGAAGAAGACCGGGCACCCAGTGCAGTTCGAGCTCACCGACCAATGCCGGGACAGCGCGGCCGCCTGGATCGCGGAGGCTAGGCTGCGGGAGAGCGACTGGCTGTTTCCGAGCCGGAAGGACCGAACCAAGCACCTTACCGCCCGCCAGTACGCTCGGCTCGTCCACCGCTGGGTCGCGGAGGTCGGGCTGGAGACGTCGCGATACGGCACGCACTCGCTGCGACGGACCAAGGCGACGCTGATCTACCTCGAGA
>RECO01000234.1 GCA_007694015.1 Geminicoccaceae bacterium
AAGCCAAGGGGGCTTTTGCCCCCCCCAAGAAAAGGGCAAGCCAAGGGGGCTTTGGGCCCCCTTGGAAACCCCCGGGAACGCAAGGCAGCCGGGGTGCGGGATGGGCACGCATTGCGGAAAAACCGCTAGCTCTGGCTATCGACCCCCAGGAACGCCGTGAGTTTCGGTCCGACCACGTCGGCATTGGGGGCCGGTCTGGTGGTGAGGCGCAGGACGTGGTCGCCGCCTTCGACTTCGAGATGTTCGGCATCGGCGGTGGCGAGGTCGGCACAGCGGGTGCGCCTTACCGCCAGCACCGGGTCCTCGGTGGCGCGGACGGTCAAGGTCGGTATCCTCTCGCCGACCCCGAAGGTGCAGGCCGCCGCCAGGCCGATGGTGCCGGCATAGGTGCCCGGCCGGTCGAACGCGGTCGCGATGTCGGCGCCGAGCGAATGGCCCATCAAGAACAGCCGATCACGGTCGAGCCACGGCACCTGGCCCAGCACCTCCGCCAGATCGCGCACTTCCAGCGCCATGGCCGGGAAGGATTCGTCCATGTCGACGCAGCCCAGACCGCGCAGCGACGGGATGACGACGACGATGCCGTGCTGCTGCAGGAAGGGAACGTGATCGCGCGGTGCCGCGGGTGTCGAACAAGCCGGCAGATAGACGACCGCGGGTGCTGGCTGCAGCGGCGCTTCGACCTGGCGCCAGTCGGCGAGCGCGACGGGCGCCTCCCCCGGCACGTAGAGCATGGCCGTCCCCGGCGGCGGGTTACCGCCATGAAAGGCCCGCGCGCGTTCGGAAGCATAGGACGCGACGCCCACCACGCCGGTCTCGGGCGGAGCACCATAGGGCGCGCAGGCGCCGGCGAGGAGCGCCAGCGCGAGCAGAGAGACCAGTTGGCGCCTCATCCAGCGCTCTCCTTCGGGCTCGTTGCCAATCCGACCCCGCATAGCCGGCAGGGTCTCGTCCGCCAACGCGTCAAAGGGACTGCCTCGCCGGCGCGTCGCGGGGGTCGTCGTCGCCGGTGGTCCAACTGGCGGCGGTGACGCTGGCCTCCAGGCTGAGCCGGCCGACGACCTGTTCGAGGACCGCCTCGCTCCGTTCGGCCGAGACCATGTCCGCCCGCACCTCGACCTTGCTGCCGTCGCCGACGTCCTCGCTGTCGAGGCGGCGCAGCCGTAAGGCACTGGTGCTCACCCCCTGCAGCAGCAGGGCGCGGACATGCGCCTCCTTCTTGGCACCGCAGACCACGCGCACGCGATAATAGTGATCGACCTCGCTCGCACCGTAGGACTGACGGTTGATCAGCCGAACGATCGGCCGGAGTGCCAGGTTGGTGAGGACGACGAAGGCGGCCAGCACCACGGCTTCGATCAGGTAGCCGCCGCCGGCCATGACGCCGACGGCCGCGGCACACCAGAGCGTCGCCGCCGTGTTCAGCCCCTGGACGTTGACGCCCGTGCGCAGGATGACGCCGGCCCCCAGAAAACCGATGCCGGAGACGACCTGGGCGGCGACGCGGGTGGGGCTCACGTCGTCGGGCGTCAACAGCGAGAACACGGTGTAGCCGGCAGCCCCCAGCGCCACGAGGACGTTGGTCCGAAGCCCCGCCATCCGCTGGCGCCATTGCCGCTCGAAACCGATGGCGGCCCCGAGGAGGAGCGCCGTGGCGAGCCGAAGAACGACCTCGTCGTAGCCCATCTCAACCGGCGACCTGCGGGAACAGAAACGCGGTGGCGAGGGCGAAGTAGATCAAGACGCCCGTCGCATCCGCGATCGAGGTGATCAAGGGCGCGCTGGCGGTCGCCGGGTCGAGCTTGAACCGGGTCAGCACGAAGGGCAGCGTCATGCCGATCAGGCTGCCGACGATGACGATGATCACCATCGAGAGGGCGACGACCAGGGCGATCTCGGGCCCGGCGCGAAAGATCCCGATGGCGGAAACGGCGAGCGCCATGGTGAGGCCCAAAAGTGCCGCCACGGCCACCTCGCGGCCGAGCATCCGGCCCCAGTCGGCCATCCGCACGTCACCCGTGGCGAGTGCCCGGACCATCAACGTGCCCGCCTGCGAGCCGGCATTGCCGCCGCTGTCGATCAACAGCGGCAAAAAGAAGACCAGCGCCACATAGGCGGCGATGGTGTCCTCGAAATAGGCAATGCCCGCACCCGAAAAGATGTTGCCGAACACCAACAGCACCAACCAAAACACGCGTGCTCGATAAAGCGCGGCGATCGAAGCATCGCGGACGTTGGTGAGAAAGCCCTGGACGGTACCGGTGCGGTGGAAGTCCTCGGTGACCTCCTCCTGCAGGACGTCGAAGGCATCGTCATGGGTGACGATCCCGACCAGACGACCCTGGGGGTCGACCACGGGTAGCGCCACGCGGTCGTAGCGGGCAATCCGCCCCGCCACCTCCTCCTGGTCGAGGTCGACCGGCACCGCCAGGGTGTTGGTCTCCATGATGTCGCGGATGCGCGCCGTGGACGGCGCCAGGATCAGCGCCTGCAGCCGGAGCGAGCCCACCAGCTTGCGGTCGTGGTCGATGACGTAGGAGCGGTTGATGGTCTCCTTGTCGGGTGCTTCCAGCCGCAGCTTGGCCAAGGCCTCGCCGGCCGTCAGCTCCGGCGTCAGCGTGGCGTAGTCGGAGGTCATGATTGAGCCGGCTGTGTCCTCCTCGTAAGAGGCGAGCCGGCGGATGTCGTCGCGCTCGGCCTGCGCCAGGGCGGGCAGCAGCGCCTCCTGCTCGGCCTCGTCGAGTTCGACGAACAGGTCGGCCCGCTCGTCGGCGGCCATCTCGGTGATGATCTTGGCGAGCCGCGCGCGGGTGGTGGCGCGGGCGAGTTCGACCTGGAACTGCCGCTCGAAATAGCCGAACACCTCGGCCTGCTCGGCCAACGGCATCAGATCGAGGACGACCCAGGCCTCCGGCGGCTCCAATTCCGCCAGAAAGGCTGCCAAATCGGCCGGATGTTCGCCGTTGACGAACGCCTTCAGGCTCTGGAGGTCGTCTTTCTTCGCGGTGTCGCGAATGGCTTGGGCCAGGATGTCGTAGCTCATCGTCCTCTCCTCCAGCTGGAAGTCGCCCGGCTGCAGGCGACGGGAGAGGCGCGCGGCTCAGTCGGCCACGACCAGCCCCGGACCGCCCGGTCCGAGCCGACAGGACGCGGTGCTACCCCGCCCGTCGTGATGGGGATGCGCTCGCCGAGGCGAGCGTCGACTTGGGTCGTCCATGAGGGTTGGGGAACGCTCCGTTCGTGGCTGAAGCCGTTCCGCGAATGAACGAAGTCGCCACAGAAATCAAGGCTGGCCGCAGCGGGCAACCGGCCCCGCATGGGTCACCCGCCGGGTCATCGAACGCGCACCCGCCGCGAGCGCCGCTCACCCGCAGCATCGGGCCAAGGGTGCGGCGGGACGAACGGGCACCGAAGCACTCGTCCTCCAAAGAACGCCCGAGCATGACCAGCTTCTCCCTGCCTCGCCTCGGACGTTACGCACCGCACGGTGCAGCGTCGTGCAGACCACGAGCAGCACGTCGAACGGGATGGCGGGCGCGGCTGCGACGTGAAGCTAACCCACCAGGACACCTGCGCGATCGGTCGCTTCCAGCCAGGTCAGCGCCAGCGGAGCGCGCGGCGGCGCAGCCGATGCAACGCCCGCCGGTGCAAGCCCCCCGTCAGCCGCACGATCCGGCGCAGCGCTGTGTCGGGCACCAAGCCCAGGCGGTGCAGCCAGAGCCCCAAGCGCACCGCGTGATGGGCGAGGGCCGCCGCCAGGAGCGGCCAGTGGTCGCCCCACCAGCCGGTCCTGGAGCGCTTCCTCAGATGTCGACCCCAAGCAGATAGGCCACCAGCAGGAAGTAGACGGCAAGGCCCGAGAAGTCCTTGATGGTGGTGATGAACGGGTCGGCACCGGGCGCATGGTCGACGCCGATCTTGACCATCGCATAGGGCAAAAGGAACCCGAGCGCGCAGGCGAGGGTCACCGAGGTGAACAAGGCGACACCGACGGCGATGCCGAGTTGCGGGATGTCGTTCGGCAAGCCCTGCCAGTAATAGGCGATGACGCCGGCCGTAATGCCGATGATCACGCCCATGACCAAACCGACCGTCGCCTCGCGCCGGAGATAGCTCCCAAAGCGGTCGAGCTGGATGTGGCCCAGCGCGTAACCGCGGGCAAAGATCGTGGTCGACTGGGTGCCGACATTGCCGCCCATGTCCATGATCAAGGGGATGAACACGGCAACCGCCACCACCGCCATCAACACCTCCTCGAAGGCGTCGATCAGCGTGCCGACCAGGAGCCCGCCCGCCAGGGTGACGAGCAGAAAGGCGAGCCGCACCCGGATCGGGTACCAGATCGTGCCCGAGGTCAGCTTCTCGCTGCGGATGGTGTCCAGATGGTGCTCGCCCCGCAGATGGATGTCGGCGATCCCCGCCTTTTGGTACATCAGCTCCGAGGCATCCTCGACCTGGACGTCCATGGCGTCGTCCTGGGTGACGATGCCGACCAGCTTGTCGCCGCCATTGAGGATCGGCAGCGCGCGCAGGTCGTATTCCTGGATCTTGCGGGCGACGAACTGGTCGTCGTCCTCGACCCGTGCGGCCTGGAACGCGCGGCGCATGACGTCCGCCACCCGGCGGTCGGCGCGGGCGAGGATCAGGTCGCGCAACGAGATCACGCCGACCAGGCGGCGCTCCTCGTCGACCACGAAGGCGTCGTAGATGGTCTCCGCATCCGGCGCTTCCTGCCGCAGCCGGTCGATCGCCTCCATGACCGTCAGATCGGGGCCGAGCGTCGCGTAGTCCGAGGTCATCAACGCGCCGGCGGTGCCTTCCTTGTAGGCGGCGAGCTTGCGGATGTCCTCGCGCTCGGCCTGCGCCAAGGCGGGCAGGAGATCGCTCTTCTGCGCATCGCTCAGCCGCTTGAACAGGTCGGCCCGCTCGTCGTGCGACATCGCCGTGATGATCTTGGCAAGATCGCCCCGCGGCAGGACGCGGGCGATGCCGGTTTGGAATTCCGGCGGCAGATAGCCGAACACCTCGGCGCGCTTGGCGTCGGGCACCAACATGACGAGCTTGGCCGCTTCGGGCGGCGTGAAGGCGCCCATGTCGTTGGCGAGATCGGCCGGATGCTGGGCCTGCAAGGCGACCCGCGCGCTGTCTTGGTCGTCCTTGTCGAGAAAGGCGCGGAGCGCGTTGACGTGGATGGCGGTGGACATGGTCGTGTCTCCCGGAAGGGTCGACGGGAGACGACCTCGGCTCAGCGCCTGGCCGCTCCCCTCGGGGGTGCATGGGTGGGGTTGGGTTGGCTTGCCGCCGGCAGTGCCGACGGCGAACTTGGGTCGTCGTCCATGGTGGGTCTGGTTCTCCCGGTCGGTGGTGGAAACGGTGTGGGGTCAGCTCGCCCGCTTCGCCTTTTTGGCCTTGGGTGTCGGCTTGCCCTTGGCGGCGGGGGCCGGCTTGGCGAGCGACTTTTCGAGCTTTTGGGCGATGCCATAGGCTTCGGCCCGGGCCTCCATCTCGGCCCAGACCTCGTCCGGGCGAACCCCCATCTCGTGCCAGAGCACCGCCAGGTGGTAGAGCAGATCGGCGCTCTCCTGGACGACACCGCGCCTCGAGCCCTGGGCCGCATCGAGGGCCACCTCGGCCGCTTCTTCGACCAGCTTCTTCGCCTTCTTGTCGACGCTCGCCTGCACCAGACGGCGCGTGCGGGTCGGCAGGTCGGCCTGATCGAGCTGGGCGAAGAGGTGGTCGAGTTGGTGCGCGGGCGTGGCCGCCGAGACGTTGCGGGCGACGTGCGCTCGAGTGGTGCGAAGATCCATCGTCATCGGCTGTCTCCAGCGGGGCCCGTCTTCAAGCGAGCGTCAAAAGGCGGAGTTGCGGACGCCCCGGCGGGGCGGGTTCGACGTCGTCGCCCTGCCAGGGCGAAGCGTCCGGGCCAGGCTCGTCGCCCTCGCCACGGACGGCGACCACAGGCACGCCCATGCCGAGTGCGGTCCGGGCAAAAGCGCGGGTATCGCGTCCGCCCGGCAGCACCAAGGCGAGGTCCGGCCGGCTGTCGGTCAGCATGAAGGCGTTGCGGGCCGCCTCGGCCCGGTTGCCCAGATACTGCCAATTCGGCGGGTAGCGGACGACGTCGATGCGCCGCTCGCGGGCCCAGCGCTCCAGCATGGTGCCGAGCAGCGGGTGACCGCCGTGGATCAGGACGGTGAGGGGCTGATGGGCATGGATGCGGTCGAGCTCGCGCTCGGCCTGTTCCACGTCGACGAAGTGCTTGCCGCCGGCAACGACCAGACGCATGGCCGCCTCCCTCAGCCGTGCCGGGGCGACGGCGTCGACGCCAGGGCGCGGACGCGGGCATGGGTGGCGATGAGCGCCTGGAGCGGCGTCGAGACGGGCCGCACCGGTTGCGGCGCCGCCACGTCCTCGCCCCGATACCAGTAGAGGATCGGGCGCCCGGTCATCGGGCCAAGGCGCCAGCCGGCAACCAGCGGGCGGTCGTAGTCGGGGGATTTCGTCATGGCACACCTCCATGGCCGACCGCGGTCGGCCATGGAGGTGCGCCGCCGATGGCCCTAGGGCGTCGGACGGCCCACCCGGAGGCCCCGGGTCGGCAAGCTGGCTAAGGGGAGGTCCCAGCGCGACGCACGCATCGTCGCCGGGACGCGACTAGAGCAGCTGTCCATCGGTTTCTTCGATCATGGCCAGGAAAAGAGCCCGGCGAGCGCCGGACACCGAGGCATCTACGCGACTGATCCGTGTTGTCAACGCATGAAAGGCGCGCTCTGGCGGATTCCTGCCTCAGCGCGTCGCTTGGGATGCACCCGGCGACGGGTTAAGCTGCGCCATGGCGCAGGCGGATGCAGCTCGATCGCTCTTTCGGTTGGAGGGCGTCACCAAGGTCTACGGGACGGGGAGCGTCGCCGTGCAGGCCTTGCGCGGCGTCAACTTGGTGCTGCCGCGCGGCGAGTTCACCGTCCTTCTGGGTCCCTCCGGCAGCGGCAAGTCGACCCTGTTGAACATCCTGGGCGGGCTCGACCGCGCCACCGCCGGCCGGGTCTGGTTCGAGGGCGTCGATCTGGCGGCCGAGAGCGATGCCGGCCTGACCCGCTATCGGCGCGAGCACGTCGGCTTCGTCTTCCAGCACTACAACCTGATGCCGAGCCTGACCGCGCGCGAGAACGTGGCGCTGGTAACGGAGATCGCCAGCGAACCCATGGCGCCCGAAGACGCGCTCGAGCGGGTCGGGCTCGACGACCGCATGGACCACTTCCCGGCCCAGCTGTCCGGCGGCGAGCAGCAGCGGGTCGCCATCGCCCGCGCCATCGCCAAGCGCCCGGCGGTCCTGCTGTGCGACGAGCCCACGGGTGCGCTCGACAGCCAAACCGGGGTGCGGGTGCTGGAAGCGCTCGCCGAAGCCAACCGCGAACTGGGTACGACCACCATCATCATCACCCACAACGTCGCGATCGAGGCGATCGCCCATCGCGTCATCCGTTTCGCCGACGGCCGCGTGCAGGAGGACCGCACCAACACGGCATTGAAGGCGCCGAGCGAGGTGCGCTGGTGAGCGTCCTCGACCGCAAGCTCTGGCGCGATGCCTTGCGGCTTTGGGGCCAGGGCCTCGCCATCGCCCTCGTGCTCGGCGCCGGTGTCGCCGTTTTGGTCCTGGGCGTCGGCGCGCAGCGCGCGTTGGAGGAGACGCGGAGCGCCTATTACGAGCGCTACCACTTCGCCGACCTCTTCGCCCACGCCACCCGCGCGCCCCTGGCGGCGGCCGACCGTGTGGCGCTGATCGATGGCGTCAGGGCGGTGGAGGCGCGCATCCAGCGCCAGGTGATCCTCGACGTGCCCGGCCAACGCGAGCCCGCCACCGCCGCCCTGGTCTCGCTCCCCGACGACGCCCGCCCCGACCTCAACCGCGTCCACCTGACCAGCGGCCGGCTGCCCGAGCCCCTCAGCCGCCACGAGGTGCTGGTGAACCAGAGCTTCGCCGACGCCCACGGCTTCCGTCCGGGCGACGGGTTCGCCGCGATCATGGCCGGCCGCAAGCGCGATCTGGTCATCGCCGGGACCATGCTCAGCCCGGAATTCGTCTATGCGCTCGGGCCCGGCGACCTCGTGCCGGACGATCGCCGCTTCGCCGTGGTGATGGCGCCCTACAGCGCCTTGGCCGAGACCTTCGACCTCGACGGTGCCTTCGACCACCTGGCCGTCGGCCTCGCCCGCGGCGCCGATCCCGGGCAGGTCATGGCCGAGATCGACCGGATCCTTGCGCCTTATGGCGGCACCGGCGCCTATGACCGGAGCGACCAGCCGAGCCATGCCTTCCTCGACGCCGAACTGACGCAGTTGCGCGGCCTCAGCTTGATCATGCCGCCGATCTTCCTGGCGGTGGCGGCGTTTCTCGTGAACATCACGGTGAGCCGCCTCATCGCGCTGGAGCGCGAGCAGATCGGCCTGTTGAAGGCCTTGGGCTATGGCAGCGTCGCCATCGCCCTGCACTACCTGAAGCTCGTCGCCCTCATCGCCCTGGTCGGCATCGTGCTCGGCTGGATCGTCGGCCTCTGGCTCGGCCGCGGCATGGCCCAGCTCTACGGCGAGTTCTTCCGCTTTCCCTTCCTCGTCTTCGACCAGCGGTTCGACGTGTTCCTGCTGGCGGCCTCGGCCGCCCTCGCAGCAGCGCTGCTCGGCGCCGTGCAGGCGATCCGGGGGGCGGTGCGGCTGGCACCGGCCGTGGCCATGGCCCCGCCGGCGCCGACCCGCTTTCGCCACCTCTTCCGGGCGCGGTTCGGGCTCTTGCGCCACGCCCCGCAGGCCCTGGTCATGAGCCTGCGCAACATCGCCCGCTGGCCGGTACGCGCGGCGTTGACCACGCTCGGCCTCGCCCTCTCCATCGCCGTGCTCATCGCCTCGCTGTTCGCCACCGATTCGCTCGACCTGATGATCGAGGCGCAGTTCTTCCAGGCCGACCGCCAGCACGCGACCTTGACCTTCGCCGACAGCCGCCCCGAGCGTGCGCTGTTCGACGTGGCCAACTTGCCGGGCGTCCTCCAGGCGGAGCCCTTTCGAGCCGTGCCGGTGCGCCTCCACCATGGCCAGCACCAAGAGCGCACGAGCTTGATCGGCAAGCCGCCAGCGGGCGATCTCAGCCGCGTCATCGACGCCGATCATCGCCCTGTGGTGCTGCCCGATGTCGGCCTCGCCCTCAGCGAAATGCTGGCGGGCCTGCTCGCCATCGGACCCGGCGACCGGCTGCTGGTGGAGGTGATGGAGGGCCGCCTCGAGACCCTGGAGGTGCCGGTTGCGGCCGTCATCCAGCAATATCTGGGGCTCGGCGCCTACATGGACCTCCAGGCTCTCAACCGTCTTTTGCGCGAGGGCCCCAGGATCGACGGTGTGCACGTCAGCTACGACCGGCACGAGGAGGACGCCTTCTTCGCCGCCTTGAAGACGACGCCCGTGCTCGGCGCCTTGACCCTGCAGCGCCACTCGCTGGCGAAGCTGGAGGAGACCTTGGAACGCAACATCGTGGTGATGATCAGCGTCTATGCCGGGCTCGCCTTCGTCATCGGCTTCGGCGTGGTCTACAACGCCGT
>RECO01000235.1 GCA_007694015.1 Geminicoccaceae bacterium
TTGAAAAGTGGCAGCGGCAACGCCGCTGCTGGGGGTCCTAGGGGGCCAAAAGTCCCCTAGCCTTTCCTTCCTTTCCTTCCTTTCCTCCCCCCCACCCCGACCCCAGGCGCAGAGGAGGGCAGGCGTGGCGCATGTGAAACCGGAAGGCTCGTTCGTGGCGTTGGTGACGCCGATGAACCATGATGGGTCGATCGATCTCGAGGGTTTTCGCACCCTTTTGGACTGGCATGCCGAGAACGGCACGCGGGCGGTCTTGATCATGGGCTCGACCGGCGAGGTGTCGATGCTGAGCCCTGACGAGAAGCGGCTGGTCATCCGCGAGACGGTGAAGATGAAGCCCAAGGGCGTGCAGATGTTTTATGGCTGCACCGGCAACAATACGGCGAGCACCGTCGAGATGGTGCGCTTTGCCAAGGCGGAGGGGGCGGACGGGGCGATCATTGCGGCCCCTTCGTATATTTGTGCCGACAATGCGGCCATCGTCGATTATGCGCTGGAGGTGTTCGACAGCTGTGACTTGGCGATGGGCTTCTACAACAACCCGCCGCGGGTGAAGACCGACCTGCATTGGACGGACATTTTGCGGCTGGCGCAGCACCCGAACATGGTGGTCTCGAAGGAGAGCACGACGCGGGTGGGGCAAGTGGCGCAGGTTTGTGCGGCCAAGCCCGACATGGCGATCATGTGCTGCTGTTCGCCGAACCTCGGCCTGGTGATCCCGACCATGGCCTTGGGCGGCCATGGCACGGCCAACATGACGGGCAACCTGATCCCGCGCGAGATGGCGGTCATCTCCAAGCCCTGGGCTTCGGCGGACGATGCCTTCGCTTGCCGTGAGGCGTATTTGGAGAATCTGCCGATCCTCCACTTCGCCTATACGGCGATCAATCCGGTGGCGGTGAAGACCTTGATGCGGGTGTTGGGGCTGCCGGCGGGGCCGTTGCGCAAGCCGTTGCAGCCGATGCGCGGCGACGCCTTGCAAGCCGGCATCGACGCCATCGTCCGGCTCGGCATCGACCGAGCTTATGGTTTGCGCGCGCGGCCCGACCTCGCCGCCGAGTGAGCCGGCGCCTCGCCAGCCTCTGCCATTGGGGTCCGTTCACGGCGGAGGTGGCGGCGGGGCGGCTGGTGCAGGCACGTCCCTGGCCGGGGAGCGGGGGCGATCCGCGGATGATCGGCGCGCTGCCGGCCATGGTCCACGCCCCCAACCGCATCGACCGACCGCACGTGCGGGAAGGTTACCTGCAGGCACCGATGCGCCCGAGCGGTGCGGCACGGGGGCGGGAGCGGATGGTCCCGGTGGATTGGGAGACCGCGCTCGACCTCGTGGCCGAGGCCCTGGCCTCGACCCGGAGCCGCTACGGGGGTGAGGCGATCTATGGCGGCAGCTATGGCTGGGCCTCGGCCGGCCGCTTCCACCACGCCCGCAGCCAGCTCCGCCGGTTTCTGGCGGCGGCCGGCGGCTTCACCGACAGCGTTGGCAATTACAGTTGGGGGGCGGCGCAGAGCTTTTTGCCCTTCGTTTTGGGCGATCACACCAGCGTCTCCAGCCTCGCCACCCCTTGGTCGAGCCTGGTCGACGATGGCGAGTTGGTGCTGGCGTTCGGCGGGCTCAACCCGAAGAACTGGCGGGTGACCTCGGGCGGTGCGGGGCGGCATGATCTGCCGGACTGGACCCGGCAGGCGAAGGCAGCGGGGCTCCGGTTCGTCGTCGTGAGCCCCATCGCCGACGACGCGCCCGCTTGGCTCGACGCTGCGCTGATCCAGCCACGGCCGAACAGCGACACGGCCATTCTCTTGGGGTTGTGTTACGAGGTGATCGTCCGCGGGCGGGCGGATCAGGCGTTCTTGGCGCGCTACACGGTCGGGGCGGAGCGGTTTTTGGCCTATGTCGAGGGGCAGGCGGACGGCACGCCGAAGACCCTGGCCTGGGCCGCGAGGCTTGCCGACGTGCCCCTGGCCCAGCTCGAAGCGCTCGCTGACCGCGTCATCGCAGCCCGGCGGGTTTTCGTTACCGCCGCCTGGTCGTTGCAGCGGGCCGAGCACGGCGAGATGCCCTATTGGGCGACCATCGCGCTTGCCTGCCTGTTGGGCCAAGTCGGGCTGCCGGGCGGCGGGTTCGGCTTCGGCTACGGCTCGATGAACGCGGTCGGCCAGCGCGCCCGGCGAGGCTTCGTGCCGGCGTCGCCGAGCCTGGAGAACCCCTGCCGCAGCGCCATTCCCGTTGCGCGCCTGGTCGACATGCTGGAGCGGCCGGGGACGAGCCTGCCCTTCGCGGGCGGCGAGGTCACGCTGCCGCACTGCCGGCTGATCTACTGGGCCGGCGGCAACCCGTTCCACCACGTCCAGGACGTGAACCGGGCGGCGCGCGCCTGGGCCAGGCCCGAGACCGTCATCGTCCACGAACCCTGGTGGACACCGACCGCCAAGCGCGCCGACATCGTGTTGCCGGCCACCTCCTTCGCCGAGCGCAACGACATCGGCGGCAATGGCCGCGATCCGTTCGTCTTCGCCATGCCCCAGCTGATCCCGCCTTTGGCCCAGGCGCGCGACGACTGGGCGATCTTCAACGAACTGGCCGAGCGTCTTGGCTGTGCCGCATCGTTCGCTGCCGACCGCAGCGAGGCGACGTGGCTGCGCCGGCTTTGGTCCGAGACGGCGGCGCGGGCCCAGGCCGAGGGGCTGGAGGCGCCCGATTTCGATGCCTTTTGGGCGGCCGGTCACTGGCGCGTGCCCGAACCCGACCGCGACCAAGTGCTGTTGGCGGGCTTTCGTGCGGATCCGGCAGGGGCACCGCTCGCAACGCCGAGCGGGCGGATCGAGCTTTGGAGCGAGCGCATCGCCGCCCTCGGCCTCGCCGATTGCCCGCCGCACCCGGCCTGGCTGCCGCCAAGGGAATGGCTCGGGGCGGATGATGCGCCGGCTGGTGCCCTGCACCTCGTCACCCGCCAGCCGCCCTACCGGCTGCACAGCCAACTGGCGCAGACCGCGAGCGGGCACGAGACGACGCCCGAGCCCGTCCACCTCAACCCGGCCGACGCCCGCGCGCGCGGTATCGGCGAGGGTCAGGTGGTGGAGTTGGTCAATGTGCGCGGGCGTTGCCTGGCCACGGCACGGCTCGATGCGGGTGTGCGGCCCGGCGCCTTGGTGATGGCGACCGGGGCTTGGTGGTCGCCCGACCCGGCGCTGCCCGAGCGCGATCTCGCCGGCAACCCGAACGTCCTCACCCAGGACGTGGCGACCTCGGCCCTGACCCAAGCGACGGCGGCGCTGAGTGCCCTGGTCCAGGTGCGCGCCCGAAGGGTGACGGCACCGCCGCCTACCGCTATGGTCGAGCCAGCAAGCGAGGGGTGTGACGGGCCATGGCCGGCAGCGTGAACAAGGTGATCTTGGTGGGCAATCTCGGGCGCGATCCCGAGGTGCGGATGAGCCAGAACAACCAGAAGATCGTGCAGCTCAGCATCGCCACGTCGGAGCGGTGGCGCGATCGCCAGACCGGCGAGACGCAGGAGCGGACCGAGTGGCATCGGGTCGTGATCTTCAACGAGAACCTGGCGGACGTGGCCGAGCGCTATCTCAAGAAGGGCCGCTCGGTCTATCTGGAAGGCCAGCTGCAAACCCGCAAATGGACCGACCAAAGCGGCCAGGAACGCTACACGACCGAGGTCGTGCTGAGCCGCTTCAGGGGCGAGTTGGTGCTGCTCGGCGGCCGTGACGAGGGCGGCTCGGCGATGATGGAAGGCGGCGGCGAGCGGCGGCAGATGAGCGGTCGGCGCGACGACGACTATGGCGGCCGCAGCAGCGGCCCCGCGTCCGGCGGCTTCGACGACGACATCCCCTTCTGATCGATCGAGCCCCCCAACACGGCTGCACTCTTGACCCGATCCGACCGCCCCCTGTTCGGTCTTTGGACCGTGCTCGGCCTCGTCCTTGCCCTGACCGTCTTCCGGTTCTGGGTCAATGCGGGGCTCGACCCGTTGCCGCTGTCGGGCGACGAGGCGCAATATTGGCTCTACGGCGAGCATCCGGCGGGCGGCTACTACTCGAAGCCGCCGCTGTTGCCGTGGTTGATGCGGCTTTCGACCGAGCTTTTCGGGGCCAGTGCCTGGGCGATGCGGCTGCCGACGCTCGTCCTGCACCTGGGCGTCGCGCTTTGCCTCTACGCCATCGGCCGCGATTTGTTCCAGCGCGAGGTGGGCGTGGTCGCTGCCCTCGTCTACCTCACAACGCCGGCCATCAGCGTCTCGTCGATGTTCGCCTCGACCGACCCGCCGATGCTGCTCGGCTGGGCGCTCGCCACCCTCGCCCTGATCCGGGCCCAGCGCCGAAGCCGCGCGCATCTGGGCTGGTGGACCCTGATCGGCTTTGCCGTCGGTTTCGGCCTGCTCGGCAAGTACACGATGATCGCCTGGGTCTTGGCCGTGGCCTTGATCGCGGCCTTCGACCCCTATTGGCGCCAAGCCTGTTCGACGCGTGGCGTCCTGGTGGGCTTGGCGGCCGCCCTCGTCACGGTCTCGCCCAACCTCGTCTGGAACGCGCTCAACGGCTTTCCGACCATCACGCACCTCGGCGAGAACGCCAATCTCGGCGTCGGTGCCGCGCGCGCCTGGACCGATCGGGCGGGCGAACTCGGCGCGTTCTTGGGCAGCCAGGTCGGCGTGTTCGGGCCGATCGCCGCGGCCATCCTCGTCTGGCTCTGGAGCCGCCCTTGGGCTTGGCGCGAGCCTGCCTTTCGTCTCCTGTTCGGCCTCGGCCTGCCGCTGCTCCTCATCATCGCGACCCAGGCTTGGCTGAACCGCGCCAACGCCAATTGGGCGGCACCGGTCTATCTCGGCTTCACCCTGGCGGTGGCGGCGTGGCTGGTGAGAACGCAGCACCGTCGGCTCGCCCACTGGCTGGTCGGCACCAACCTGGCGGCGATGATCGCCATCGTCGCCATCGCCCACGCCAACCAGCCCGAGCCGACCGCGTGGAGCCGGCTTTGGGACCCGTTCCGCCTGCTGCGCGGGGTCGACCAGATCGGCGACCAGGTGGCGCCGCTGCTCGCGGCCGAGCCCGACCGTTGGCTCTTGATGACCGACCGGATGCTGATGGCCAACGTGTTGGAGCGCACAAGCTGGCCCTTGGAACGGGCCATCATGTGGAACCCCGACGGCCGCATCACCAACCACTTCGATCTGGTGACGGCCTTTCCCGACGATGCGGACGCGCGGTTTTTGTTGGTCATGAGCCGCGGCGATCCGGCGGCGATCACCGCCCGGTTCGATCGGGCCGAGTTGTGGCTGCGCACCGAGGTCCAGACCCACGCCGACCGCGCCTTGCCGCTGGTCGTCTATCGCCTCGAAGGCTTTCAAGGCTATCCGTGATACAAAACGCGGTGGTGGCGTCGGAAGGGCGCATTGCCGCCCCGGCGGCGGCACTGCATAGTCGCTTCAGGGATGGGCGATACGAGGGAACGGCCGTGTACGTCGAAGACATCATGCAGACGCACCCAACGGCGATCCAGCGCAAGGCCAAGCTGCGCGAAGCCATCGACCTGATGGCACAGCGGCACATACAGGCGGTGCTCGTGGTCGACGAGAACAACCGCTTCATCGGCGAATTCAGCGCCATCCAGCTCGCGAAAATCCTGTTGCCGCCGAATGCCCGCGCCTTCGTCGGCGCCCACGCCAACCCGCGTGAAGACGAAAAGATACCGGATCTGGTGGCCCGGCTGCGGCCCTATCTCGACCGGCCCGTGGGCGACTTCATCGACCACGACATTCCGACCGTGCACCCGAAGACACCGCTCAGCGAGGCGCTGTTGCTGCTGCGCGGCGGCGCGTTGCGGATGCCGGTGACCGAGGGGCCGGACGACCGGCTGGTCGGCGCCGTTTCGGTCCTGACCGTGCTCCGCAAAGTCGCCGAAGACGCCGAACTCTAGCGCGTTTTCCGAAAGGCTTGACCATCCCGCACCCCCGCCCGGCCGCCCACGAGTGTACGATGCCATGGGCGGCCGGGCGGGGGTGCGGGATGGATGAAGCCCAACCTCAACGCAAAACGCGCTGCGCCGACCGCGTCAGTAACGGACGTCGCGGCAGGTCCGCGTGCCGTTGTCGACGCAGATGCGGCGGGTGCGCAGCGTCGCATCCACCCCGTCGATCGCCGCGGTGCGGATGATCAGCGGGATCAAATGCTCGTCGTCGCTGACCAGCACGTGCAAACGTCGCCGGTTGTCGTCGTCCTCGCCCTGGTTGAAGCCGGCGAGGGGCTTGACGTCGAGGCGCAACTCCAAAACCGGCGTGCCACCGCCGAACGTCGCCGGCCGACGCTGCAGATAGGTCACGTCGAGGTCGTAGCGCCGCCGCCCATCGAACATCGGCAAGGTCCGGGTCCCCTGCCCGTCCTCGCGCACCTCCGCCAGCCAGTTGCGGATGGTAAAGAACGCCGACAGCGGGTCGACGGTGCCGTCGCGCATCGCCTCCGGCACGTTCACGGGCGTCGGCTCGCCGCGCTTGAACGTTTCGAGGTGGACCACTTCGCCGCCGGGCCCGAAGCCCAGCCGCACCTCGCGCGTCTCGCGCCGGGTCTCGTAGAAGCTCGCATAGCGCTCCGGCTGCACGTCACCCGTCCCGTTGAGACGGCCGACGCCGACGATCTCGCTGCGAAAGCCCGTCAGCGATCGCACCACACCGGCGGTGGCGATGTCCATGCGACTGTCGACGGTCGTCTCGTTCACCGCCCCGCTCAGCCGAACGTTACCCACGTTCATGCCGAGAAACCGCATCTCCATTTCGACCTCGTAGTGGTCGGTGGTGGCCGCAGCCGCCGGCAGGACGAGCGAGCCGACCAGTGCCGCAGACAGCAAGATCGAACGCATGGGCATGGCCCTCCAAGTTGCACCCGACGCTTGAGGCCCAGGCCATGAACGCCCGCTGAAGACACGCCGCACCGCCCCTGGTCGGACGCCCGACCGTGCGGCATATATGACCTTTGGATCAAGGTGCGGTGTGCGGTAGGGCGAGCGGGCGGGTACGGCAAGAGAAGGCAAAGGGGGCTTTTGGCCCCCTTTGGAACCCCCGGCGGGCGCGGGGGGGGGGGGGGCCGCCGGCGCGCCGGGCAGCCCTGCTGCCCGCCTTCGCTTCCGCCACTTCCAAGTGGCGGTGGCGCCAGCCACCGCTCGGGGGTCCTAGGGGGCCAAAAGCCCCCTAGCCTTCCCTGGCCCCTTCCCATCCCCCGCCGTTCCCTGCCCTGGCCGACCTTCTCTCCGTTCGGATAGGACCATGGACGACTTCATCCGCGTGCGCGGTGCCCGTGAGCACAACCTGAAGGCGGTGGATGTCGACATTCCGCGGCACAGGCTGGTGGTCGTCACCGGGCTTTCCGGTTCGGGCAAGTCGAGTTTGGCGTTCGACACGATTTATGCCGAGGGGCAGCGCAAATACGTCGAGAGCCTGTCGGCTTATGCGCGGCAGTTTTTGGAGCTGATGCAGAAGCCCGACGTCGATCAGATCAGCGGGCTGTCGCCGGCGATTTCGATCGAACAGAAGACGACGTCGCGCAACCCGCGCTCGACGGTGGCGACGGTCACCGAGATCTACGACTACATGCGGCTGTTGTGGGCGCGGGTGGGCGTGCCCTACTCGCCGGCGACCGGGCTGCCGATCGAAAGCCAGACGGTGTCGCAGATGGTCGACCGCATCCTGGAGGAAGGGGACGGGGCGCGCCTGTATTTGCTCGCACCGATCGTGCGCGGCCGGAAAGGTGAGTACCGCAAGGAGTTGGCCGATCTGCAGCGGCGCGGCTTTCAGCGGGTGAAGGTGGATGGCGAACTCTACGAGATCGACGAGGTGCCGGCGCTGAACAAGAAGCTGAAGCACGACATCGACGTGGTGGTGGACCGGTTGGTCATCGACCCGGAGAGTGCGGGGCGGCTGGCCGACAGCGTCGAGACGGCCTTGGAGCTGTCGGACGGGCTGCTCACCGTCGAGAACGCCGACAGCAAGAGCAGCGTGGTCCTGTCGGCGCGCTTTGCCTGTCCGGTCTCGGGCTTCACCATCGACGAGATCGAGCCGCGGCTGTTTTCCTTCAACAACCCCTACGGCGCGTGCCCCGTCTGCGACGGGCTCGGGCGCAAGCTCTACATGGACCCGGACCTGGTGGTGCCGGAGCCGAGGCGGTCGTTGAAGGACGGCGCGATCGAGCCCTGGGCCAATTCGACCGCGCAATACTACACCCAGACGCTGGAGAGCCTGGCCGCCTTCTTCGACGTGAAGCTGACGACGCCCTGGGGCGAGCTGCCCGAGCGGGTGCGCGAGGTGATCCTCTACGGCTCCGGCAAGACCAAGATCCCGCTGCGCTACGAGGATGGGCTCAGGGCCTACGACGTGGAGCGGCCGTTCGAGGGGGTGATCCCCAATCTGGAGCGCCGCTGGCGCGAGACCGACAGCGCTTGGCTGAAGGACGAGCTCGGGCGCTTTCTCGCCAGCGCGCCGTGCGAAGCCTGCGGCGGGCATCGGCTGAAGCCGGAAGCCCTCGCCGTCAAGGTCGACGCCCGGCACATCGGCGAGATCACCCAGCTCTCGATCGACGACGCCGCTCGGTGGTTCCAGGGGCTCGACGGCAAGCTCCGGGCGAAGGACCAGGCAATCGCCCAGCGCATCCTCAAGGAGATCAACGAGCGGCTGGGCTTTTTGGTCAAGGTGGGGCTCGGTTATCTGACACTGGCGCGCGACAGCGGCACGCTGTCGGGCGGCGAGAGCCAGCGCATTCGCCTCGCCTCGCAGATCGGCTCGGGGCTCACGGGCGTGCTCTACGTCCTCGACGAGCCCTCGATCGGCCTGCACCAGCGCGACAACGACCGCCTCCTCGAGACGCTGCAGAACCTGCGCGACCTCGGCAACACCGTCATCGTGGTCGAGCACGACGAGGACGCCATCCGCCAGGCCGACCACCTGATCGACATGGGGCCGGGGGCGGGCGTCCACGGCGGCATGGTGGTGGCCCAGGGCACGCCCGACGAGGTCATGGCCCGAAGCGAAAGCCTGACCGGACAGTATCTGGCCGGGCACCGTGCCATTCCGGTGCCGGCGCAGCGCCGCAAGCCGAAAAAGACGCATTGGCTCACTCTCGAGGGGGCGCGGGCCAACAACCTCCTGGACGTCACCGCGCGCATCCCGCTCGGCACCTTCACCTGCGTGACGGGCGTGTCGGGCAGCGGCAAGTCGTCGTTGATCGTCGATACGCTCTACCCGGCGATTGCGAAGGCCCTGCACGGTGCCCGGGCCCATCCGGGCGCGCACGACCGGCTGGAGGGGCTCGCCCGCATCGACAAGGTGGTCGACATCGACCAGTCGCCGATCGGCCGCACGCCGCGCTCGAACCCGGCGACCTACACGGGCGCCTTCACACCGATCCGCGACTGGTTCGCGGGCCTGCCGGAGGCGCGGGCGCGGGGCTATCGGCCGGGGCGCTTCTCGTTCAACGTCAAGGGCGGGCGCTGCGAGGCCTGCCAGGGCGACGGCGTCATCAAGATCGAGATGCACTTCCTGCCCGACGTCTACGTCACCTGCGAC
>RECO01000202.1 GCA_007694015.1 Geminicoccaceae bacterium
GACGGCGTCAGCCGTCGGTCGGGGGTCGAAGGGGGCCAAAAGCCCCCTTCCCTTCCTTTCTCCCCGCTGCGAAAGTCGTGCCCATGACCGACCCCGTCGTCCCGCGTGCTGCCCGTCTGCTTGGTTATGCCGGGCTCATCCCCTTCATCCTGATCAGCGTAGGCCTGTGGATTTTGCCGTTGGTTTATGCGGGTTTCCTGCACGCGGCGCTGATCGGCTACGGCCTGGTCATCGTCAGCTTCATGGGTGGGGTGCAGTGGGGGCTCGGCATTGCCAAGCCGCTCGACGACGGCACGACGTGGCGGGTGTTGAGCCAGTCGGTAGCGCCGCCCTTGATCGCCTGGTTCGGCGCCATGGGGCCGTTTCCCTGGCAGTATCCCGCGCTGATCCTCGCGTTTCTTTTGGTCATCTGGGTCGACTTCAAGCTCGTCCGCCAGGACGCGGCGCCCACCTGGTATCCGCTGCTCCGCGTCCCGCTCACGGCCGGCGTGGTCGTCTGCCTCGTCGGCGGCTGGGCCCACGCCCTCTTGATGCGCTGAGCGTAGCGAGCGGCGACGCTCGGGGGCGCGACGGAGGAGGCCCGTCGCGAGCACCCCTGATGCGTTCAACCCGCCGAGAACGCCTGCAGGCCTGTTTGGGCGCGGCCGAGGATCAGGGCGTGGATGTCGTGGGTGCCTTCGTAGGTGTTCACCGTCTCCAGGTTCATCATGTGACGGACCACGTGGTACTCGTCGACGATGCCGTTGCCGCCGTGCATGTCGCGCGCCATGCGCGCGATGTCGAGTGCTTTGCCGGTGCCGTTGCGCTTGATGAGGGAGATGGCCTCGGGTGCGAGGCGGCCTTCGTCCATCAGCCGGCCGCAGCGGAGCGCCGATTGCAGGCCGAGGGCGATTTCGGTCTGCATGTCGGCGAGCTTCTTCTGGATCAACTGGTTGGCGGCCAGGGGGCGGCCGAATTGCTTGCGGTCGAGGGTATATTGGCGCGCTGCGTGCCAGCAGGCTTCGGCCGCACCCCACACCCCCCAGGCGATGCCGAAGCGGGCGCGATTGAGGCAGCCGAAGGGCCCCTTCAGGCCCTCGACGTTGGGCAGGAGGTTTTCCTCGGGGACGAACACCTCGTCCATCTGGATCATGCCGGTGATCGAAGCGCGCATCGACATCTTGCCCTCGATCTTGGGCGTCGCCAGGCCCGGATCGCCGCGCTCGACGATGAAGCCCTTGATCTTGCCGCCATGGGCTTCGGACTTCGCCCAGACGATGCAGATGTCGGCGATCGGGCTGTTGGTGATCCAGTTCTTCGCCCCCGACAGGCGATAGCCGCCGTCGACCTTCTTGGCGCGCGTGATCATGCCGGCCGGATCGGAGCCGAAGTCGGGCTCGGTGAGGCCGAAGCAGCCGACGATCTCGGCGGTGGCGAGCTTCGGCAGCCACTTCTTGCGCTGCGCCTCGTCGCCATAGGCGTAGATCGGATACATCACGAGGGACGACTGCACCGAAAGCGCCGAGCGGTAGCCGCTGTCGACCCGCTCCACCTCGCGCGCGATCAAGCCATAGGCGACATAAGAGGCGCCGGCGCCTCCATAGTCCTCCGGGATGGTCGAGCCGAGCAGACCGAGGGCGCCGAGTTCCTGCATGATCTCGGCATCGAAGCGCTCGTGGCGGTAGGCCTCGGTCACGCGCGGGAGGAGCCTTTCCTGCGCGTAGTCCCGTGCCGCCTCTGCGATCATCCGTTCCTCGTCCGAGAGTTGCTCCTCGAAGTGGAACGGGTCGGCCCAGTCGAAGGTAGCCGGCTTGGCGGTTGCTTCGGGCTTCGGCACGGGTTGAGCGTTCATGGGCGGTCTCCGCGGCAGCACGTTGGCAGGGGGCGCTCCCCCAAATTAGCTTGCCCGGTAGAGTAGACGAGCCCGCCCGACGACGGAAGCGTGGCCCGAGTGCTCGAGCGAACGGAACCCTGCCGCTGCCCTGGGATTGAACGAGTATCCACATTGCAGAGGAACGATGACATGCGGATCCATCCCTGGCGCTACCATCTCGCCATCGGCCTCTTTGCCTCCGCCATCGCACTCGCACCCGTCGCCCAGGCCGACGAACAGCCGGGCTGGGAGGCCTTCAACGAGTGGGTGGCCGAGAGCTGGGAGGCCTTCCAAGAGGCGACCGAGGACGAGCGGGAGGCCACCATCGCCGCCGGTGAGGCATTGATCGAGGACCTCGATCGGCGCATCGAGGTGCTGGACCAGCGGGCCGAGCAGGCGACCGACGCGGCGCAGGAGGAATGGGCCGAGCGGCGCGATGCGTTGATCGAACAGCGCGACCAGATCGCGGCCGACGTCGAGGAGTTGCAGGAAGCCACCGAGACGCAATTCGACGCACTGGTCGACGCGACCGTCGAGGCCTATGAGAATGCGGTGCAAGCCATCCAGGACGCCTGGGAGTGGCTCACCTCGTAACCAAGAACCATCAGGAGTACCGCGGGCGATGGCCACCGAGCACCACTTGAACGCCACGCCCGAGACGGTCTTCTGGGGCTATTTCGATGCCGCCACGCCGCCGGTGCTGCGGGTGGCGAGCGGCGATGTGGTCACCATCGAGGCGTTGCCGGCGGGAGATCTCGACGATCTCCCCGCCGATGCGTCGCTGGTCTTGCCCGAGCACCGGCCGGTCCTCGACGCGCATTTGGCCAAGAAGGGGCCGACCGCGCACGTGATGACGGGCCCGGTCCACGTCGAGGGTGCCGAGCCGGGCGACGTGCTCCAGGTCGACATTCTGGCTTCCGCGCCACGCCAGCCCTGGGGCGTGACCAAGATCAGGCCCTTGCGCGGCACGTTGCCCGAGGACTTCGACACCTTCGAGCGGTTTCACAGCCGGATCGATCTGGACCGCCACACGGCCCGGCTGCCTTGGGGCAAGGAGATCCCGCTCGATCCGTTTTTCGGCGTGATCGCGACCGCACCGCCGCCGCATTGGGGGCGCATCGGCACCAACGAGCCGCGCGCCTTCGGCGGCAACATGGACAACAAGGAACTGCGCGCCGGGGCCACGCTGTACCTCCCCGTCTTCACCGAGGGGGCGTTGTTTTCGGTCGGCGACGGCCATGGCTGCCAGGGCGACGGCGAGGTCTGCATCACGGCGTTGGAAACGGCCCTCACCGGTCGCTTCCGCTTGACTGCGCGCAAGGACATGCGGATCGAGCGGCCCTTCGCCGAAACGGCCGATCATCTGATCTCGATGGGTTTCGACGAGGACCTCGACGACGCCGCCAAGACGGCGGTGCGCGACATGGTCCGCTTGATCGTCGAGCGAACCGGCCTCCGGCGCGAGGAGGCCTATGTCCTGGCGAGCCTCGCCGCCGATTTCCGCGTCACCCAGTTGGTCGACGGCAACAAGGGCATCCACGGCCTGTTGGCCAAGACCCTGCTCTGAGCGCTCAGCCCTGCCGTTCGCGCAGGATGGTCATGTCGAACACGCTGACATGGGCGGTGCCGTTGTGGACGAGGTCGGTCATCAGCGCCAACAGCGCGTCGAGCTTGTCCGGCTCCACCTCGCACATCACGCGCGTGTAGCGACCGGCCGCACCGAGCCCGCCCTCGCGGTTCCAAGCGCCCTGGCTGCCTTGGCCGGCCATGGCCGGCAGCACGGTGAAGGCGACGTGATCCAGCCCTTCCAGCCGCCGCACCAGGCGCGGCTGCACGGCGGCGTCGATCAACACCTCGACCCGTTTGTGCGGCACCAGATGGAAGCCGTCCAAAGCCGTCATGTGAACCAGCCTCCGAGTGCCACGTAGAGGGGAATGCCTACCGTCAGATTGAACGGGAAGGTGACGCCCAAGGAAAGGGTCAAGTAGATCGACGGGCGCGCTTCCGGCAAGGCGAGGCGCATCGCCGCCGGCACGGCGATGTAGGAGGCACTGGCCGAGAGGGTGATGAGCAGGGCGGCGCCACCGGGGCTGAGGCCGATGAACGGGACGAAGAGGGCGGTGATGAGCGCCGACACCAAGGGCATGTAGCAACCGAAGGCGACCACCCGTGGGCCCAGGAAGCGGGCATTGGCGACGAGGCCGCGGCCGGCGACGAGCCCCATGTCGAGCAGGAACAGGCACAGCACGCCCTGGAACGGGTCGATCATGAAGGGGGCGACGGTGGCGAGCCCCTCTTCCCCGGTGATCACGCCGATGGCGAAGGCACCGCCGAGGAGCACGATCGAGCTGTTGAGCGCCACCTCGCGCCAATCGGTTTCGCCGTCGCTGGCGCCGCCGCCGCGCCGGGCCAGGATCAGTGCGGTCACGATCGCGGGCGCTTCCATCACCGCCGCGACGGCCACCATGTAGCCTTCGAAGGTCAGCCCCAGGCTGGTGACGGCTTGGGTGGCGGCGACGAAGGTGACGATGCTGATCGAGCCGTAATGCGCCGCCACCGCGGCGGCTTCGACCGCCGGCAGTGCCGTCGTGAGCCGCAGAAGCGCGAAGGCGATGACGGGCAACAGCGCCGACAGCAAGAAGCCCGCAAGCAGCGCCAGCACCAAGCCGGCATCGAGCCCGTGGCCGGCGAGACTGGCACCGCCCTTGAAGCCGATGGCGACGATCAAATAGAGCGCCAGCCCCTTGGCGATCGCCTCGGGAAAGGAGAGGTCGACCCGCGCCAAGGCCGCGATCAGGCCCAGCACGAAGAAGAGCACCATCGGCGAAAGCAGGTTCGCCGCTGCCAATTCCAACATGTTGCACCGCAAAAACAGTCTGCCATGCAGCCATGCCCGCAAACGCCCGGCGCCGCAAGATCGTCAAAAGCCGCCGTCGCCCTCCCTTCGGTCCAGCGGCAGCGCCGCTGGTCGGGGGTTCTAGAGCGTTTCCCGGTTAGGTAGCGCACGGGCCATCCCTCTCCCCCGCCCGGCCGCCCATGGCATCGTACACTTGTGGGTGGCCGGGCGGGGGTGCGGGATGCGGGAAGGTCAGCCCAACCGAAAAGCCCCCTAGTGCACAGGCGCATTCGGAGCGTTCCGCTCCGGATGCGCCGTTGATGCACTAACTCCATGGAATCGTGCAGCTTTGGCGCAGTCGGACGTGATTCGTCCGACTGCGCCGCTGCACTAGCCCTTGCTTTTTTAACGGATCAGCCGCGTCCGCTACATGAAGCTGATGCCCGTATAGCCGAGGGGCAGGCGCACGCGGAGCGTGATTTGCAGGGTGGCCATCAACAGGACCAGGCCCGCCGCCGTTGCGAGCGTCGGCAGCCAGGGCGTGCGGTAGACGAAGCGGAGCAGCACGACGATCCAGAGCGGCACGGCGAGGACGAAGCCGATGGCAAGGGTGAGCAGGTAGAGCAGGGCGATCCAGGCGAACACGGTGAGCCCGCGCCGGTAGAAGGCGGGCTCGCGGTCGCCGGCTTCGCCCGCCAGATCGCTGAAGTCCGGCGTGGCGGCCGGCCTCGGTCCGCGCAGGCGGACGATGGCTTGGCGGATCAGCTCGGCCGCAGCCAGCACGGCGGCGGCGATGCCGACGAATTCGGGAAAGAGCCGCGCGCCCAACAGGCGATAGCCCTGCACGGTCCAGACGACGTAGAGGCCGATCAGGAGGAAGGCTGCGACCACCGCGGTCGGCAGCCAGTCGATCAGGCGGCGGGCGAGCCGTTCGTTCACGGGCGCTCTTCCGGCTCGCTGTGCGACAGCTCGCGCTGGTGGCGCCGCTTCAACAGGATCCCGCTCGCGACGAGGACGACGATGAGGGCGGCGATGGCCATCACCATCGGCCGGAACAGCCAGTCCCAGTCGTAGAGATTGTAGCTCATCCACAGATAGCGCTCGGTCAGGCCGCTCAGGATGAAGCCGATGAGCAGGGGTGGGCGCGGCATTCCCACCCGCTTCATCACCCAGCCGAGGAGCCCGAAGCCGAACAGCGCGATCAGGTCGCCCCAATGCCGGGTCTCTTGATAAGCCCCCATCATGACGATCACGATCACCACGGGTGCGATGTAGTGGAACGGCACGAAGGTGAGGGTGGCGATCGGCCGGCTCAGCAACAGGCAGAGGCCCGTGCCGATGACGTTGGCGAGCGCCAGGCTCCAGATGATGACGAAGACGAGATCGAGCTGGTCGCGGAGCAGCGCGGGCCCCGGCTGGATGCCGAAGATCAACAAAGCACCCAGGAACAGCGCCATCGCGCTGGAGCCGGGCACGCCGAACAGCAGCGTCGGCATCAACACGCCGCCTTCCCGCGCGTTGTTGGCGCTCTCGGGCGCGATCACGCCGCGGATGTCGCCCTTGCCGAACTGCGAGCGGTCGCGGCTGGTCTGCACCACGTAGCCGTAGTTCAGCCAGTCGATCACCGAACTGCCCATGCCCGGCAGAAATCCTATGAAGATGCCGATCAGCGAGTGCCGGACGACCAGGTATTTGTGCCGCAGGGTGTCGCGCACACCCTGCATCCAGCCGGCGCCGAGGCCCGGTGCCCGCTCGGCGATGGCCCCGCCGCGCGCCAAAAGATCGACGATCTCGGGCAGCGCGAAGAGGCCGAGCGCCAGGACCACGAGCGAGAAGCCGTCGTAGAGATAGAGCTCGCCGAAGGTGAAGCGGTATTCGGGGGCGACCGGTGCGCCGCCGACCGTGCCGAGCAACAGGCCCATGGCGGCGGCGAGGATGCCGGCCAAGGGGCGGTTGCCCGAGAGGACCCCCACCATCGACAAGCCCAACAGCGTGAGCATCAACAGCTCCGGCGTGCCGAAGGCCAGCACGATCGGCCGCGCGAAGGGCACCAGCGCCGTGAGCGCCAAAGCCCCGATCAGCCCGCCGATCAACGACGCGCTGAAGGCAGCACCGAGGGCGCGCGCCGCCTCGCCTTTGCGGGCCAAGGGATAGCCGTCCATGATGGTCGCCTGCGAGCCCGACGAGCCCGGTATCCCCATCAGCACCGAGGGGAAGGTGTCGGCGCTGGGCACGGCGGCGGCGATGCCGATCAACAAGGCAATGCCGGCGAAGGGGTCCATGCCGAAGATGAACGGCAAGACCAACGCCATGCCCATCAAGCCGCCGAGGCCCGGCAGAATGCCGACGACGATGCCGATGACGACGCCCGTGCAGAGCATCATCAGCCGGAACGGATCCAGCAGGATGAAGAGGCCGTTGATCAGCGCTTCGAGCATCGAAAACCCAACAATCGAACGGCACGACGTGGCCGCACCGCAGCCCGGTCGGTGTCGGCCGCGCCACGCGGCATGCGGCGCGGTTCACCTTTTGTAAAGCCGTTTCCCCCGCCGATCCCTTACCGGTCGCTGCGCGTCAGGTCCCGCAGAACGTGGCGCGGACGACCTCGTGCGGTGCGGGCGGGCGCGTGTAGCTCGGGTCCGCCGGCTCGGCATAGGGATCGGCCAGCGCGCCGAGCAGGGCATCCAGCGGGGCGAGGTCGCCCGCTTCGGCCGCGCCGAGCGCGCGTTCGACCTGGTGGTTGCGCGGGATCACGGCCGGGTTGGCCGTGCGCATGCGCGCCGCCGGCTCGCCGTCCTCGCGCTCCAGCCGCCGGCGCCACTCCGCATACCAGGCATCGAAGCCGCTCGGCTCTTCGAACTCGCCGCGCGCCGCACTGCCGTCGCCCGTGGCCAGGGCGCGGAACGTGTTGGTGTAGTCGGCCCGTTGTTCGGCCATCCGGGTCAACAACTCGTGGATCAGGCCGACGTCGCCCTCCTCGGCGCGCGCGAGGCCCAGCTTGGCCCGAAAGACGCGCTGCCACGCCGCTTGGAACTGCTCGGGAAAGGCGTCGACGGCGGCCTGACCTTCGGCCAGCGCCTGGTCCTCGTCGCCAGCGAGCAGCGGCAGCATCGCCTGGGCGAGGCGGGCGAGGTTCCAGTTGGCGATGCGCGGCTGATTGGCGAAGGCGTAGCGCCCCATCTCGTCGATCGAGCTGTAGACCGTGGCCGGGTCGTAGGCGTCCATGAAGGCGCACGGGCCGTAGTCGATGGTCTCGCCGCTGAGCGCCATGTTGTCGGTGTTCATCACGCCGTGGATGAAGCCGATGCCGAGCCAGCGGGCGATCAGCTCGGCTTGGCGGCGGATGACGACGTCCAACAGCGCGCGGTAGGGGTTGGCCGCCGCCGCGGCCTCGGGGGCGAGCCGCTGGATGGTGTAGTCGGCGAGAGTGCGCAGGGCGTCCAGGTCCTGGCGCGAGCCGAACCACTCGAAGGTGCCGACGCGGATGTGGCTCTGGGCGATCCGCGTCAGCACGGCACCCGGCAGCACCTGCTGGCGCAACACCGGCTCGCCCGTGGTCACGGCCGCGAGCGAGCGGGTGGTCGGCAGGCCCAAGGCGTGCATCGCTTCGCTGATGACGTATTCCCGCAGCACCGGGCCGAGCGCCGCCCGGCCGTCGCCGCGGCGCGAGAACGGGGTCGGACCCGAGCCCTTCAACTGCACGTCCAGGCGGGTGCCGTCGCTGGCCACCACCTCGCCCAGGAGAATGGCGCGGCCGTCACCCAGCTGCGGGGTGAAGCTGCCGAATTGATGACCGGCATAGGCCATGGCGAGCGGGTCGGCGCCCGGCGGCACCGCATTGCCGGCGAGCACGGCCACGCCCGCCGGGCTCGCGAGCGCCGCCGGGTCCAGCCCCAAGGACCGGGCGAGTGGCACGTTCAGCTTGACCAGTGCCGGGGCCGCCACCGGCGTCGGTGCCAGACGCGCGTAGAACCGGTCGGGCAGCCGGGCATAGCTGTTGTCGAACGCGAACGCGATCGTCATGGCAACTCCTCGAAACCGCACCCCCCACACATAGCGTCTGTCGCCGCCGTGGGAACGGTGTCGGCAGGAAGTCGATGCAAAACAGGCATTGAATCCTAATTCGCGCTTTGATACAACGCCCGGGTTTTAACCCGCCTGCATCCTTTGCCCGACGCGCGCGTTTCTTTCGCCAAGGGTTTCGACTCATGACAGGTCATCAGCCGAAACGCGTCCGCTGCGCCCTTTGTGGAACCGACCCCCGTGCCTGTCTCTACGGTGGATGGGTAAAGCTGGTCGCGCCGCCTGGCCTGGAGGGCCTGCGCTTCGTCTGCCCGGCGTTCGAAGCCGTGGTCGAGGCCCGCTCGAAGGGCGACTGGCGCTGGCGGGTCGCTAGTCAGCGCGATAACGGCCAGCGTCGCGTCATCGCCACCGGCGGCGGGCGGTCGCGTTTGGAAGCCATCCGCGCCGTGGCATTGGCGCTGCACCAAAGCGGCTATTTCGCCGACCAGCAGCCCTCCGAGCTGGTCGCGGCCATGATCGTCGCGAGCAACCGAACGGAAGATGGCCAGTCCAGCCACGGCTGACGGCGACCTTGGTCCTGTCGCCTGCAGGATGGCACGGCGCGCCCTCGGCGTGGACGGCGCATTGCCGTAACATAGCCCAAACCGCGAAACCTTGGCGATGGGAGACGCCGGACGGAGCGCGGGAAGAGCGGTCAAGGAAGGGGAAGGGGGCGTTTGGCCCCCTTCGAAACCCCCGAGCGGAAACGGCTGGCGGGGCCGGGGCGCCCCGCCCCCCCCCCCGTTACGCCCCATTGCCACATCCCCCCGCGGGGCCCCCGGGGGGGGGGGG